>JAEWNJ010000101.1 GCA_023392795.1 Candidatus Cloacimonadota bacterium
CAACCCGCTCTCTACCAAATGGACGGAGGCCCGGTAATGGTCTTCTTCGGTTTGGGTAATCGTGCTTATCTGATGCGCTCAAATGGAGCTTTGGAACCTTCGTTTCCACTCTATCTGGACCAGCGGATTATCCAGGAACATGGTTATAGCAGGGCTCTGAAGGTCGATAATACTGTCATGCTGTATCTACCGGTGGGCGGGCAGGGCTACATCGCCATTTCTAAGGATGGACAATTGAAGCCTGAGTACGCTATGCTGCGTCCATATCAGGATTCTTACTCCACTCTGGAAAAAGAGGACTATCTGCATTATGATGCGGGCAATGAAGCCTTGATCTGGTATTATGTGGCGGGGAACAGGGTGAATATCCTCAGCCGGAATTCTGTAGCTGAAGATCCGATCTTATGGAATGGAAGGTACAACGCTTCTGGCGGCAGTATTACGGCCTCAGATGAAGGGATGCCTCCCCCAGACTTTACCATCCGGGCTTATGTGTACCCAAATCCAGTAAAGACTCCGTTATTTCGTTTGCGGGTTTCCGGGTCCTGGGAGAGTATCAAGGTAAGGATCTGGGATATCAGTGGAAATCTGATCTACCAAAATGACCGTGATTCAGTGTCTAATCCCGAAGAGATGGAGATTGATGCCCGAAGCTGGAGTTCTGGAGTATACATACTCAATGTGAGTGATGCCAAGCACAGCAAAACAGTCAAGTTCGCAGTGGAGAAATGAGGATTAAATGCATAAAGTAATTACCATTGTGTTGCTAATGATCGCAGGATCTATGCTATTCGCCCAGAACACCGACGATTGGTTGTGGGGCGAGGAAGAAGAAGAGAAGCCCGCTCAGGAAATTAAAGACCCTGAGTTTATCAAAGTAAATTATGAAAAGAAGGATGCCCGCCTGGCGATGATCTATTCGATGTTACTGCCTGGCGCGGGGCAGTTCTATGCCGATAAAAGCTCATTTACGACCTACGTTTTCCCCATCCTCGAGGTGGGGATGATCGCGGGGATCATTATGTATAACAACCGAGGGAAAGATAAGGCCAAGGATTACGAACACTATGCCAATGGCGAGGATATCGCGTATACTCTTGGCGATGGGCAGGTCATAATGACTACGCGGTATGACCGCAATCGACAGCATCGGGTGGAAAGCATTCTTATGGGCTTGAACGCGTCTGACATCTATGAAAGTAGCTATTTCAGGCTGGACGGGGACAATACGCAGCATTTTTATGAGGACATTGGAAAATATCCTCATTATGTGTTTGGGTGGGCGGATTGGTATTATCACTTCGCCACAGATCAAGCTGGGGTCGAGCTGGATCCGATCTGGTACCCCGGTGGCCACGAAGATAATCCCGGCTGGGTCTGGCAAGGAAATTACCCACTCTGGGACGATGACGCCTTGGGCTATAGTGTAGAAATCCCCATAGAAAACTACAATCATGCGTCCAGCCCCATGCGTAAAGAGTATGTGAAAATGCGCGATAAGGCCAAGGCAGAATATGCCGTGGCGAGAACTCTCAGTTTCACTCTGGCGGGGAACCATCTGCTGGCGAGTCTGGATGCCATCAGATTGGCGCGAAAGGCAAACAAAAACTACTTGTCTGATACGGGTATCCGCTTTCAATACTATGCGCAGATACGTGAAAACAGATTAACTCCCACTTTGGGACTAAACTGGATGTTCTGATGAAAGTTAGTATGCAGACCAGACCCATTATCATGCTGCTGCTCCTGTCTCTATTCGGCACTCTGGCGGCAGAATCCAAGATATTGTATATAGGAATGAGCGCTGCACTACCCGGATCGGGTGAATTGATGCTGGGAAAAACAAACAGGGGCATGGTTTTGCTGGCCTCCGAAGCTCTGGCAATGTCAGCCTTTTTCAAGACTTCCAGCGACATGGATGCACAAAAAAAATCCTACAAGAAATACGCTCAGCATTACGCAGGAGTCAATCCCAATATGGGGCAGGGTCATTATCAGGTGGTTCAGGATTACTATAGCAGCGATGATTTCAATGATTTTCAGGATATGATGGCGCGTAACTACTATGTATTGTATCAAAACGATGTAGAGGCATATCTGGCATACATGCAGGCCAATACATATACAGGAGATGAGACATGGCAGTGGCAAAGCCAGATGCATTGGGAAAACTTTAAGGATATGCGCAAGAAGCATCAACGGACCAAGATCAATCATACTCTGGCTTTGGGAATCATGATCCTGAACCGCGCTATCAGTGTGGTGGATGTAGCTGTGCTGAAGACCGATGGCAGGCTGCACGCATCGCCCTACGGTGCTGATGGCATTATGATCGGTTATGATCTGCATTTTTAGGAGGTGAAGTTGAAGTATCGCTTGGTTATATGTGCACTGTTGCTTTTGACTAGCTGCCTGAACGCCACTGGCAAAGGCGATCTCTTGCTATCTATGGTCGTGCCGGGTTATCGGCAGATCCGCGATGGCAGGGATTTTGGCTATGCTTTGCTGGCTGCTGAAGCCACCTTGATCGGGACCATGTGTTACCTGGCTGAGGAATCGGATCTGAAGTACGACGAGTCTTATTCCTATGCCTTAAAGTTCGCACATCTGGAACCCAACGATTACGACACCGTTTTCATGAAAAACCTGGGACGCTACAATAGCAGCGGTTTTGATGCCGATGGTTACAACGCGTGGGTGAGGAAGGAAGCCATCCGGCTTCATCCTTATGATCCCGGGCAACAACAAGCTTATATTGAGGATCATGCTTATGGTGACGATCAATACTGGAATTGGGACAACGCCATCAATCGCGCCAAATACAACAAAATGCGCAATGACGCTGCCGACCTCGAAAGCTATGGAAAGCTGGCTGTGGGGGTTCTGCTGTTGAATCACGCTGTGAATGCCGTGGATGTGCTCCGATCAGCCAGTCATAAGCGGACTCAAGTGAGCGTGGGTATGAAAAGAGGCAAACCTCAGCTGAGGGTCAGCTACAGGTTCTAGAGTCATGGCTAGCACAGGGAAAATACTGCTTTGCGTTACCGGAGGCATCGCTGCCTACAAGGCCATTGACCTGGCCAGCATGCTTCATAAGGCCGGATTTGAGGTAAAAACCCTGCTTAGCCAAGGTGCCATGAAGTTTGTCGGGTCTATCAGCTTTGCCGCCATCACGCATAATTCCGTTCATCATTCGTTGTGGGAGGATGCCGACCCCATACCTCACATCAATCTTGCCGACTGGGCAGATATGATGGTGGTAGCTCCGGCCACTGCCAATTCCATTGCCAGGGCCGCGCATGGTCTGGCAGATGATCTTTTGGGCAGCACACTCTTGGCACACCAGAAACCCGTTCTCTGGGTGCCGGCCATGAATGTGCATATGTATGAAAATCCCGTTACGCAAAGAAACCTCGATATATTGAGGGAAGCCGGCCATCATGTTCTTAGCCCCACCAGGGGTATGTTGGCCTGCGGTTATGAAGGTATAGGTAAATATCCTCCCAATATCGAGATCATGCAAGCTATCTCCTGCTATATGGTGCATGGTAAGGATTTATCGGGGATCAAGGCCATGGTAACCGCCGGTGGCACCGTGGAACGCGTAGATCCAATGCGTACGATCAGCAATCGCTCTTCCGGCAAGATGGGCGTTGCCATCGCCAGGGCTTTGGCGCTCAGAGGTGCTGAGGTAACTTTAATCTATGGCGCTATCAGCGTGGAGCTTCCCCATATGCTTTCCGAAACCGTGAAAGCAGAAAGCGTGGACGAAATGTACTCTGCGGTAATGCAGCGTGCGCCGCAGATGGATTGGATCATCAAGTGCGCTGCCGTATCAGACTTTAAGCCGCTCAATACTATGGAGCATAAGATAAAGAAGGGCGGCAATTTGAGCTTGGAATTGGTGGCAACAAAGGACATTCTGGCAGATTTGGGTAAACAGAAGAAACCCGGCCAGAAACTCATAGGCTTTGCTGCTGAAACAGATGATCTGATCGCTTATGCCAGCACCAAGCTAAAGGCCAAGAATCTCGACCTGATAGTAGCCAATCTTTTGGACAACGCCGCCGCCGATAATAACGATATCACACTTATTGATAATCATAGTGCGAACTCCACCCCGTCCATAAAGGGCACCAAGGCGGAGCTCGCGCACATTATCATCGACAGGGTGAAGGCTCTATGAAGCTGCCTCTGATCTGTATTACAGGTGCCAATTCTCAGATTGGCAGCTATCTTGCCAGGCACTATTCTGGTCTGAACTACCCCCTATATCTGGTTTATCACGAGAGGGATGAGCGCATACGGGACATTCCGGGCGTAAAGCGAAAAGTGGATCTCAGGGATTTCTGCGACACCTCCCGCTGCATCTCATCCGCTCCAGAAACCATCGGAGTGCTTATCCACTGCGCGGCGGTGAGGAGCAGTGATGCTCAGCCTTTAGCGGATACAGACCCCGGGATGTTCAAGGAAATATTCGATGCCAATTTCTTTAGTGCGTACAATGTACTGCGAGCGGTGCTACCACCCATGCGCAGTGCCGGCTTTGGCAGAGTGGTGCTTTTTGCCTCGGACATCACACGGAGCGGGCTGGCAAATGGTTCTGCCTATGCGGCGGCTAAAGCGGCGATCGCCAACATGGCCAGGAGCGCAGCCAGTGAATCCGTGGGCCATAACGTACTGATAAACTGCATATCTCCGGGACCAGTGGATACCAATCTGGAAGAAGATTATTCCGGTGATTATCTGCAGTTCCGAAAGGATTATTTTACCAGACATATACAGAGCAGTCCCTCACACTCTCTCGTGTCAAAAGCAGAAATCAGGCGAGTGGTAGATCTTTTGATCGATCCCGCCCTACGCAATCTCTGTTCCGAGGAAATCTTTATTAGCGGAGGCAAACAATGAAAAGACTAGTGCTGATCCTGCTGGCAATGTTTTGTATAAACATGTATGCTGCAGTGTTCATGGATGGTGAAAAGCTCACCTTCAGCGTAAAATATGGAATTGTGAGTGCAGCGGAAGCTACTCTGGAAGCCAGGACTACCATGTATCAGGGCACTCCGGCCTGGCATCTTTCCACCAGTGCACGCACCTACAGCTTTTTCGACAAGTTCTTCAAAGTGCGCGATCGCGTGGAATCGTGGTGGAGCAAGGAAGATAAACTGCCCTTCAAGTTTACCAAAAACCTGCAGGAAGGCCGCTATCGCCAGCATCGCGTACACATTTACAATCACGCCGAGAGTAAAACCACATATCAGAGATGGTCATTCAAAGAAAACTACTTTCGCAACGAAGTGATGGACATGCCCAAGGACACTCAGGATATTCTTAGTGCTTTCTACTACGTGCGACATCAGAATTTGGTGCCTGGACGCAGCGTGTATGTAAACATCACCGCGGATGGCCGCAATATGTACACCGAAGTAGCTGTGCATCGCAAGGAGACAGTCGATACCATCTTTGGCAAAGTAAAATGTGTGGTCATTGAGCCCAAACTTGCCGGCGAGGCGGTATTCAAGCAGACGGGACGCATTCTGATCTGGCTCACTGATGACAGCTATAAGATCCCCGTGAAGCTGGAAAGCAAAGTCAGCTTTGGCTCATTTACAGCCAGTCTGGTAAGCGCGCAAAACGTACCCTTGAAGCTTAAATAATGCACCCTGATCTTCACAGAAAAGAAGCTTATCACTACGATCTCCCCCGGGAATTGATCGCTCAATATCCCTTGCAAGACAGAGATCAGTCACGCTTGATGCATCTAGCATGCGCTGCAGGCGAGATCCATCACCGTAGCTTCCAGGATTTACCAGAATTGCTACGAGAGGGTGATCTCCTGGTCTTCAACAATAGCAAAGTCTTTCCCGCTCGCATTTTTGGATTAAAAGAAAACGGCACCAGGGTCGAAGTTTTACTGCTGCATCCCAGCACCAAAGAGATGGTCTGGAAGTGCCTGGTACACCCTGGAAAGCGAGTGAAACAGGATCAATGGCTTACTTTTTCCGATACATTTAGGGGATACATCCATGGCGCTTCTGAAGAAGGCATCCGCGAGATAGAACTGGATGTAAAGGGTGATCTATTTGCTGAACTTGATAGAATCGGCCACATCCCTCTGCCGCCCTATATCGATCGCGATGATGAAGCCGGCGACAGAGACAGGTATCAGACCGTCTATGCCAGAGAAATCGGTTCAGTGGCAGCTCCCACCGCCGGTCTGCACTTTAGCCGTGAATTGATCGATACTCTTAAACAGAAGGGAGTGCTTTTTACCGAGCTCACTCTACACGTGGGGATTGGCACTTTTCGTCCCGTAAAGACTGAAAACATCCTGGAGCATACCATGCACAGCGAATGCACTGAGGTCAGCGAAGCTACAGCCACCGCGATTAATGACGCCAAGCGAGATGGAAGAAGAGTGATCACTGTGGGTACTACATCCACTCGAACGGTGGAGTCTTTTCATGATGGACATAGTATGAATCATGGCAAGCGCTGGACCGATATATTCATCTATCCAGGCTATAACTTCAAGGTGCCAGATGCCATGATCACGAATTTTCACTTGCCGGAATCCACCCTGCTCATGATGATTTCGGCATTTGCAGGATTTCACTTTATCAGAGAAGCCTATGCGGAGGCAGTGGCTAAGCGTTACCGGTTCTTCAGCTACGGTGACGCGATGTATATCGAATTATGAAACAGAGATCTTTCTTTTTCTACGACGTATTGGATAACACAATGCTGGAATACCAGCGATTGCAAGAAACCCAGCAGGGCCTCGTATGCGTGAGAGCCGGCACCCAGGCCGATGGCGTGGGTAGAAGCGATAAAGTCTGGCTTTCTCCTCCTGGCGGTTTGTGGTTCACCTTCGATATTGAGCATCCGGTCATGGTGCCTTCTTTTGGCCTGTATGTAGGTTACTGCCTGCATCATGCGCTAAGCAAGAGCTTTGCTCCCCTCAGCGGCAAACTGCAGATCAAATGGACGAACGACATTATGTATGAGGGGAAGAAGCTCGGTGGTTTGCTATGCAAGCATGCAGGAAACAAATACATCGTAGGGATAGGAATCAATACGAACAACGTGATTGATGAATCCCTGGGTAAGTTTGGCGCGGTGGCCCTAAAGGATATCATCGGTTATGAGCTATCCAACGATGAATTGTGTCGAGGTCTTATCGATGCCGTGGAGACACACGAAAAAGCGCTTGCGCATGAGATCACCTACATCACGTATTGTAACGAGCATCTATTTGGACGCAATTGTCAGGTCACAATCGATGTGGGAACCACTCCGTTCAGTGCTGAAATTCTTGGCATAGATTTGCATGGAGCCCTGATCATTCGCAAGGACATGGGAGAGATCGTGAATCTGCACGCCGGCTCCATTATGAGTGTGCAAGCTTTTTCTTGACAGATACTCTGAACCAAAAAAGCGTGATAGACATTAAGAATTAATTACAGACCCTGGAGGATCAAATGAAGAAATTGGTGTTCATCGCCATGCTTGCCATGCTGCTACTTGCGGCTTGCACAGCGAATAAAGCGAAGCCGGAACTTGACCAGGTCCGGGAAGAGTATACCGGATTAACCACCAAAGTGGCAATACTCCCGGTGAAAACCCTTGATGCCAGCAGCAGAAATGTAAACAGAGTGTTGAAGGTAAGAGATTTTGATTATGTGTTTGCCTCACATCCCAAATATGAACTGCTGAACATGGATACAGTGGCTTCAGAATTCAAGACTTTCGGTATTCCAGACGTGGACGATCTGGAACCCGCGGAAATGAAGCAAATTGCCGATGAAATTGGGGCAAACGTGCTGATCTCCGGAAACATCGCTCAAGATAGAGGTACCTCCTTTGCCCTGGCTATGAAGCTGTTCAGCGCACGCACCAATGAACTTCGCCAATTGAACTTTTCTGTCACCACCGACAAATATGCCCGCTGGCAAAGCCTGAATGAGAACCTGCTGACTGAGCTGGACAAGTTCATCTCCACCGAAGCGGAAAAGATCTTCAACTTTGCCACAAACTTCTATGCCTCAGGAAACTACGCTGAAGCGGAACGTCAGCTTAACCTGGCTCTGGGTCTGGATCCCGACAATAAAGACGCCTATTACTATCTTGGCGCCACCAAGTATAAAACCAAGAACTATACTGCAGCCGAAGAAAACTTCAATAAAGTGCTGGCCTTGGATCCCAGTCACATGCAGACCTTGCGCATGATGAACGACATGTATGAAACGCAGGGTGACACCTCCAAACGCCTTGTTGTGATGGAAAAGATAGCTGCCATCAACGAAGATGAAGAACTATGGCTGGCTATTGCCAATCTGTATGTCGAGCAAAACAACAATATAAAAGCGGAAGAATCACTGCGTAACTCCCTCACCGTGAAGCCCGATTTTGCCCTTGCGCAAACCCGTCTTGCCTTCCTGCTCTATGACAACCAGCGTTTTGGAGACGCCATTCCTTATCTCGAATCTGCCTACGACTTGTATCCCGAAAACGATATCATCTCCAGACGCCTGGCTATCGCTTATCAACGTAGTGGACGCATGAATGAAGCTATCGCCCGTTACGAAGGCCTCATCCAGAGCAATCCCAACAATGCCCAGGCATATTTGAACGTGGTAGGCCTTTACCGTCAGCAGGCTTCTGAAACCACCGATCCTGCCATCGCTAGCGCCATGAATACAAAGGCAATCAATGCCATGAATGAGCTCAAACGGGTCAGCCCGGACAATCCCATGGCCTATCTAAATCTTGCCAGCATCTACCTTGCCCAGAGCAAGAATGCCGATGCTGAGACCAATGCCAACCTGGCCATTCAAAAGGATCCTTCACTTTACCAGCCCTATCTGATCCTGGCTACCGTAAACCAGGCCAAGGGAACGAATGATTACAACCGTTTCGTGGATCTTGAAAAGCGTGCTGCTGATGCTGTGGGTAGAGATGCCAGACGGCTCAGTGGTGAACGCGATGCCGCCAAGAACGCTGCAAACGCCAATTTCCGCAAAGCTGTGGAACAACTGAACGCAGCCAAGAACCGTGCATCCGACCCTGATGCCCTGAACGACATCAACACTCGCATCTCAAGGTTGCAGACGCTTGTCAGCCAAACCTCCGGTTACTAATAGATAGATACTAGACGATATAGAGCCGTTCCTTTGGGGACGGCTTTTTTGTGCCAGCATTCTAAGGGGGGCTTTGAGACCTCATTTGGGTACCATAGCTCCCTTTGGGATCAGTGACGCTTATTCCTCCAGTATTCTGAAAGATTCTTAAGGCTCACTTTCAAACCAAGTGGGTAAAGATTGGCGGAGCGTTTCTGTAGATAAGTGCATATCCATCTCGATCAGCCTATGGATCAAATCCAATAGTCGGCGGTTAGGTACATTCTGAAAACCATCAGTCTGGTTTGGGCTTCAGTTATTTAAGTCATGCCAACCCACTCGATTTGGAAGAGAGCCATTTGTTTCACATCAATCACTCTTGCTATCTTGTAGTTGATACGCCTCCCATACACCTGTCATACACCAGTCGTACAATCGTATGACCGGTGTATGACCGGCTCATTATATGCGTATGAACCTCAGGATAGGAAGATCATAACCAGTTGGGGATGATCAAAAAAAAAGACACCCGGTCATCCCGGGTGTCGTTATCAGGATATTGATTAGTTACTTCACGCGGATCAGTTTACCGGTCAAGGTTTTCCCTTCGCTTAGTACGCGATAGAGGTAGATGCCGCTTTCATTAGTGTCCCAGCTTTGCAGCGCGTTTCCGGATGCGTCGGCACGCAGGGTCCAGCTCTGCAGCATTTGTCCCTTTAGGTTATAGATACTCAGCTTGATCTCGCTGTTTGCCTTGCTGCGCATCTGGATGGCAGTACTGGCGCTGAAGGGATTGGGGCTGGCATAAGCGCTGAAAACTGGTATGTTCACCAGGTCATCGTTTGAGTTAGGACCGATCTGGATGGTCACGGTAGGTGAGGGCTCGGAAAGGGCCATGGGGTTGTTGAACATGGAGCAGATCCAGTATTCATGGGTACCTTGCGGAACGTAGGTATCGGTAAAGGTAAGAGTGTTTACATTAGTTATGGTACTGATATTCAGTCCGTTACGGTATAGGCGATAACCCACGAAGCCCTTGGCATCGAAGTGCGGGGGGCGTTCCCAAGTCAGAACCACAGTATCGGGAGGAGTTAGCTCTCCGGCAAAATTGGCAGGGGCAGGCAGGGCTTCGATGGGCAAAGTATTCTCACTCATCACAGGAGTTCCGGGCATGCCATGCTGGTCGACAGGAGTGATTTCGAAGGCCAGGGGAAGTCCCAAATCAGCTTCAGTAATGATGTAGCTGTCAGCATTGGCATCCGGGATCAACTGTGGAGTTCCGCCGATTACGCGATACCATTTTTTCAGGCTGGTGCCTTCGGTATTGCCGTCTGTGTCGGCGAAAGTATAGCTGGAGGTAAGAGTTTGCATGATCACGGGAGGTCCTGAGATCAGAACGTTCGTGGCGGTAGGTGCAGCATTAGTGAAGCCGGTACCGCTGAGGGGGATGGTGAGGCTTGGATGATTCAGGAAGTTACCCGTCACGCTTAGGTTTGCAGTATAGGCCTGCGCAGCAGTGGGAGCAAAGGTTACATCGATGGATCTGGATTGCATGGCAGGGATGGTGAGAGTATGTGCACTGATGCCAAAGACGGAATTATCCACGGAAAGGGTGGCATTCACCTGGCTTTCACTGAAGTTATTGAATACAAGCTGCTGTGTGGCTACGCCATTCACATACATATCTGGGAAATTAATACTTTCCATGGAAGCCGGGAACGCTCCGGTGAGTGTAGGAACGGAGTATTTCTTGCCTTGAAGGGTCTCTTTGGTCTGAGTGTTTTGGAGCCAGAGAACTAGTTCCAGATCATTCACATTGAAGTTCCATGCAGTGTTCAGAGTAAAGGTAAGGTTAACCGTTGTGCTTTCGCCTGTGCCCAGATTGATCGGTGTGCCGGTCTGACTGGGAGACATGATGCGGTTGACGTTGTCTACAGTGGATTGGTTACCCCAATTGAAAGGTATGTTTGATTGAGTGAGGGAGGAGTGCAAGACCACATTTGTATTTGTATCAGCTTCGGGTTTTGCCACAGTGACCAATACCGTAATCTCGTTGCCGCTCATCATTCCGCTGGCAGAGATGGTGTACTTGGAGGGAACGCTAAGGCGGGCATTTACTTTTGGCAGATAGTTGCTATACATGGAGGCCGTAGCACTACCACCGGAGGTGGGATTCAATCCATCAAAATAAGCGGTGGGAAACCCGGTAACGCCATAGTAACTATTACGGGCATTTGAATAGGTATTAGCGAAACTATCGCCATTGTGATTTTTCACGATGGCAACTGCATGTCCGTTGTTCAGCAGATCATGTGCGCCCATGGCTGCACCCGGACAGTAACCGCACCAAGTGCCAGTGGCAATTTCCACCACTACTAATTCGCGCGGAACTGCGCTAAGAGAGGTAAGCGTTGCCAGTAGCAACAGAATAAGGGCTTTGCTTTTCATAATTCCATCCTCTTATCAGAATAAATTTAGCTGCATATATACTAAGCAATTTTGGGGCCGATCGCAAGAATTAAGTGTCCTGAATGTAGTTAACAAGTGAAAGGTCGGCAGCATCCGGCAATGCTGCATTTGTGAATATTTTTGGGATGATTTGCATTTGCTGCATAAAGCCAAGTGCCTTATCTTCTATAGTAAAGCTTCCCGCAAAAATAATCCAAGGAGTTACACCGATGAATGATAAATTGGACTCAATATTCAGAGAGATAAAAGCTCGTCACGATGCCCTATTGGGAAATCGAGCCTTTCATGATCACCAGGCCTGGCGCAGCAAAGTCGAGGATGAAGACCTGATGCGATCCCGCTTTGCTGTGGACAGAGACCGCATTTTATATAGCGGAGCGTATCGACGCTATCATGGCAAGACTCAAGTGTTTTCCTTTACCAATCTCATCGATGAGGAGATGACAAACCGGAATCTCCATATCGCATATGTATCTCAGATATCCCGCACTATAGGTAAGTATCTGGGACTAAATACAGAGCTTATCGAAGCCATCGCCCTGGGGCATGATCTGGGACATTGTCCCTTTGGTCACGATGGCGAAAGGGCACTCAGTGAAAGCTGTTATGCTGCCGGGATCGGGCATTTTCATCACAACATCGAATCCCTGCATATCGTGGATCATATCTCTCGCAAGGGTAGCGGGTTAAACCTCACCTTTCAGGTGCGCGACGGCATCATTTCACACGATGGAGAGGTGCATAATACCCAATTGCGGCCCAAGGCGGATAAAAGCCAGGCTGATATCGATGACTACGTCGCGGCTAAGAAGAGAGGAGAATCTCCGCAGTGGATGCCTGCCACTTTGGAAGGCTGTGTGGTTCGGATCACCGATACCATCGCTTACATCGGGCAGGACATCGAAGACGCTATCCGTTTTAACATCCTGAAACGCGAAGATTTACCCAAAGAGCAGGTAGCTTATCTGGGAAACAAGAATTCTTCGATCATCGAGACTTTGGTGAAGAGCGTGATCGTAAACAGTTACGACAAGGACTTTATAGCCTTTGACCAGGAAACATCCGATCAGTTGCTAGCGCTTAAACGGTTTAACTACAAACACATCTATACCGATGACAATGTGAAGCAATCAAATTCCATCATCTATCGCACCATGCGGATTATGTTTGAAAAATACCTGGATGATATCCGTAGCAAAAATCTGGAATCCAAGGTCTATAAGCATTTCCTGAACCATAAAAATGAAGAGTATTTGCTCAGCTTCAGTCCCGCAGAACAGGTGCGTGATTTCATAGCTACCATGACCGATCGGTACTACAATGAGGAAGTGAAGGCGTACATGTTGCCCTGGAGGGGATAGAAGATATCCTTACTTGCGGCGAAGTTCCAGCTTCTGAAGCAGGTTGGAGGCGATGATCAGGCACAGCCCGATGATTGTGGCTACGTGAATGCTCTCGCTGAGAGCAAAGCGGATAAAGAGCAGCGAGAGGAAAGGAGTGATGAAGATCAGGTTTGCCACCTTTGCCGTGTTTTCACTGGTCTGAAGCGCTTTCATCCAGAGGACGAAGGTGAGCCCCATTTCAAAGATTCCCACATAGATTCCAGCCAGAAGCGCTGGGAGCAGCCGTCCCTCCGGGTGCATCAGTTGCATTCTGCCTATTATAGCCAGGACTGAAACGAAGACGAAGCCCAGGAAGAAGTTGCCGCTCAGTTTATCTATGGTGTTCCGTTTATCCCGCATATTGATGATCCAATACAAGGCCCAGATGATCGATGAACCTGCTGCCAAAGCTGTGCCAAAGGCATCATCGAAGTGTAGGTCCCACACCCTGCCTTTTGTGGAGATCACGATTACTCCGCAGAAACTTATCACCAAGGCTATCATATCCTTCAGACGAAAGCGTTCCTTCAGCAGGATCACTGAGAACACCGAGAGCACGATCGCCCATGTATAGTTCAGCGCCTGAGCTTCTTGCGCACGCAAACGGGAGTATGCCTCAAAAAGAATAAGGTAATACAGAAAGGGATTCAGCAGTGCCGGACAAAGAGATAGTTTGAAGTTTTCCCATCTGCTCAATCGCGGTTTTGACCGGCTCAGAGCTTTGTAAATGCAGAGTAAGACACTTGCCGTAGCCGAGGAGATTACTAGCAATCCGATGGGGGTGAGCTGCCTGAGTGCGATCTTGAAGGCGGTGGATACACTGCTCCAGGCCAGAATGGCGAGGGCGGCATAAAGATAGCTGGTCTGTTGTCGAGTCATGAAAAAATGGGGGGCGAATCAGATCCGCCCCCAAGGTTGTCAAATGGTGCCGATCAGGGCATGGTTTTCAGGATGTCCGAATAAGTCTTTTGCAGAGCGGCATCGCCGGTCATTTGTGCAGCAAGAACGATGAATTGCACGGCGTATTTATTCGTGTCATCCCATTCGTGCCACTTCTTGGCGTAGGTGATGAGTTTGCCATAATCTTTCACATCATTGAGCAACACGGAGATTTCATTGAAATCTTCTTCGGTGCTACGAAGATCGATGAGTTGTTCCAGATAGCTGATAGCGAGTTGTTTATCTTCTTTCATCAAGGCTATGTTCTTGGCATTGTCTAAGATCTCTAAATTTGTAGGATCCAGTGCCAGGGCCAGCTTGGTTTCTGCCAGAGCTTTATCGTAGTCTTTCAATTCATAGTATGCGAAGGAAAGATTCAAGAGATTATCCATGTCTGAGGGGTTGATGGTCTTGGAGCGTTCGAAATACTTGGCAGCCTCAGCGTAGTTTTCCTGATTGAAATAGAAAGCACCAGTTTCCAGGATATATGCTTGATTATCAGGGTCTTTGGCAAGGAGCTGTTTCAGCATGTTCTCAGCCTTCGCGGGATCTTTGAGGTCTTTTTGATAGATGTCTTTGAGGCGGATAATGGGTTCGGGACGGCTTCCGTCCAGTTTAGCGGCAAGCTCGAAGATTTCCATCGCTTGCTGAGTATTGCCATCTGCTTGAGCCTTTTCTGCAGCGGAATACACGCGTACCCACGCGCTGTCGCGGCGGCGCTTCATATCCCTGATATCCATCTTTTCTTCGTCGGTGGGGTTGAGGTATGCTCCATAAGCGGTGATGGCTTTGTCGTAGAGTTCATAGGCAGCCTTGTTGTATTCTACAGTCTTGGCAGGATTATTCTCGCCCTTGTATAGATTGATGTCGGCCATGCGACGCATGGAGAGGGCGTGATCTGGATTGTCGGCTAACACTTTGTTATAAAACTCTTCGGCTTTTTCCACGTTCTTTTGGGCATAATACACTTGGGCTGTTTTAAAATCTACATTCCCCTGAGGGGTAAGTTTCTGTCTGGCAGTGCTGCAGGCACCCAAGGCCAGGGTCAGAGCCAATAGGATGATGATGAGCTTTCTCATGATTCTATACTCCAGTGATATTCTGTATCTCGCAAGAATTCTGAGACGTCACTATCAGTCAAGCATTTTCGCAAAGTGAGTGAGTTGCCAGGCATGAGTATGGCTCAGCCTGAAGATGATTGACTGAAGTAGTAGAGGGTTGTTGTGATTCCCATCGCAGTTTCAGCCTTTTGGCGGCAAGGGGTTAAGCGCTCACCGCCTGTTTGCTAAAGGAATTGGGGGATGTACTTTAGGCAAATTGCCTTGACAGAATCATCAGTGTGGCAGACTTTGCCCAAAATCAGCATCAAATCAACATAAAAAGCAATAGAGGAACTAATGAAAAAGATTATCTGCCTTTCACTTACTCTCCTTTGTGTCGCCCTGGGAGCCATCCCGATCAGTCGTCAACGCGCGGATGCTCTGGCTGAGACCATGCTTGACAGTCGCATGCAAAACCAGCATATAGCTCAGGTTCAGGAACTCCGTGATGGAGATACGAGCCTGGCTTATATTTACACCTTGCAGCCCACGGGCTATATGGTACTATCGGCTGATGATACTTTACCGCCCTTGATGGCTTATTCACCAGATTCTGATTATGATCTCAATGCTGTGCATAATCCCTTACGTGACCTCCTGATCGGTGATCTGAGTGCTCGGCTCAGCCTTGCCGATTCCCGCAATGCCCAAGCCTGGCAGAGGGCGGAGCAGCATCCTCAGAATTGCCTGCCGCGCAACGACTACCTGCTTTCTGCACGCTGGAATCAGACTCATCCCTGGAACATGATGTGTCCCATGGATCCGGTTACCAATACCCGCAGTGTAGCTGGGTGTCCCGCGATTGCGATGGGTCAGATTCTGGATTATCTGAAGGCCCTCAATGGCACACGTCTGGACGATTCGGATGATTATCAGCATAATTATGCGGGGCGAAACTATCGCATCGACGATGACTACGCCGCTCTGCAATTCCCATCTTTCCCTCAGTTGAACGCCTATCTGGATCGCGTCAATCATGATTTTAAGTATGAAACTCCTCTTATCGACAGTCTGCAGGCAGCCCTGGTCTTTGCCGCGGGCACAGCCCTGACGCAGATATATTCTGCTGATGCGTCGGGAACTTTTGCCGTCAGTCAGGCCTTTGAAGCTTATCAACGTTTTGGTTTTGATAACGCTGTGCTGTTAGGACCTGAAGCCAGCGATGTCTATACTCGTATGATCAGCAACATCGCGGATGGCATCCCGGTGCACTTGGCTGTGGTTACACCTGCCTGGGACGCAGGCCACAATGTGGTGGTGGACGGCTACGAAGGCGAGATGTATCACCTCAATTTTGGCTGGGGCGGTCAGTACAACGGATGGTACAATCTACCTGAAGGCATTCCCTACAACCTGACGGTGATAGAGGGTGCAGTGGTGGATCTGATGCCACGCGAATACATTTATATGGATCCGCTGCCGGACTACATCACGTATGGCGCCAGCCTGCCTATCGATATCATCAATCTCAGCGATACAGACCAAATCCTGGAAGAGATCATCTTTGGCGAAGGCTTGGTAGCCGAGGATTGGGAGGTATCGATTGAGCTTCCCGCCACGCTTGAAGCACTGGGCTTTATGAGCTTCACTATCACGAATCTTATTCCGGTGAGGGACATAATCCACACCGGGATCAAGCTGGTATTCTCTGATTTCATACACGAAATCCCGCTCGATTTTGATGAGGGCTCCAGCACCTCTGATCATTTCATCTCCCCCGCCAGGATCTCTGTGAAGGTGAGCCCCAATCCCTTTTCACAAAGTTGCGAACTCAGCATCTCCGGCAGTGAAAAAATCCCCACGAAACTGGAAGTATTCAACCTCAGGGGACAAAAAGTACACGAATCCCGTGAACTGCGCTGGGAGGGACAGGATTTCACCGGGAAATCCAGCCCCGCAGGTGTGTATCTGTATCGGGTAAGTGGAAACGGGTTTAACCATATAGGTAGATTACTGAAGCACTGAACTTATTCTATCCCCATTCTTTCACACCAAGCACCACGAGCTGTACGGCAGTGGTGCTTCCTTTTTTCCCTCGATTCCGTGCTACCATCTTATCGGGGAGCTACTTATTTTACGACTATGAATTTGATTGTACTGCGAGGCCCCTCATTTGCAGTGATGCGAGCAAAGTATATCCCGGAAGCATAGTTCTGGAAGCTTTGTACCCATTGTTGCATGTTTTCGTGGATTCGGAATGATTTCACTTTTTGGCCTCGAATGTTGAAGATGTCGATGTCCATTGGCGACAGGATCAGATCATATCTGTTTTTCAGTAACAAATTACCGTTAGAATAGCTTAATATATGGTTCTGAGGATCTATTGAGATGCTACCAGGATCCTCCGCTGCATAAAAAGTGTATGTATCACCTTGTGCGAAATGTGGGATGCTATAGGAGGCGTCCATATATCTGAAGCTGAGATAATCAAGATCGTAGTCAGACGCGTTTTGCAAAACCACTCGATGGATCCCCTTATCCGCTCGCTCGATTGAAACCACCTGGACTTGCTCTACGGCAAGCATCCGGTCGAATATATTCTCAAGGGTATCTATCCACAAACCTCGATGAGTCCTATAATAATCCAGCATCAACAGCATGTCATCCACTTCATCGAGCACTTCATAATCACCATTATCCGCGATCTCAAAAAAAGCCTGAATATAGGAATTGCTATGCACGCTAAAGTGAGTATAACTGATGTGTAATCCTCTGTCTTCTATCAGTTTATCCAGATTGTCGGCAGTCATCAGATACTTCATGGAGAGTGGAGCAAGAAAATTAGTATAGCCCCAAAATTCCATTCTGGTACGACCAAAAAACCAGATCGGACGGGTAAGTGCTTTGGCCTCATATACCAAATGTGGTAAGCGCCACACCTCATCATATACATTGAATGGGTTTGTATATGGGGTGTCTCCCGGCCAGATGTAGTCAATATTGGAGGCATTTATCGCATCTGCCACATAGCTATCGCTCTCAGGATTCAAGCCTTGGTAACAGACGTCTTCAGGATTAGCGGGCACGGCATGGTCGATCCACAAGCGAATGTTATAGGGCACGAGGTCGCTAAGCAGGGCTTGAGAATTGATGCCTGTTGGATCTAGCGATTGAGTGTAGGTGTGATATCCGATGGCATTGCCATGGTCTTTGATGTTTGCCCACATCTCACCCAAGAGTTCCTGATTGCAGCCAAACACAGTACTCGATACAGGGATGTTTCTGGCAAAGAAGCCCTTGCTGTAATACTTGGGATTTTCCGGATTGTTGCTCCCCTCATACACTGCTTTCAGACTGTTGAGGTTTTCTCCATCTGCGTCATTTGTGATGCACAATGCAGCCTTATTATCCGCAGGCCAGCGGTTTATGTCCAGAAGTAACGGTTTTTCCGCGAACAGTAGAAAGCTCCACTCGTGAGAGCTACCACTGGGCTTGTACATCGTGTCCATCATTTGTTCCCAAGTGCCGCCTTGCACATATCTGCGAAAAAAATGGCCTTTATAATCATAAAGTACAATCCGGTTGGCTGTTAATCCTTCCACTCCCGCGCATTCATCAAATCCGGAGGCTACAATCCAAAAGTTACCGCCAGGATGAGTGAATTCTACGGCCTTATCCCTGAAGGGAGTGATGGTTACGTTATCCGTGAAATCCCCAGAGTGTATGGCCTTGATCCCTTTCAAATGGGCATTGATGGGGGCATCAGGCGAATCCATGCTCAGATACACATCATGCAAGTACAATTCCTGCTTGCAGGATGCATTAACAGACACCAGCCATGCACTGGCATCATATTGCTCCCGGGGAGAAAACACCACATCCACATCCATCTGAGGAGAGCTGTATGTGATGCTTATAGTCCCAGCTTCAGATTTGCTGGATACCTCAAATATTATCTGACTATAGGTATCTGTGGCAACCCGGGTGTCCGCGTATAGATTGAGATCAAAGCTGATCTCATTGATCTTTACCGTGTTTGCAGCTTCAACGCTAAGCGTTGCAGAACAAAATGCAGAGGTGGCAATCAACAGTGCAACAAACAGAATATTTCGCATGTACACATGTCTCCTTCAGTCTATGGGTAGTGAGTTCTTATCACTGATTTTCGTTTGAAATCCTTTCGGATGTAAGTTTGTGTTTGGGCGTACAATCTGTCAACCTCAATCTGAATTGGCATTCCCTCATTTTTTATAATCCAGTCTTGTTTCTATTGATCACGTCTTGCTTTAATGCTATGCCTTCGTTTATATTGAACGATCACATTTTTTCAGGTATTGAAGACGTTGACAAGGTCTCCATCAGCCCCGGCGTGGCTTTTGGAGGGTGAACTGCGGTTCGCCCTAATACCCAATAAATTCCAGTTTGCCCGACACATACTAATGAAATCGGGTTCGATTGTCCAAGCCTGCGCCAGAAAAAAATTCCTATTCGGTATCCTTTTTCATCACTACCGCGGTTCCGGAGGCGGCTACCATCAGCATACTGCTGCCGATCACCTCATAATCAATATCCACGCCGATCACAGCGTTAGCTCCCAAGCGCATGGCAGCCTGTTTCATCTCTACCAGCGCCTCTTTTCTGCCGTCCTGCAATTTGCTCTCATAAGCACCGCTACGGCCGCCTACGATGTCGGTTATCGAGGCCATCAGATCCCGAACGATGTTCGCGCCCATTATGGTTTCTCCGGTTACGATATCCAAATACTGCTCGATCTTGTATCCCTGTATTACTGATGTGGTGGTTACCAGCATGATTTACTCCTTTTTCTTTTCTCGCAAGGATGGCAAAGGCTGTTCAGGCGTCAAGGACAATTTCTGGCTATTCACTACCCAGCTTGATGATTGCTCCTTCCCCCTTGTAGTTTGGACTCCACTTGGAACTCTCTTGAAAGGCTCCCGAACGCGGTTCAGGTGGTGTTCAGGAGAGGTCCGAGTGGAGTCCAAGCAGATAGGGAGCAAGGCTGTAATCTGACTAGGGCTCTTGTATAGCTACTCTATAATGAATTACATTTACAGCTTCAATACTTTCAAGGTGCCACCAGCTTTGCCATTGATTCGCAACTGCAGGATATAGACCCCCGCAGGCAGTTCGCGATTTTGGTCATCGCAGCCTTCCCATGCCAGCACCTGGTCTCCTTTGTCCACAGAGCCGGCATAGAGACGCTTCACCAATTGTCCCTTGAGGTTATAGATCTTTAGCTCCACCTCGCTTTTAGCGGCAAGGGGGTAAGTGATCACTGCCAATTCGCGGAAGGGATTTGGGGAACTGCTCAGCTTGGAACTCGCGACTGCTAAAACTAAAAAATAGTACTTGACGCAGGAAGGGGATCCTGCAGAGTGTCCACAAAATAAACCTTTAATCATAGCCAGTGAGCTTGAAAGGAGAGACCATGAACCCTCAATTTGTTGGACGCAGCGTCTTTGATCTCGACGATTATTCGCGGGAAGAAATCCTCTATATTCTGGAAGCAGCCAAAGGCATGAAAGAGATTAATCTGCGCGAATACAAGAAAATCCCCACACTTCGCGGAAAAACCGTATGTACCCTCTTTGTGGAAAACAGCACTCGTACGCGCATGAGCTTTGAGCTGGCCGCCAATCGTCTTTCGGCAGATGTGGTGAGCTTTCAGGCCAGCGTGTCGGCTCTGCAAAAGGGAGAAAGCCTGCAGGATACAGTGTATACCCTGAATGCCATGGGCATAGATTTATACTGCATCCGTCACAGCAGCCCCGGCAGCCCGCAAATGGTTAACAAATATTCGGGAAAACCGGTAATCAATGGTGGCGACGGACGGCATGCCCATCCCACTCAGGCACTGCTGGACATCTTTTCCATCTGGGAGAAATTGGGCAGCCTGAAAGGGGTAAAGATTACCATTGTGGGTGATATTCTGAATAGCCGTGTGGTGCGCTCAAATCTGATTGGGATGCAGAAGCTGGGAGCGAAAGTGACTGTTTGCGGTCCCAAGACTCTGATGCCGGGGAACATGGAAAGCGTGTACGGCTGCAAAGTGGAGTATGACCTGGCGCGCGCCCTCAGTGGAGCTGATGTAGTGATGGGTCTGCGGATGCAACTGGAACGCATGACCGAAGGGTTGTTTCCATCCCTGGAAGAGTACAGCAAACACTATGTACTCTCGCGGGAAACCTTGAAATATGCTAAGAAGCATGCACTGATCATGCATCCGGGGCCTATGAACCGCGGGGTGGAGATTCTGCCCGAGATTGCCGACAGTTCGCAAAGCGTGATCGTGGAGCAAGTGGCCAATGGTGTGGCCATCCGCATGGCGCTGATGTTCTTGATCCTGGGCGGAAAAGCCTGATAATGAGGGGGATAAAATGAAGATATTGATTACAAACGCTGAAGCATACATCAATGGCAAACTGGTGAAAAAAGACATCCTGATCGATCGCAAACGCATCGCCAGGATCGAGAGTAAAATCACGGATAAGGCAGACAAAGTGATCGATGCCAAGGGCTGTCAGGTATTTCCTGGCTTTATCGATTTACACTCTCATCTGCGGGATCCGGGGCAAACCTACAAGGAAGATATCGTCAGCGGCACCAAAAGCGCGGCCAAAGGCGGTTTCACGGCTGTATGTGCTATGCCCAATACCGAGCCGGTGACGGACAACATCGCCTCGGTGGAATATATCCAGCTTCGTGCCAAAGAGCACGGCAGCGCCAGAGTTTACGTGGTGGGAGCTCTCACCAAGCAAAGCATGGGCGAAGAGATCAGCGAGATGGCTACTATGAAATCCGGTGGCATCGTAGCAGTGTCGGACGATGGCAAATGCGTGCAAAACGCACGTTTGATGCTTTCCTGCCTTCGTTATGCCGCCAATTTTGACATCCCAGTGATCGTGCATCCCGAGGATTACGCACTGGCAGGAAAAGGACAGATCCACGGTGGGATAATTTCCACTCAGACGGGGCTTTCCGGCATATCAGGTTTGGCGGAAGAAGTGATCATTGCCCGGGATATCATGCTTGCGGAAAGTGCCGGAGCCCGGCTCCACATCGCGCATATCTCCACAGCGAAGTCTTTGGAACTTGTTCGTGCTGCCAAGGAAAAGGGCCTGCCCGTGACCTGTGAAGTTACACCGCATCATCTCGTGCTGAACGAAGAGGCCTGTCTCACTTTCGATACCAATACCAAGATGAAGCCACCTCTGCGTTCGGAAAGTGACCGTCTGGCCTGCGTTCAGGCTTTGAACGACGGTCTGATCGATTGCATCGCCACCGACCACGCTCCCCACGCAGATTTCGAAAAAGAACGCGAGTTTGATCACGCGCCCTTTGGCATCATCGGATTTGAAACTGCTTTTGCAGTGATATATGAAAGCCTTGTCCTGAAGGGCAAGATGAGTTTGCAGACTTTGGTGGATAGCCTCACCATCCGTCCCGCTCGAGTGTTGAACCTCCCTGGAGGCGAACTGAAAACCGGAGCTATGGCCGACCTAACCATCATCGATCTGAAGGGTAGAACCCAACTAAACAAAGACAACATTGCCTCGAGGAGTAAAAACAGCCCCTGGCTGGATCGTGAGATGCCTTCCAGAGTGCGTTACACCATCGTAGGCGGAAGCATCAGCTATCAGGATGAATAATGAATGCTCAATACCGTCAGCGCTCTATCCAGTTTCGGGAAGAGCTGAATGATGATTACTTCATACTCTGGATCTGGGATGAAGCCCTGGGAGCAGCCGGGAAGCCAGGTCAATTCTATGAAATCCGTGCCTTGGCAGCACTGCAGAATGCCAATCAGAGCCGCAGCATCCCAAAACTCTTCAAACCGATCAGTATTTACGACAATCAGGGAGGCCGCATCGGCTTCATGATCAAGAAAGTGGGGGAGGGCACTACCGCCCTCTCCAAACTGCGCACGGGCGATATGCTGGAACTGGTGGGTCCCTGCGGAAACGGCTTCCCCCTCTTCAGCGGCAAGCATATTCTGCTGCTCTCGGGCGGTGTGGGCTATCCACCCCTATGGTATCTGCAAAAGGAACTGATCAATCACAATCAGCTTTATTGGGTTCATGGCGGCGCTTCCAGCGAGGATGTTTTCCCCTGCGATGAAATGTGGACAGTGGATGGATCGATTGGACGAGAGGGAATGGTGACCGCCAATCTGGCAGAAACGATCCACACCCAGGGGATAGAAGTGATGTATAGCTGCGGACCCTTGCCCATGCTCGCTGCCGCTCACAGGATCGCAAAGGCTGAAGGCATCACTCACTTTACTTCTCTGGAAGCATACATGGCCTGCGGAATTGGAGTTTGTCACGGCTGCGCAGTTCCGATCGGCACCAAAGACGAATGGGATTATCTTAGAGTTTGCAAAGAAGGCCCGGTGTTTGACGCGGAGGAGGTAAGATGGGAACTGATGTAAAAAACCTTTGGGAAAAGCATTGCATTGCCAACGAACTGCTGCAGACTTCTCTGGGTAGATTGTCCATGCGCACGCCCCTGACCGTTGCTTCCGGTACCTTTGATCTGGAGAATCTGGAGTTCTTTGATCCTTCCTGTCTGGGCGCATTTGTATGCAAAACCATCACAATGGAGCCCAAGAAAGGCAATGAACCCTGTCGGCTCTTTGAGACCGAGGCAGGCCTGATCAATTCCATCGGACTGCAAAATCCGGGACTCAAGAGCTTTATCACCGATAAACTGCCCATTTACAGGGACACCCTGGATATCCCCATTGTCGTAAGCTTCTCCGGATCGAGCATTGCGGAGTTTTGCCGAATGCTGGAAGCTCTCGAGGCCTGCGAAGGCATCGCGGGCTATGAAGTGAATGTCTCCTGTCCCAATGTGGAAAATGAAGGCATTGCCTTTGGCGTGTGTCCCGATACCGTGCATGAGCTCTGCTCCAAGCTGGCGGAAATTACTGGCCGCGAACTGATAGTGAAGCTGAGTCCAAACGTCAGCGATATCGCCTCCATCGCCCTGGCAGCAGAATCCGGGGGCGCAACATCCATTGCCCTGATCAATAGCCTCTTTGGCATGGCGATCGATTACAAAACGGGGAAAAGCCGTATCAAGAAAGGAATTGGGGGTTACACCGGCATCGGGATCAAACCCATTGCCCTGGCTCTTACCTACAAAGCTGCCCAGGCTGTGAAGATTCCCATCCTCGCAATGGGCGGGATCTATGACTGGAGGGATGCACTCGAATTCATCTGGGCTGGAGCTTCAGCAGTAGCAATAGGCACGGCAAACTTCATCAATCCCCTCGCTGCGCCGGAGCTGATCATGGGGCTGGCTGAGCATTTGCTCAAAGAGAATAAATCCATCAAGGAACTGATTGGAGCTTGCCGCAGCTAAGATAAGGCGCTGTACAAGCCTCTGATATCCTTCAGTTTGTGCACCTTTGTCGAGGCTTTCAGCTTGGCATATGCGGATACATAGATGTTTGTATAGCCCAGTTTGCTGGCTTCACTTACCCGCGCTTCCAGTTGCGATACCGGACGGACCTCGCCATTTAGCCCTACTTCGCCGATGAAGACGGAGTTTTCGGGCAAGGGAGTATCTTTCAGTGAAGAGATTATTGCTGCCAGGATCGCCAGATCCAGCGAGGGATCGGCGCTACGGATGCCTCCGGCCAGATTGATGAAGACGTCATTGCTACGCAGGTACATCGCCAGATTCTTTTCCAGGATAGCCAGCAGGATTGCCAGTTTCTTCTGCTCCAGACCCACCACCACTCTTTGTGGGGTGCCGTAATTCGATCCCGTGGCCAGGCTCTGCACTTCCACGATGAAGCTGCGGCTGCCTTCGATAATGCAACCGATGGAAGTGCCCACCTGGCTGTGTTCATTACTCAGGAAGATGGCATTGGGGCTTTCCACCTGCATCAGTCCGGCTTGAGTCATCTCAAACAGGCCGATCTCATTGGTGGAGCCAAAACGGTTCTTCACCGCCCGTAGAATCTTGTATTGATTGCGCATTTCACCCTCGAAGTAGAGCACCGTATCCACCATGTGCTCCAAGATCTTGGGGCCAGCCACATATCCTTCCTTGGTTACGTGCCCAACCATGAAGACGGGGATGCCGGTGCTTTTGGAGCATTTCAGGATGCGATTTGTGCTCTCGCGTAACTGACTTACGCTGCCGGGGATGGAATCCAGCGAGCCGATGGAAATGGATTGGATGCTATCTACGATCGCCAGGGCTGGTTGTTCTTCCTCGATGGCCTCAATGATATGTTCCGTATCGTTGGTGCAAAGTAGCAAGATGTTCTCACTGTCTATGCCCAGACGTTTACTCCGCAGATGAATCTGAGCCGCGCTTTCCTCGCCGGAAGCATAGAGCACTTTCCTGCCCATTTTGCCCAGCCATTGCGCCAATTGCAGCATCAACGTGGATTTCCCGATTCCCGGTTCACCGCCGATTAAGATCAGCATCCCGCTGACGATGCCTCCGCCAAGTACGAGGTCAAGTTCGGGATTGCCGGTTTGCAGCCGGGCCTCTTCCTTTGTGCTCAGCTTCACGATCTTCTGCGCTTTGGGGCGTGGGCCGGCATCACTCTGCATGGAACCTTTCCCCAGCACACGGCTACTTTCCTTCAGGGTTCCCCAGCTTCCACAATTGGGACACTTACCGCTCCATTTATTGGTTTCGAAACCACAATCTGCGCAAAAGAAACTCACTGCCATCTGACGCTCCTGCTTTGAAACTTAGTCTATTTGGTCATGATTTTTGGCTTAGCCTGGGATGGCAAGCTATTTTTTGGTACCTGGTATGTATACAGCGGTATCCGGGAGTAGCTATGGATCGGTGCTTATTTTGTGCTCTGTAGTTCCCAGATACGGTCGCGTAGCTCAGCAGCGCGTTCAAAATCCAGATTGGCGGCGGCTTTATTCATCTCTTTTGTGAGCAGATCGACGATCTTGGCCATGGAATCCAGCTCCAGATACTGCTCAAACTCCTCTTTCCTGGGCTTGCTGTCGGGCTTTTCGGGTTCCGGTTCGTAACCTTCAGCGATGGCGGTCGATTGCATGATCTGTTCCATGGTTTTAGTGATGGTCTGAGGTGTGATCCCGTTCTCTTCGTTGTACGCCAGTTGTTTGGCGCGGCGACGGTTTGTCTCTGAAATGGTACGTTCGATGGCTTCTGTGATCACATCGGCATAAAAGACCACTTTCCCTTCCACGTTTCTGGCAGCGCGTCCTGAAATCTGGATCAATGAACGTGATGAGCGCAGGAAGCCAGTCTTATCGGCATCAAGGATGGCTACCAGGGATACTTCGGGCAGATCCAGACCCTCACGCAGCAAATTCACCCCTACGAGCACGTCATATTCCCCCAGGCGTAGGTCCCGGATGATCTTGGCGCGCTCGATGCTATCGATATCGCTGTGCAGATAGCGGGCACGGACGCCTGCTTTGTCCAGATATGTAGTCAGATCTTCTGCCATGCGTTTGGTGAGAGTCATCACGAGTACCTTATGTCCCTTTTCGACACGTTCTTTGGCCTGTGCGATGAGATCATCCACCTGATGTTTGATGGGCTTCACTTCGATCTCGGGATCCACAAGACCGGTAGGGCGGATCACTTGCTCCACCACCACACCGCCAGTCTTGTCGAGTTCATAGTCTGCGGGAGTGGCAGAGACGAAGATCACGCGGCGCATATATGCCTCAAATTCCTCAAACCGCAAGGGGCGGTTGTCGAAGGCGGAGGGTAGGCGGAATCCGTATTCCACGAGGTTTTTCTTGCGAGTGTAATCTCCGCCAAACATGCCATGAACCTGAGGGATGCTGACGTGTGACTCGTCGATTACAAAGAGGAATTCTTCCGGGAAATAGTCCAGAAGACAGCTTGGCGGCATTCCGGGCTTGGCTCCGGTAAGGTGCCTTGTGTAGTTTTCGATGCCGCTGCAATAGCCCAATTCGCGTAGCATTTCAAGGTCAAACATCGTGCGTTGTTTCAGGCGGTCCGCTTCCACGTAGCGCTGATTGTCCAGATAATACTTCACCCGCTCATTCATCTCAGCTTCAATGCTATGCGTGGCATCGCGCAATTTATCCTCGCTCATGATAAAATGGATAGCGGGGTATACCGGATATTCATCCACCGAGCCAAGGCTTTGATAGGATATGGGATGCAGCTTTTCCAGATTGACGATTTCGTCACCAAAGAATTCCACTCTGAGGCAATGCTCCAGGTAGGCGGGGTAGATATCCACGATGTCTCCCCGAACCCGGAACGCGCCTCTTTCGAAGGCAATGTCATTGCGCGCGTAGTGGGCTGCCACCAGTTTCTGCAGGAGGGCATCGCGATCCAGCTTCATCCCCACACTCAAGCGGATCAGAGCTTCGCGATACTCTTCGGGCACTCCCAAGCCGTATATGCAGGATACAGAAGCCACGATGATCACGTCCCGGCGTTCCATCAGGCTCATTGTGGCGCGCAAACGCAGTTTCTCTATCTGAGCGTTGATGCTGCTATCCTTCTCGATATAGATGTCTTTCCCGGGGATGTAGGCTTCCGGCTGATAGTAGTCGTAGTATGAGATGAAGTACTCCACCGCGTTATCTGGAAAAAGCTGTTTGAGCTCGCCATAGAGCTGCGCGGCAAGAGTTTTGTTATGCGATAGCACCAGGGTGGGGCGGTTTATGCGCTCGATCACGTTGGCGATGGTGAAGGTCTTGCCGCTGCCTGTGACGCCAAGCAGCACCTGGAAGTTTTTGCCCTGTTGGACCCCTTTCACCAATTCATTGATGGCGGAGGGCTGATCCCCACTGGGCTGATACTCGGTCTGGATCTTGAAGCTTTGCATATTCCCCTCGTATAAATTCTTCTTGACTGAAAAGCCAAAGGATTCAGCATGGACACCACTATATCGGCAGGGGGTATCCTGTCGAGCAAATAAATGTTATGAGAGTGTAAGAGAATGAACGAGATGGAATTACAAATCAATTTTGAGAACCTGCTGAAGCTAGGTTACGCAGTGATAGACGTGCGATACAAGGATTATGACCTCTGCGGCGATAGCCAGAAACTGGTGATTGCGCGCGTGGATTCTGATCGAGACGAGTTTTACCAGGATATGCTTAAGCTCTATACAGGCATGGAATTCAAGCCCAGTGAGCTTCATGAAATCTGGACCGAGATCCTGATGCATAAAGTACGCATGAGCCGCGTCCTGAACCGTGATATCGCCATCAAAGTAGCCGCGCTGGATTATATCGAGACTATTTTCCCTATCAGATGAAAGAACGCACCCTGCTGCTGATCAAACCAAATGCCGTGAGGGCTCGGCATGCGGGTGAGATCATCAGCATTATCGAGAGGGAGGGCTTTGATATCCTAAAGGCCATGATCTTTCGTTTTGATTCTGACTTGAGCAGGAGATTCTATGTGGATCATTTGGGCAAGGAATTCTATCCCCGGCTGGAGGAGTTTATGTGCTCAGGAGTGTCCTGGGCACTGGTCTTGGAAAGGGAAAACGCAGTGCACAAGCTGAGGGACTTACTGGGCGATATAATCCCCGAAAAGCGTCTGCCGGGTACTATCCGGGCTCTTTATGGCGAGGGCATCACGGATAATGGTGCGCATGGATCAGATTGCCCCCAGAGCGCGATCCGTGAGATTGGGGTTATCTTTGGTTCCCAATAGTATCACTCTTACAGTACCAGTGCTGTCCTCGGAGGAATACCCCGGTAGCGCATACTTTATCTTCGATATCGATCTGCAAAAGGTGTTTGGTAAAAAAGGGCGTGTGCCTGTACTCATCACCATCGATGGCCATGCTTTCCGCAGTTCCATCGCTAAATATGCCGGCTATCCGCCGATGATGGTTTTCAACAAACAGATGCGAGCGGCTACTAGTTATGATGTCGGCGATACCGTTACTTTGAGGCTGGATCACGATCTTGAACTGCGCAAAGCCGAGATCCCTGAAGACGTAGATAATGCTTTGAAGGCGGCCGGGTTGGGTGATATGTTGGATCGTCTATCCTATACCCATCAAAAGGAGTATATGGACTGGATTATGGATGCCAAGAAACCAGAGACGAGGCAACGACGCATCGCCAGGATGCTGGATGAGCTTCAGAAGTCCAACGCAAAGCCCAGGTAGGGCGTCCCTTCCAGTATTTCCCGCTTGAATTGCTGGAGATATCGGGGATTCTGTTCGCTAATCTGCCCGTAAAAAACCGTATACATGATCATCCGGCGATAGTTTATAAACAATTCGATATCCATGATCTCGCTTTCAGGCAGCTTGTATTCACTTCTGTAGGCCTTCATGAAGGGGCGCAAGAACAATTCCCTCAGATCGGTACGCGGTACCTGATGCTTGCTATGAAAACAGGCCCGTGAGTATTCACTGTAGATGCAAATGGCCACATCGGTAGCGAAGAAATGCAGGCCGGACACGTCGAAATCAAGTAAGCTGAGCCTGGATCCGCTCTGGATGATGTTGTGGGGATGGGGATCATTGTGGATGAAGCCGTGTGTGCTTCTGTCAAAGCTCCGTTCATCCAGCTTTGCGTGAATCTCGAACCAGGCCTGACGCACGTCCGGATCTGGATTCATGCTGCCCAGGATTTCTTTTTCCCTTTTGCGAGAAAGGACCTGCCCTTCCGGATTCATGCTTTCGTGCCAGAGGGGATACTCAGTGGCCAGTTTGTGGCATTTGCCCAGCATCGTTCCCCAGTTTGTATAAAATGAACTTAAAACCTGTGGATGTAGATCCGCAAGAGTATGGCCTTCCAACTTTTGCCAGGCATAGCAGAGGTAGCAGTGCCCGTCATCGTCCAGTACCTCGACCAGATCATCATTGATGCTGGGGATGGGGCAGAGGCAAGGGATGCCATTATCGCTCAAGTATCGGGCAAAAGCCATGCGAAGTTTTGTGCCAGTAAGCGATTGATCATCATGGGCTTCCATAAACTTCAACATCAGGTTCTGCTGCTGATGATGGTAGATAGTGCCATCAGACCAATCGTGACCCCCGGCATAGTATTCGGGATCATCAGGGCAGGAAAAGAGTCTGGCAGCTTCACTGATCAGAGTGGGGGAGGGCTTTCTCATTTCTTACATCCCAGGATAAAGTGGCGGAGAGTCAGGGATTCGAACCCTGGGTACCCGTAAAGGTACAACGGTTTTCGAGACCGTCCCGTTCAACCGCTCCGGCAACTCTCCGCATGGTGAGTTCAACGTTTATTTCTAAAGAAATCTGTCAAGATCAAAGCACACTGAGCGCCCAGGACCCCGCGTTTGATCTCAGGATGGTGATTGAAGCTCTTATCCAGTAGAGTTTGATATATGGAACCCGATGCGCCGGCTTTAGGATCGCTGCAGCCATAGACCACTCTGCCGACTCTGGAAAGAATGATCATTCCGCTGCACATCAGGCAAGGCTCGAGTGTTACATATAATGTGCAGTCTTGCAGATACTTCAATCCCATACTCTGGGCAGAATCCAGGATCAGCTTCTCAGCGTGTCCCAAGGGACTGTTTAACTGTCTGGTGCGGTTATGGTTCTGGATGACCACTACGCCGTCACGTACCAGGCAAGCACCCACGGGGATCTCGTCCTCAGTCAGCGCCAACCGCGCTTCATCAAGGGCGATATTCATGAACAGCTCATCGTTCATGGCGTAACGTATATCTGCACTTTTGCCTTGTTCAGCTTGCCATTCATCCACTCTTCAAACCAATCGGGACTGAGAGTTCTCACGAAATACTCCCGGGTAAGCGCGGAATCCGCGGATCTGCCTTCGGAGGGATAAAGCTTGCGAGGGATCACGATGATGCTCTTATCACCCAGTTTGTCCACCTTGCTTTTCGATCCGGTGAAAGCATGCAAAATGGCGGTATCTAGCTTTTCGCCCTCATAAGTGACTTGAATGCTGCTCTGTGAATACTGCTTTAAAACATAATCGGGATGACTGGCGCTTACAGCCAGATCGGGATGTTCGTGCAGCCATTTTTCCGCATTTTGGGAAGCAATCTGAAGCTGGCGTGTTCTTTGCAACTCCGCTGCAATGCTGTCCCTCAGCTCACTGAAGGGTTGTGCGCGATTTACTTGATTCTCGGTGAGCTGAGCCACAATCCAGCTCCCCGTGGCGGGTGAATACACAGGATCGAGGAAGTCACCCTTCTTATGCTTCATCAGAGAGGCTTCGATGGTACTGATGACCAGTGGATCGGTAACCCAATTCTCGCCAGGGCGAACTTTATCAGTTTGGTAGAGTTGGGCGTTCAATTCTGTAGCTGCATCCTTCATGCCCAGGCTTCGCGCCAGACTTTGCGCACCCAGGGCGCGGCTGTGTTGCGCGTTTACTGTGGTGGGCGAGATCACGGGGGGAATCTGCAGCATGCGGTAGTTGATCATGGATTTGGTGCGTTGGAGCTTCTGATAGATGAAAAAGCCGTTGTCGTGCCGGATCAGCTTACTCTGCGCGTTTTCAGGCAAAGGTTCGAGGATCGCCAGCACCTGGGGATCCACATTCTCTACTCTCACGAAGTCTGATTCGATCACCCGCAGTCCGCTCATATAGTCACTGCGTTTGGTTACGGCCGTCGCGAAGCTCATGCCATGGCTGATCTCTTTATAGATGCTGTCTGCAACGCTTTGCGTGTACTCAAAATCCTCTCCCTGAAGTACGATGGGGATGCTGAAGTAAGCCACAGAATAAAGAGGCTCGAGAGCATATTTCTGGATGTTTTGCTGATAGTAATCCCTCAGTTCTGTCTCACTCAATATGGCAGGTGTGTGGTCGGGATCAAAGACCAGGAGGTCAAAATCCAGCCTTCCGCCGATGATCTCAGCGAATCTGGTTTTGGTCTTTTTGTCCAGCAGTTCATCATCGATGATGCGAGGTTTAAGCTTCTGTAGAGGAATGTAGTCTTCCAAAAAGCGTTTGCGTAATGTGCTCATATTCACTGGTTTATCATGGTTCAAGGATTGCAGGTAGAGTTCGCGGTCAAACTTGCCTTCGGTCATAAAGACATCCGATCCGAGGATAAATGCAGGGATGTTCTTGCTCAGAGTATCGATCACCTCCGCCTGGCTGACGGTGATCCGGTATTCCTTGTAGTATTCATTCAGAATCACGCGCATCGAGAGATTGCGCCAGGTATCCTTGAAGATCAGTTGCTTTTCCGAGTCGTCGGGGGGGCGATTGGTAATGCTGCGAAAGTCGATGGTATTGCTCTGCAGGGCGCGGATGTATTCAGGATAAGAGATTCTCGTGCCATTGATGATTCCCGCGCTTTCGCCCCGGGGACCGGAGCATGATACCAGCAGCAAGCTGCTACAGATGATGGTAAAAAGTAGGCGTTTCATGTTTCTCCCAAAATTTCGTTCTGAAGCTCAGAGAGGATTTTCCAGGCCTCGATGGGGCTGAGGGATTCCAGTTCTAGCTCCTTCAGTTTGGCGATGATTCCTTCATGTTCATTGGCTTTATCTATCATCACTTCAAAGATTTCCAATTGCCCCGCGCTTTTGCTCAGCTTCTTGCGCAATGTAGCGCTGAGCCCCTGGGGGCTGATCTCGTGTTCTTCCAGGTTTTTTAGAATCTCCGAGGCGCGTCGGATCACCTTTTGGGGCACTCCAGCCAGCCTGGCCACCTGGATGCCGTAGCTTTGATCTGCCCCGCCTCGCTCGATCTTGCGCACGAAGATCATATTGTCGTTGTATAGCTTCACTGCCACGTTGTAGTTCTTGATTTCGGGATAGATGTTTTCCAGCTCGGTTAGTTCGTGATAATGCGTGGCAAAAAGGGTCAAGGCTCCGATCTGGCGATGGATTTGTTCGATGATTGCCCAGGCCAGGCTAAGGCCATCAAATGTGGATGTGCCGCGTCCGATCTCATCCAGCAGGATCAGAGACTCCGCAGAAGCTGAATTCAGGATATTGGCGGTCTCGATCATTTCCACCAGGAAAGTGCTCTGTCCCTGAGCCAGATTGTCCGAAGCGCCCACACGGGTAAAGACGCGGTCAAAGATGGGCAGGCTCATCGCATCGGCGGGGACAAAAGACCCCATTTGTGCCATGATCACCAGTAAGCCCACCTGCCTTAGGTAAGTTGATTTACCGGCCATGTTAGGCCCTGTGATAAGGGCTACAGTGGTTTGTGGGAAATCCAGTTCGGTGCTGTTTGGGATAAACTCAGCTTCACCCATCAGCTTCTCAATCACAGGATGGCGTCCCGCTACAATCTTCAAAGCGCGATCATCGCTAAACTCTGGGCGGCAATAGCGGTTTTGCCATGCCAGAAAAGCCAGGGCGCTATAGACATCGATCTGAGCTATAGTCTCTGAAAGCTGTTGTAAACGGGGCAATTCACGTGCCAGATCCCCTCGGAGCTCTTTGTACAGTTCATATTCCAAATTCTTGCTCTTCTCTTCGCTGGAGAGCACTTTCGCCTCAAATTCCTTCAGGCGGGGCGAGATATAGCGCACGGCATTGGCAAGGCTTTGCTTGGCGATGTAGTAATCCGGAACCTTGCTCACATGGGCATTGCCGATCTCCAGGTAATAGCCGAAGACTCTATTGTAGCCGATCTTGAGTGTGGATATACCGGTCTTTTGCCGTTCGTCCTCTTCCAGACGGGCAATCCAGGTCTTGGTATCGTGAATGATGTCCAATAGCTCGTCCAGATCGGGATTGTAACCATGCCGAAGGATGTTCCCTTCCGTGATCGTCGTGGGAGGAGAATCTTGGATCGCATTCTCGATCCTGGCAGAAATGTCCTCAAATCCGCTCAGCAATTCCAGCCAGTTTTCATACAGAGGGTTTTGCTGCGAGGATAATAGCTTCTTCAAGTCAGCCGCGCTGATCAGATAGCTGTCCAGGGCCAGTAGCTCCCGGGGATTGATCCTGAGTGAACCCAAGCGGGAAACGATGCGGGAGATATCGCCGATCTCCTTCAGTTTCTTTCTTATCTCTTTCAGGTAGGCGGATTGTTCGATGAATGCGGCGATCAGGTTTTGCCGGGCGAGGATGTCTACTACATTGATCAGGGGATGCGTTAGCCATTCCGAGAGCAGGCGCGCGCCCATGGGGGTCTCAGTTTGATCGATCACGCTTAGCAAACTGCCGTGTTTGCTCCCATAACGGATGCTGCGGCTGAGTTCCAGATTGCGCCGGCTGATCTCGTCCAACTGCATGAATTGCGATAGGGAATAGTAGTGTAGGGCTGTGATGTGGGTCAGAGGCACCTGATAGAGACTCATCACATAGGCCAGAGCTGCTCCCGCGGCTGTCGCCCCATGTGGTTTGTTGTGAGCCCCAAAGGCTTCCAGACTGCTCACGCCAAAGTGCTTTTTCAGCAGACTGGAAGCTTCTGAAGGTTGAAACTGCCAATTGTCGAATATGCTAAAGGTGGGTTCATAATCCAGCTTCAGGGTCTGGATGTATTCCTTACTGGCCAGGCTGTCGATGATGATCTCAGCGGGACGCATACGCATGATCTCCCCGCTTAGTTCCTCCGGTACCAATTCCGTGAAGTTAAAATCTCCGGTGGAAAGATCAAGGCAGGCAAAGCCGGCCTTTCTGCTCTTGTCCCCCAGATACACGCTGCCCAAAAAGACGTGAGCGGAACCTTCCATCAGGTTTTGGTCCAGCACTGCTCCGGGGGTTATAATCTCGGTAACATCCCGTTTCACCAGTCCCACAGCTTTCTTGGGATCCTCCACTTGCTCGCAGATGGCCACTTTCAGTCCGCTTTTGATCAGCTTGTCCAGATAGTTGTCCAGGGCATGGTAGGGGAATCCTGCCAGGGGAACGGGATTATCATCGTTCTTATTGCGTGTGGTGAGGGTGATGTTCAGGATCTTGGATGCAGTATGCGCATCCTCAAAGAATGTTTCATAAAAATCCCCCATCCGGAAGAGCACCAACTTGTCGGGATGCTTTTCCTTCACGTCGAAGAACTGACGCAGCATGGGAGTGAGCTTGGTGGTATCCATTTAGTATTGAACGATAAAGCTATTGATCTCGCTTCTTGCCAGCAGGTCTTTTGCTTTGCCGCTTTCCTCTTTATCCGTGAAGGGTCCTGCCAGCACCACCCAGGTTTGTTTGCCCTGATGTGTTTCCTCGTAATATACGGCAGGTATCCGCATTTCCCGGATGCTGTTTACCAGGCGCCGGGCATTGCTCTCCACGGAAAACCTGCCTGATTGCAGATAGAATCCCGTGTTGGGTTTGGCCAGGATCTTGGTGGGGAGGTTAGCGTCGATCTTGAAGGCTTCCACAAATACTGATGCAGTAGTATCCTGGGTTCCCGCAGACAGAGTTACTTGAAGGCTGTCACTCAACTCAATCTCCAGCGGCGTATAAGGATACAAGAAGCTCAGATCCAGGGAGGGTCTCCGGCTTCGCAGGGCAAAGATCTGTTCCTCCACCTGGTATGCCACTTGCGAGTATTTATCCAGTTCGTAAGCTTCCCGATAGGCAGCGATGGCGTCGCTGAGTTTATCCCGCTTTTCCAGGGTGTAGCCCAGGCGATATAGATAATACTGGCGATCATACTTTTTGAGTTTGGTCACTCGTTCCAGAGCCTGCTCTGCCGAGCTGTATTTCTTTTGTTCGAGGTAAACGTCGCTGATGAGATGTAAGGCATTCTCAGCGAAATCACCTTTTGGGCTCAGACGCAGATAATTCTCGCTATTGGCCACCGCGCCGCTGTAATCATCCATTCCATAAGCCATCACAGCCAGCCAATACATCCTCTGAGGCAGTTCCGGCGTATTGATCTGACGCAGCAAGGTCCCGGCCTCGGTGTAGTTTCGATCCAGGATCTGAATCTTTGCCGCTTCCAGAAGTGCCATTTGTCCATATAAAGTCTTGGCGTATCGCTCACCAGCGCGTGAAAAAAGAGCCAGAGCATCTGCCTTGTCTTTCTTGATCACAGCGCCATAATAGGAGATAAAGGCTCTTTCCTCATCGTTAGATGCTTTGAGCGATGGCAGACGTTCTGTCAGAATGGCAACATCGCCTTTCTGATAGCGGCTTTCCAATTGCTGCAGTTCCTTACGGATCTCGGCAGAAAGTGCCAGAGCACCCAAGGATAGGAGGATCAGGAGGATTCTACGCATTTTCGGATCAAGCCTCCTTGCAGATTGTTATGCTCCAGCGGAATACTATACCGATAGTTTGGTCGTGTGGAGCTTACCACATTATCTTCATCGTCATATATCTTATTTACTATCATAGAGATATCATCCTGAATATTGGGATAGATCACCTCGATCCTATCTCCCGGCTCGATCTTGGCCAGAGCATCGAAGTATACTCTATTCCCGCTATGTGCAATTATCTTTCCAATATACTCTCTCTTGGAGCTATAACTGCGTTTTTCCTGGCTGATACCCCAGCCGGGATCGCTGAAATCGTAGAAACCGTCCCAATAGCTGCGATGCGATACATTGTCCAGCTCATTTATCAGCCTTTGCCAGAGCACCTGGTCCTGCGGATCGGCGTCATGCGCTGCGCGATAGAGGCGAGTGATCTGGGCTACGTAGTACAGGCTTTTCATCCTGCCCTCTATCTTGCCGGCGTCGATGCCAGACGCCTTTAGTTGAGGCACTCTGGGTAGGAGACAAAGGTCTGAAGAGCTGAGTATGTAGCTGCCGTGATTGTCTTCTTCCAGGGGGAAGTATTCTCCGGGACGGCTCTCTTCGGAAAGCGCCCAGTTCCAGCGGCAGGGATGAGTGCAGGAGCCGGAATTGGCACTGCGATTGTTCATGTATGCGCTCAGCAGACAGCGTCCCGAGTAGGCAACGCACATCGCCCCATGGACGAAACATTCCAGCTCCAGATCGGGCAGAGCTTCCTTGATCTGACAAATATCCTGGAAACTCAGCTCACGCGCCGGAACAATGCGCTTGGCGCCCAGATCCCGCCAGAATCTGGCCGCTTCCACATTCGTCACATTGGCCTGCGTGCTGATGTGGATGGGTAGTTTACTATGCTGTCTTACGCTGTTGAACACTCCAGGATCTGAAACGATCACGCCATCGATCCCCGTTGTATCCAGCCACAGCACGAAGTCCCTCAGCTCGCTCAAATCAGCGTTCTTAAGGTACGCATTCAGAGTGAGGTAGAGCTTGGCTCTGTGTTCATGGCAGTAGGCTGTGGCGAGTGTAAGTTCCTCGCGGCTGAGATTGGTGGCACCGGAGCGCAGTCCAAACTCTTTGAACCCCGTATAGACGGCATCAGCGCCGTACATGACGGCATACTTGATCTTCTCAAAATCTCCGCCGGGGGCAGTAATTTCCATCAATTGCTCATGGAGTTCAACAGCGAATCGTTGCTTTGCGAGGCCTTCATCTGCTTGCGCAGAGTTTCTATGCCCTGGATGGGGCTGATCGTCTTGAGATATTTACGCAGCACATACATGCGGTTGATTTCGTTTTTGGTGAGCAGCAGTTCTTCACGTCTCGTACCCGATTTAACCAGATCTATGGCAGGATACAGACGCATATCGGAGATACTGCGATCCAGCACCAATTCCATATTTCCCGTACCCTTGAATTCTTCAAAGATCACCTGATCCATCTTGGATCCGGTGTCGATCAAGGCAGTGGCGATGATGGTGAGGCTGCCGGCTTCTTCGGTATTACGGGCAGCGCCAAAGAACTTTTTGGGTTTGATCAGGCCGTTGGCATCGATACCACCGGAGAGCACCTTGCCGCTGGAGGGAGTGATGTTGTTGTAAGCTCTGGCCAGACGGGTGATGCTATCCAGCACTATCACCACATCTTGCCCCAGCTCTACCATGCGTTTGGATTTCTCCAGGATGATCTCGGCCACATTGGTGTGATTCTTTGGGGATTCATCAAATGTGGATGAGATCACTTCGCTATTTCCGGGTACCAACACTTTCTTCATCTCGGTTACTTCTTCGGGGCGCTCATCTACCAGCAGCACGATCAGATACACTTCGGGGTGATTGCTCAGGATGGCATTGGCGATATCCTGCAACAGAGTGGTCTTACCCGTTCTGGGAGCAGCTACGATCAATCCGCGCTGACCCTTGCCAACAGGGGTAAACAGGTTGATGATGCGCGTGCTGTAGTTACTGGAATCAAATTCCAGGTTTATGCGTTCGGTTGGGTAGTAAGGGGTAAGTTCGTCAAAGGTACGCAAGTCTTGCAAGCTGCTCGGGGACATGTAGTTCACCGATTCCACCCGCAGCAGGGCGTAATACTTTTCGCCTTCTTTTGGGGAACGTACGGGACCGGAAACCATGTGCCCATTCTTCAAACCAAAGCGTCGGATCTGAGTAAGGGATACATACACATCATCGCGCCCAGGAAGATAGCTGTTAAGGGGGAAACGCAGGAAGCCAAAGCCGTCTTCCATTATCTCCAGACAGCCTGTCACGAAGGCCAGACCTTCCTGCGCTGCTTGAAACTCTAACATCTTGAAGATCAGTTCATTGCCTTTATATTGAGAGTAACTTGGTATGCCCATTTTTTTAGCCAGCTTGCTCAGCTGGGTTTGTGTCATTTTAAACAGATCGTCTTCTATTTGCATTCTATCTCCTTTATTTGTGACCGATGATCAATATCCGGGAAGCGCCGGCGTAGCCCACATCTTCGATACGTTTGATCAAGGCTTCGCCTTCGTTTATCAAGGCTTGATTATCGGGCAGGGTTTCGATTCTTTTTATGGTATCCTGGCAGCTCCGTTGCAGAGCAGCGCAGGATTTGGCATTCTTGGGATCATCTACAGTAAGGTAAAAATCCACGGTCTTTACTTTTTTCAGCTTCAATTTCTTGGCCATCGCCAATATCTCATCCTTGGCAAAGGTGGCCCCATGATGCACACCGCAGAGCGTATCCACTTTGGCAACCCAGTGATGCATCAGCATGTGAGTCTTTTGGGGTTCGCTTTGCTCGCCGTCGGAATACATCTCCGTGAGGATGAATGTTCCCCCCGGCTTCAAGACTCTCAGCATCTCGGCCAAAACCTTGTCCAGATTCTCAAAGTGATGCAGTGAGTTAGAGACACATACTGTATCGAAATGCCCGTCTTCATAGGCCAAATTTTCCAGATTCATGCGGTAAATCTCAACGTCATTCTCGGGGAAGAGGGCTGATGCGTATTCCACGCTGCGTTCGGAATTGTCCACTCCAATGATCTGGTTGTAACTTTTCAGGTTCTGCTTCAGCACGTTGATGAATTCCCCTTTGCCGGTGGCAGCATCCAATACGATGCCTCCGTCGATCTGGCTCAGGATTTTGAATACGTCTTTCACGGTTCTAACCTCGCTTGTGATTATAGTGGCTCCGGCTACACAATGCCTTTAGCTGCTTTATAAAGGGAACAATATATGATTCGTTCCAAAGACAAGCCAAGCTTTTTCACTCCCTGTATTTTCGTCAAGAGAAATTATGACCGTCACTCACTCGTTGTAGCTAAACTGGATTTTCACATGGAATAGGGGATCAGTGGAGTAGTTTTTGGGGGGACATCGATGCGATCGGATCGGCACCGCCGATATGCAGGCGTTGATATTGTCTGAATGGGGCTTACAACACCTGGTCAGCTCAATCTCCTTGCCCATTTCGGGATCTAGATAAAGCGATTATTTGGCCCTTATCAGGCCTTAATGGTTAGGGCTTGATATGAGCCAGATCAGGAAGTGACAAACGCCGTCAAGGGGGGAACTGGATGCGAAATGCTGGGTTGGTCATTCCGGAATCGGCAGTGCAGTATCCAAGGACTCAGATCATCACTCAAGTGACACAGTGCTCCTCTGAAAAAGCTTGTTAGGAGCCCCTGATTCTCGATGGAACATTGCTAATCCGCTCCGTCCAAAACTGAGCTTGACAGATAGAGCCCCCCAAAATGCTTAGAATTCATGGAAATCAATAAAACAAAGCACGCGGCAATAGCCCTTTTTTCAGGCGGACTGGACAGCATCCTTGCGGTAAAATGGATGCAGGCAAAGGGATACACGGTTTATCCCGTATATTTCCTTACGCCTTATATGCCCGCCGACCGAGCCATCAAATCAGCTTTGGAAAATGGGATTAACCTCATCGTGCGGGACATCAGCGCTGAGCACCTGGAGATGATGAAAAACCCGGTGTATGGATTTGGTAAACACCTCAATCCCTGCATTGATTGCCATGGCCTGATGTTCAACGCTGCTGGAAAAATGCTGGCAGAAATGGGGGCGGACTACCTGATTTCCGGTGAGGTTTTGGGGCAACGACCGATGAGTCAGCGGCGCGAAGCCATGAATCAGGTGGGGAAGCTGAGCGGTTACAAGGATCTCTTGGTGCGTCCTCTATCCCAAAAGCATCTGGATCCCACGCTGCCCATCCGCGAGGCTTGGGTGGACCTGGCTGATATGCTGGATTTCACAGGACGGGGGCGAAGCCGTCAGCTCGAGCTGGCCCAAAGCCTTGGTATTAGTTCTTTTCCGGCTCCGGCGGGTGGTTGCCTGCTTACCGATCGCAATTTCACCCTGCGCCTGAGGGATCTCTTCGAGCATCAGCAGAGTGATCCCATAAACCTGGAGTTGATCAAATACGGCCGCCACTTTCGGATCAGTGATAAGTGCAAGCTGATCGTGGGCAGGGATGAGGCTGATAACAATCGCATCGAGGATCTTGCCGGCACTCTGATCAGGCTATATGCGAAGGATTTAAATGGCCCTCTGGGGGTGATCACCTCCCCTGATCCCACTCCGGCCGATCTCGAAACAGCGCTGAGCATCTTTTGGTACTATCACAAGAAGGCGGCAGACACCGGCATCGTCGAGTTTCATTGCTGCGATATTACTCGTGAATTGCCAGCCCGCAAATGCTCTACCGAATTGATCAAACAACTTCATATCTCATACGACTAGAGGCTATATGTTACAGATTGCTTCCTATATACTGCTACCATCCTTTCAAACCAATACCTGGCTGCTGTGGGATAACGAATCGGGAGACGCCATATTGATCGATCCTGCTGCTCCCGATCGTGCTCTGGCGGCCAAACTGGAGCAGTTAAAGGTTCATGCTATCGTCAATACTCACGGGCATGCTGATCATATCGGCGGTAACAGCTACTTTAAAAATATCTGCAAGTGCCCGGTGATGATTCACTCTGCGGATGCTCTGATGCTCACCAGCAGCAAAAAGAACCTGAGTGCATACATGGATTCTCCCATTGAAGCTCCCGCTGCGGAGCGGATCCTGAATGATGGCGACACAATAGCCATGGGCAATCACCAGATCAAAGTGATCCATACCCCTGGGCACACTCCGGGTTCCATCTGCCTGCTGGTGCAAAAGTATCTGATCTCCGGTGACACGCTCTTTGAGCAGAGCATCGGACGCACCGATTTTCCCGGAGGTTCCCACAGCGCCATCATCGCTTCCATACTGGACAAACTCTTTATCCTGCCGGATGATACGATCGTATATCCCGGGCATGGCCCCCGAACCTCTATCGGCCTCGAAAAAACCAATAATCCATTTGTAAGGTAAACATAATGCAAAAAGTACTCATCCTCGATTTCGGCTCACAATATACTCAATTGATCGCGCGAAAAACCCGTGAACTTGGCGTTTACAGCGAGATTCATCCCTATTGCATGGCCTACGAAGCCATGTGTGAGATGGCTCCGGCTGCGCTGATTCTATCCGGATCTCCCTTTTCGGTCACGCAAGCTCTGGCGCCTAAACCTGATCCCAGAATCTGGGAGATGGGCATCCCTATTCTGGGAATATGCTACGGCATGCAACTGGTGGCAGAGCGTTTTGGCGGTTTCATATCCAGTGCCAATGAGCGCGAATATGGTAAAGCAGATCTGCAGATCAAAGGTCTTCATCCACTCCTGCAGGACGTTGCCGATGGCACTCAAGTCTGGATGAGCCATGGTGACAAGGTGGAGCATCTCTCAGACGAATTCATCCTGCTTGCTTCCACCCAAAACTCTCCTCACGCCGCTATCAAACACAAGGATCGGGATGTGTATGCCCTGCAGTTTCACCCGGAAGTACACCACAGCGCTTGCGGCAAACAGATATTGGCCAATTTCCTATACTTGATCGCGGGTTTGCAACCAGAATGGTCTGCAGCCAGTTTCGTCGATGAGGCGATTGCCAAGATCAGGGAGAAGGTGGGCAAGGACAGGGTAATCCTCGGGCTCAGTGGAGGCGTAGATTCCTCCGTGGCGGCTGCGCTCTTGCATAAAGCCATTGGCAAGCAATTGATTCCCATCTTTGTGGATACGGGTATGATGCGCTTTGACGAAGCGAACAGAGTTCGTGATATGTTCAGGGTCTATCCGGATTTAAAGATTGACTTTGTGGACGTCTCAAACCTCTTTCTCACGCGCCTGAAGGGTGTCAGCGATCCCGAACGTAAACGTAAGATCATCGGCAATACATTCATCGACGTTTTTGAGAGGGAAGCCTCACAGTTTGGCGATGCCCGTTTCCTAGCGCAAGGCACTCTATATCCGGATGTGATTGAGAGCGTATCATTTGCCGGCCCTTCTGTAACCATCAAGAGCCACCACAATGTGGGCGGACTGCCAGAAAAGATGAATCTGCGGCTGATCGAGCCTCTGCGCGAACTCTTTAAAGATGAGGTACGCGAAGTAGGACGTCAATTGCAACTCCCTGAAGAATTGATTGGGCGCCATCCCTTCCCCGGCCCCGGTCTGGCTGTGCGCATTCTGGGCGATATCGACCGGACTAAGGTGAAGCTGCTGCAGGCGGCAGATGAGATCTTCATCTCGGAACTGAGGAATTGGAAGCTCTATGACAGCACCTGGCAGGCCTTTGCCGTCCTGTTGCCGATCCAAAGCGTTGGCGTGATGGGTGATGAACGTACCTATGAACAGGTCTGCGCATTGCGCGCCGTGAATAGTGTGGATGGGATGACCGCTGATGTTACGGAATTTCCCTTTGAATTTCTGAAGCACGTCTCAGGACGCATCTGCAATGAAGTAAAGGGAATTTCCCGAGTGGTTTACGACATCAGCTCGAAACCGCCCGCGACCATTGAATGGGAATAGATCCTTACTCGATGATCCCGGAGCCCAAGACCAGCTCATTGTCATAAAAAGCTATTACTTGCCCAGGGGTAATTGCGGAAATACTTTCATTAAACTTAACGTAATGCTTGCCACTGGATAGCTTATCCACAGTGCAAGGTACAGGTTCGTGAGCCAGACGGATTTTGCCCTGACAGTTGAGCTCGCCCTGAGGTTCGGGGATGGACAGCCAGTTTATCTCCGAGACATACAGAGCATCGCTGTATAGCTCTTCTTCCGGGCCAATAAAGACGGTATTGGTAGTCTCGTCCATCGCGATCACATACTGCGGCTGGTCGAAACCTGCCAGACCCAATCCCTTGCGCTGGCCTATGGTGTAGTGAATCAGACCTTTGTGCGTGCCCAATATCTTGCCCCTGCGATCCATGAAGTAGCCCGGTCTGGCGTCGGATTCGTCAAAGAGCGGCGATTTGTCGTAACTTTCCAGAAAGTCCTGACTCTCCTTTTTCTTGATCAGATAGTCAAATCCCTGGTTCTCCGCATAAGTCTTGATCTGGCTTTTTTTTATATCGCCCAGAGGAAATAGAGTGAAAGAAAGCTGTTCCTGCGACAAGCCGGAAAGGAAGTAGGACTGGTCTTTGAGTGGATCTTTTGCCTTCAAAAGCTGCCAGCGCCCAGAGTCCGCAGCATAGCGGATCCGGGCGTAATGCCCCGTGGCGAAGCGATCAAATGCTATCCCTGATGCCCTGGCTTTATCCAATAGCGCGCCAAACTTGATCTTCCGATTGCAGACTACGCAGGGATTGGGTGTTTTGCCACAGGCATAGGCCGCTCGGTAATAGTCCAAAACTTCCCTTTCAAATTCCTGCTCCAGGTTGATCACGTGATGTTCAATGCCCAGACGCGCGGCAGATTGGATGGCACTCTGTACGGCTTGTGGCTCCGAAGGGCCATAGCAACCACGTTTATCGGCACTCTGGATACCGCTTTGGGGATTCCATTTGGCCATCGTAAGCCCGATCACTTCGTGTCCTTGGGCTTTCAGTAACATTGCGCAGATGGTGCTATCCACTCCTCCGCTCATCCCCAGGGCGATTCTCACGCGTGCACCTCGAAAAAGCTCTCCAGACGAAGCATGGTACGAGAATCCATCTTTTCTGGTTGATCCCCTTCCAGAGTGAGGAACGGAAGCTTGATGTGTTTCTTTAGCAGCAGGTTATCGATCTGCAGATGGCAGAAACTCTGGGTATAACTGATGATGGCCTCGATCCCGCGGAGCGTGATCTGCTCCCGGATATCCGCCAGCCGTTCCAGAGCGGTGTAAGGATAAGTGTAGGCCAGGTATTGCTCCACAATATCATCCTTCAAATACGGCATGGCAAATTGGCGCTGCACCTCGTTAAAGATCACTTCCCCGCCCAAATCGCTGATATTGTCATAGATATCCCGAAAGATGGGGGGGACGCCCAGATAGCCCAATCTGAGGCGAGTAGGCAGTGGCTCCCGCTGTTTTGCCTGATAGAGGAATTCGTCCAAATCTCGCTCGAAGCGATCTGGATCTCCCTGAAAGTCTGATGCGTTCACCAGCCAGAGATGGTTCTCCTTGCCGCTTACTTTCCTTTGTACATAGCTCAACTCGTCCAGGATCACCAGTTTGCGTCTGATATGATCCAGCCGCGCTTTGGCCTCCATACTCTGTTTACGGCTTACCCCATAGTGGCTTTCCAGGGCTTGTATCTCCCTGTCCAGCATGCGATAGTCCCGTTCAGCGGGGAAGGAGAAGCGATATACTGGCTTTTTTTGTTCCCGGATCATTTCCAGGAGTGAATTTGAGTTTGAGCAATCACCCTGAACGATGCCGATTACTTCGTCCAGATCGGTGCTCAGGGCGGCAGAGAAGTTTCCCTTGATCCATGAGCACAGCGTTCTGGGAAAGCCGAAGAGCTCCGCAGAATGCACTAGTTCCGACGAATCCAGAGTGAGGAAGATGTTATTCAGGTCGATGGGGATGTGCCCTGCTGCGTAGAGTACTTCTACTGGCAACGACGTGGTAAAACCGATGCGTTTACTCACAGGCCAGCTCCAGATACTTGTCTTCCAATTCAGCGATCTCCTGATTCAAGCTGTTTAGCCTGGCTTCGATCTCTTCGCACTCTGCGTTTAGCCGCAACACTTTAGTCGAGTCGGCATAGGTGGCGGTATCGGAAAGCTGCTTGTGGATGGCTTCCAATCTATCCTTGTGCTCGCAAACTTCAGCGTTCTTGTCCTCGATCTGCTTGTGCATTTGCTCCAGATGCCAGGGATTGATCTTGCGCTTTCTTTCCCGGGGAGGAGGCGGTGCCTTGGATAGCTCCGGTTCGCTGAAGGCCAGTTCAATGGCGGCTTCAGCATCGCTGCCAATAGGGGGTTCTTCAACGCTGGAATACACTCTGTCTCCATCCACCCGGCGGGTGAAGATCCAGAACTTATTTGCCAGATGGCTGATGAAATGGCGATCGTGAGAGACGAAGATGATGGTCCCCTGAAATCCGGAGAGAGCCTCCAACAGGGCGTCGCGCATTGGGATATCCAGATGGTTGGTCGGTTCGTCCATGATCAGAAGATTGGGCTTTTCATGGATCAAGACGCTGAGGTAGAGACGGGATTTTTCACCCCCTGAAAGGACTCCGACCAGTTTGTCCACATTATCCCCTGTAAAACCGAAGCGTGCCAGCCAACTTAAGACATAACCTCTGGGCTCGTTTGGCACCAGTGCCCACAGTGTATCCATCACCGTCAGGCTTTCATCCAGGTAGCTCTGATGTTGATCGTAATAGGCAATTCTGAGGCTCGCGCCGATCTTGATTTCTCCGGAAAGGATCTCGTATTCATCGCGCAGGATCTTCAGAAGCGTGGTCTTCCCACAGCCGTTTGGCCCTATCAACGCGATGCGATCTTGCCAGAAGGCTGAGATGCTCACCCGTTCGGCCAGTACCCGGTCCTCACCGATGCCAAAGCTGAGATCCTTCAGGATAAAGACGTCATTACCGCTACGTTGTGTTCCTTCGATGCGCAGTTTTACATCGCGGGCTTTGTGAGGTTTTTGAACGATGTCCATGCGCTCCAACATCTTGATTCGGGATTTCGCCATGGCTGTCTTTTGCCCCGCGATGTTTTTGCGGATGAAGGCTTTCGTTTCGTCAATGAACTTCTGTTGACGCTCCCACTGCCGTTCCTGCGCCATGGCGGCAATCTGATCGGCTTCGTAATACGAACTGTAATTTCCCTTGCTGATCTTCAGGGTATGATCGCGGATATAGTAAATGCTCGAAACCGTGTTATCCAAAAACACACGATCGTGCGAGACCACCATGTAAGGACGGGGATTGCCCCAGAGAAAGCGTTCCAGCCATCTGGTCATGGCAATATCAAGATGATTGGTAGGCTCGTCCAGGATCAAGAGGTCGTAATCCATCAAAAGCAAGGCAGCCAGACAGATACGAGTCTGCTCACCACCACTGAAGTGACGGATATGCTTTGGCCATTCAGAGGGGGGGAAGCCCAGAGACGTAAGCACATACTTCACGTTATTGTCCTGCTCGAAAGCACCGGATGCATGCATCGCTTCGATGGTGGCATTCAGCTCCGCCTGAGTGCTTTCATCATGTCTGGAGGCCAGGGCTGCGGAGAGGCTCTCCATCTTGCGCTTCAGGTTCAAGATATCCGGGCGGGCATTTTCGATATAATCTATCATTCTGATATCGGGATCGAGCACGGCATTCTGAGCCAGGTAGGCCAAGCGGCATTTCCTGCCTTTTAATATCTGTCCCTCGGTGGGTTCCAGCGCACCCATGATCATCTTGATCAGAGTGCTTTTCCCACAGCCATTAGGGCCGATCAGACCGATTTTGCTATTGTGTTCTATTGTGCAATTCACTTCCTTGAGGATGTGATTGCCGGCAAATTCGATACCGAGATCTACACATTGGACTAAACTCATTACTTCTCTCTTTTTCGCATCTTCACAAAGCAAAGTATAAAAGGCGCTTCTGCTGTCAAATACATTTTTGTCCTGTCCATACTGCCGCCCTGACCCGAATTTTTTCCTTGCCAAAAAAAGCCGTGTGAAATCTATGGTCCATACATCCGGTCGGGATGTAGCGCAGTCCGGCTAGCGTACTTGAATGGGGTTCAAGTGGTCGCAGGTTCAAATCCTGTCATCCCGACCATCAATTTCCCGGGTCTTCCGGGTTTTTTTGTGTCCATGCTCCGTAACTCCATTTTGCCGATGTATCTCAATCCCCTTAGGCTTTATGTCGATTCGTATGATCAAAAAAAAGCAGCCCAAAGCTCCATGCCAGGGCTGCCATTGCTAGCTAATATTGACCCGCTAAGCCATGAAGGGGTAAGGATAGTTCGTGGCTGGAGTGAAGCTTTCCTTTATGGAACGAGCTGAGATCCAGCGTTGCAGATTGAGCGCTGAGCCAGCTTTGTCATTGGTTCCGGAGGACCTGCCTCCGCCAAAGGGTTGCTGACCCACCACTGCCCCGGTCGGTTTATCGTTGATGTAGAAGTTACCGGCGCTGTGCCTCAGGATTTCGTAGGCAAAGCAGATGGCCTGACGATCCTGTGCAAAGATGGATCCGGTCAGACCGTAAGGCGAAGTGGAATCACAAAGCCGCAGAGTGCCTTCAAAGTCCTTTTCGGGATATACATAGATAGTTAGCACTGGCCCGAAGATCTCTTCACACATGGTTTTGAAGCGGGGATTGGTGGTTTTGATCACGGTGGGTTCCACGTAGTATCCCACGCTATCGTCACAAGTTCCACCAAAGAGAATTTCGGCATCATCAGCAGCTTTAGCATAATCGATGTATCCTTTGATGTTGTCGAAACTGGATTTGTCGATCACGGCATTCATGAAGTTGCCGAAGTCCATGGGATCACCCATCTTGATGGTCGGCATCATTTCCTGCATTTCCTTGAGCCATGCAGGATACAGGGAATCCGGGATATACATTCTGGATGCGGCGCTGCACTTCTGACCCTGAAACTCGAAGGCACCGCGCAGTGAGGCTACTGCCAGCGCACGGGGATCAGCGGAGGCATGGGCAAAGATGAAATCCTTACCGCCGGTTTCGCCCACCAGACGCGGGTATGATTTGTAGTTATGGATGTTATTTGCCGTTCTTTGCCAGATGGCATTGAAAACCGAGGTGCTGCCGGTAAAGTGGATGCCGGCAAGATGTTCCGAATCTGTTACAAAGTTACCGATCTGAGCACCCGAACCGGGGATAAAGTTAATCACTCCATCGGGCAAACCTGCTTCCTTGAGCACCTGCATGATGAAGTATCCACTATATACCGCCGTTCCAGCGGGTTTCCAGATCACAGTATTGCCCATCAGGGCAGGTGCAGTGGGTAAATTCCCTGCGATCGAAGTGAAATTGAAGGGAGTAATGGCAAAGACAAAGCCTTCCAGAGAACGGTACTCAGTGAAATTCCATTCTCCTTTTGGCGAGACCAGGGGCTGCTGTTCATAGATTTTCTGAGCAAAGTAGGCATTGAAGCGCCAGAAATCGATGAGTTCGCAAGCGGAGTCAATCTCCGCCTGATGGGCGTTTTTGCTTTGCCCCAGCATAGTGGCTGCGTTCAAGACATCACGGTATTTTGTGGCAAGCAGTTCAGCTGCTTTCAGGAAAATGGCCGAGCGATGATAGAAAGCCATGTTCTCCCAATCATGTTGGGCATCCACCGCCGCCTTCACCGCCATCTGGATCTCCGGTTCGCCCACTTTGTGATATTGGCCGATTACGTGCTTGTGGTTATGTGGTTCGATGCAGTTACTGGTCTTGCCACTGAAGATTTCTTTGCCACCGATTATGGCGGGAATCTCAATGCATCTATCATGCATCTCGGCAAGAGTTTTTTGTAAGGTTTCACGTTGTTTGGAACCTCGTTCGTAGGTCATGACGGGTTCATTTTTGGGTATCGGGACTTCGAAAAACATGGGTAACTCCTTTTCTTGCTTGCTTTTGTGAAAGGAGGGAGAAGTATCTTCCGGGAAAAACACCTGAAGCTTCGATCACCTTTTCACACTGGAAGGCACATCTGTTTCCGGATGCACCCTATCGGTGAACACTCATGCCTTTGGTTTAGATATGTTCACTCGGTGATGTGAACACTCACTTCTGATAAGGGTTTTTTGTCAAGCCCCTCCTAATGCCTTTGGTTGCTCATCGCAAGTCCGAGGTTGTAATCCCACTTTCATCGCTTGCCGCCTTCAGGTTCATCTGCGTCGTGTAAGCCGGTCATACAATACTCGTGCCTTTGTATGACCTGTGTTCGACCGGTGTATGAGGGGCGCACGAGCCTCAGGGTAGGAAGAAGGGTTGAGAAGGTTGAGAAGGTTGAGAAGCTTGAGGGGGTCGAGTGGGCTGTGAGCGAACAGATAAGCAGCTACAAGCGGCATACTCCTTCAAGCAGTTACAAGCTGCTCCTACACTATCCGGATCACATCCCCCCGGCTTTGATAAGATTTTCCTTTACAAAATCCCGCAGCTTATTTGTTATGAAGCCTCAGCATACGAAATGCCATATATGGTGTTCCGCGCGATAATAATGTCTCAAGAAGAGGAAGATGACTAATCCGACTTTGTTCCGTAATCCGGATCAGCTTGATTTTTCCGTGTTTATGGAGAGAATCCGAGAGCTGATGCAATCTGGATATTCTCCTTTGCACTATTTTGGCAGTGATGAAAGGCTGCTGTATGCATTGCTGGGGAAAAACGGAGACACTCAGTTTTTATGCTCGGCCTTTCCCCCCAGCAATGAATACTCCGCGCTAACGGTGGATTTTCCCGCCTTCAGCATGTATGAAAGATTGCTGTATGAGGATCATGGCATCAGAGCCTGGGGACATCCTCAACTCAAAGTATTGAAAGCTTTTACAGATGATCATGCGGATCATCATGACTACTTATTTTTGGCTTCTGAATCCTCTGCTTTGCACGAAGTAGGGGTCGGACCGGTGCATGCCGGAGTGATCGAACCGGGGCATTTTCGCTTCATATGTCGTGGAGAAATCGTTGAACACCTGGAGATCAAGCTTGGCTATCAGCATCGTGGCGTGGAACGCTTGATGCTGCAAGGCGACATTCGCACGAAGAACTGTCTGGCAGAGAGCATTGCGGGAGACACCAGTATCGGCCATGCGCTAGCCTGGTGCCTGGTATTGGAAGGTCTGACTGGAACGAAGGCTGCGGCTTTTCACACTCGCATGGTAGCCCTCGAACTGGAACGAATCGCCATGCACCTTTCAGTTCTATCGGCCCTGTCCGCCGACGTAGCCTATATTATGGGGCAAAACATGTTCGCCGCACTGAGAACGACAGTGATCAATTCCTCCCTCGCCATTTGTGGCAGCAGATTTGGAAAGCGCTGGCTTACTCCGGGTGGAGTACACTATGGCATCTCCAAAGATCAGGTGGACATTCTGAACAAGACCATTGCAGAAGTGCGTATTCAAGTGACAGATTGCTGTGAAGCTTTGTTCAAGAGCAGCAGCGTGTTATCCCGATTTGACGACACTGGCATACTGAAAACTCAGGACGCGCTGGCGCTAGGACTCACCGGGATCACAGCCAAATCCAGCGGAGTCTTTACGGACGCAAGAATGGATTATCCTCTATCCGATGAAATCTCGTTTACCGCTTTGTGTGAAAACTCCGGAGATGTATGGGCCAGGGCTCACTTACGTTATCGGGAAATCATCCAATCCCTGGATCTGGTAGCGCGTTACCTTGAGCGCCATGATCCCTCAGCGGTACTCTGCGTTCCACTGGAGGATTTCCAGCCAGATAGCATCGCTTGTGGGTTTGTGGAGGGATACCGGGGACGCATAGTGCATGTTTGCAAGACTGATCCTGCGGGCAAGCCATTGTGGTATAAAATTGTCGATCCTTCTTTCACAAATTGGCAGGCGCTCGCTTTGGTGATGAGAAACGGACAGATCTCCGATTTCCCGATTTGCAATAAAAGCTTTGATTTATCCTACAGCGGGAGTGACCTCTAAATGTTTGAACTTGTTAAAGCACGCCTCCGGCACGGATATCAGGCGATCCCCGATCCGCTACTAGCACAGATCAATCCTGCTTTCCCGGGATGCCCCACCCTGGCAGCGGATGCCGATCTGCAGGCTCTGGCCGCGCTGTGCCCCACCGGAGCTTTTTCCGGGAAAGGTTTGGACTTGGGCAAATGCACATTTTGTGGAGCCTGTCAACGTAAGTATCCGAAGATGATAGACTTCAAGCCCGATTTTCGCTTGGCTGCCGACAGCAGGGAAGCCCTGATCGTTGCTCCTGGCACTCAATATGTGGCCAAGATCGCCCCACATGAGATCAAACTCTTTCGCCGTTCCTTTGCCATACGCAACGTGAGCGCCGGAGGCTGCAATGCCTGCGAACTGGAACTCGGCGCCAGTACAAACGTTAATTTCGATATGGGACGATATGGCGTGGAGATCGTAGCTTCGCCCCGCCATGCGGATGCCTTGATTCTGACCGGTCCAATCAGCCGAAACATGGCAGACGCCCTCGCTGACACCTGGGAAGCCATCCCAGCGCCCAAGTGCCTCATTTTATGCGGATGCTGCGCCATATCCGGCGGTGTATTCGCCCCTTCAGCCCAGCTAGACCGCTCCTTCCTGGCGCATTGGCCAGCCAGCATCTACATCCCAGGCTGTCCTGCTCATCCTCTTTCCATCGAACACGCGATTCACAGCTTTATGGGGGGCAAATGAGTATCGGCTTCATCCTCCTCTTTCTTAGTCTGATCCCTGCTCTGTGGAAACGCTCCGGTCTTTTTAGCATAGTCTGGCTCTTGGGCTCAGGCTTCATCGCGTTTGAATATATGGAAGTCCTTTATTCCAGGAATGTGCAGGACTATCTGCTGATGTTCCCGGATCCCATCGGCATTGCCAATATAGGCCTGAACAAGCTTTCTGCCTTCTTTGGAGTAATCTTTTCCATCGGCTTGCCTTTGGGGATGTTATATGGGCATTTTTATCTGAAAGAACACCCTGGACCGGGCCTGCGCTCACATCTATTCTGGCTGGGACTTTTGGGACTCAGCATGCATGGACTCTTGTGGATGCGGCATAGCCTCCTATTCCTGATGCTGTGGGAGGTGATGAGTATCTCCTCATTCTTCTGTGTAATCCAGGATCGCGCTGCATCTCTGAAAGCAGCGCTGAACTACATCATAACCATGCAGATAGGCGCGGGATTCCTGATGGCGGGATTTGGCATCCTCTATCTGCAGACGGGAAGCTTTGATCTCTCGGTTCTGGCCGCCATGCCCCGCCTACCGATGTATCTCTTGATGATTGGCTTCGCCTTCAAGGCGGGCTTCGTTCCCTTCGCATCGTGGCTGCCTCAGGCGCATCCGGTGGCTCCGGCTCATGTATCAGGCATTATGAGTGCCATGATGATCAAGGCCGGACTCTATGGCATCCTCGTGATCATCAGCATGAATAGCTACAATCTCAGGGAGATAGCCATATTCTGTCTGATCTCTGTGGTGACTGCCTTCTGGGGAGTGATCCATGCCATGATCAGCAGCAATGTAAAAAAAGCCCTCGCCTTTTCTTCCATCGAAAATATGGGCATCATCGGCATCGGGCTGAGCGTGGGACTCTTGGGGCTGGATGCCGGGATACCGATGATGGCTACTCTGGGCTTTGCCGGAGCGCTGTTGCATACCTTCTTTCATTCGCTCTTTAAAGCTCTGCTCTTTTATCTATCCGGCAATATTCTTTGCTCCTGCCATACTCTGGAGGCCGATCAACTGGGCGGTCTGGCCAAAGCAATGCCCCGCACTGCAGCATACTTTCTCATCGGCACTTTTGCCATATCGGCTCTGCCCATCGGCAATGCCTTTATCAGTGAGTTCGGTATTTATAGTGGTCTGCTGAGCGCGATGGCATCGCAGGATTTGCCCGCGATTGTGATCAGTGTGGTGCTGTTGGCTGCCATGGCGTTTATCGGAGCTCTGGCCTTGATTGCTTTTGCCAAGCTATTTGGCATCATCTTCCTGGGTGAACCGCGCAGCGAACACGCCATAAAGGCCAGGGAATGCCCTCGCGGGATGCGTTTGCCACAAATGGTACTGGTGGCAGGAATCCTGCTCAGCGGTATCTTTGGCAACCTGGGTTTGCGTTTTGTGAAGCCTCTCCTGCGCTGGATGCAACTGGATATGAGCGGGTATATCGGGCTTAGAGACATCTATAATCAGATGAGCATCGTCATGGGGATCGTGCTGTTGGTCTTTGGGCTCCTGTATCTGATCAGAAAGCTCTGCGTGAAGGATATCGTATCTCCCACCTGGGGATGCGGATATCATAAGCCCAGCCCCCGAATGCAATACACTTCCCTGGCGTTCGTGCATCCCCTGTCCTATTTCTTGAAGCCCTTTATCCTGATCAGAAAGAAACGGATAAAAGCCGAGGGACTATTTGCCCGGGAAGTGGAATATACCGAGCATTTTGAGGATCCATTCTGGAAGTGCATTGTGGAGCCAGTGAGCAAGGCTCTGAACTGGTTTTTCGGCCTTTTCTCCGGTATGCATAATGGCCGCACTGATGCTTACATCGCCTGGTGCGTAGGCTTTTTGATCGTAGTGTTAGTCTGGGTTTTGGGGTTCAAATGATAAATATACTGATAATCCTGCTCTTGCCCTTGTTTCTCCCGGGGCTCATTTCCCGAGTGAAGGCCATAATGGTTGGCAGAAAAGGACAGAGCCTGCTGCAGCCATATTATCACTTTATCAAACTGCTGCGCAAGGATGAGGTGATCAGCAGCAGCGCTTCCTTCGTCACCCGTCTGGCTCCCTCACTAGCGCTTTCAGCCACCCTTTGTGCTGCGTTATTCGTCCCCATGGGGCTATCAGAGTCCATCTTCAGCTTCAAAGGTGATGTAGTGCTGGTGCTGTATTTACTGGCTTTAGCCAAAGGCATCATGGTCTTTGCCGCCTTGGATAGCGGCAGCAGTTTCGAAGGCATGGGTGCCAGCAGAGAGATTAGCTTTACTGCCTTCCTGGAACCGGCCTTCATCCTCATCATGGCCTCATTGATCTTCAGCGCGGGCTTTACCTCGCTGAGCGGATTGCTACATTCTTATAGTATGGGCGGTCAGGGAGTATGGAATATCGTTGTGGGAGCTTTCACCGTCTTCGCATTGTATTTGATGCTCCTTATTGAATCCGCCAGAGTGCCCTTTGATGATCCCAATACCCATCTGGAGCTAACAATGATCCACGAGGTGATGATCCTGGACTATAGCGGATTCTCTCTGGGTTTGATTCATTATACTGCAGCGCTGAAAATGCTGATCTATTCTTCATTGATAGTCCAGATTATCATTCCCCAGACCACTTCATTACCGATGCTTTGGTTCCTTGGTGGCATCATCTGTACCGGGATCGTAACTGGAATCCTGGAAAGCCTGATGGCGCGCTTCCGGATGAACCGAAATCTGGAGCTGGTACTGGTTCCCGTCTCGGTTGCCGTATTGGCCATCGCAGCTCTCATCGCCAAAAGTATCGGAGTGTGATAAATGCAAGAGATATTAGTATTGGCCTTTGGAATTACCTTGCTGTTTGCCTCGGTGACCAATATGCTAAGCTCCATCATCAAGATTCTCGTGGTGCAGGGATTGATCCTCTTTGGCATCACCTTGCTCAAGAGCACGCATCTAAACTGGGTTGGCTTTGCCTTCATCGCGCTCGAAACGCTGATCTTTAAAGCCATTGTGATACCCTGGTTTATCGACGATACCATCAAGCACAATCAGATTCACCGTGAGGTGGAAGCCTATGTGTCGAATTTCTTTTCTCTGGCACTGATGAGCCTGATCTTTCTGGGCAGTTTTGCCCTTGCCGGTTTTTCGGGACAGCATTCTGGAAAGCTTTTCCCGCTGGAGTTTGGCATAGCCTTTGCCACCATCATCAAGGGGCTTTTCATCATCATTGCCAACAAGAAACTGATCACACATCTGATGGGCTACCTGATCATGGAAAATGGGATATTCCTCTTATCTCTGGCTGTGGGTGGCGATCTCCCTCACATCATTTCTCTGGGCATTTCTTTGGATATCATCCTTTCGGTCTTGATCGGAGTACTCTTTATCAAACGCATCAAATCTACCTTTGATGATGCTGAAAGCCCGCGTCAATTGAGGGAGGACTGATGTTTGCCACACTGCTCTTCGCTTTCCCCCTGCTGGCGTCTCTGCTCGCACTGATCGTAAAAGACAAACGCAAACTGGATATCCTGATCTTGCTGCATGCCCTGCTGCACCTTTGTCTGGGTCTGCAAGGATTCATCTATCGTGGTAGTCTGGGGATGATGGATGATATGGGACTTTTTATCTTCCTGATCACCTCGCTGTTGTTTATGGCAGTCGCCTTCTACAGGATTGGCGGCGGCAAAGAATATAGCTATAAAGCATACCGGGTGCAAAGCATCTTCTTGATGCTCTTCATCGCTGCGATGGATGCGGCCTGCATGGCAAAGGATCTGGGGTGGATCTGGATTTTTGTGGAGGCTACCACAATCAGCTCTGCCATGCTGATCAGTTCGGAAAACACCAAGAGTTCCCTGGAAGCAGCGTGGAAATACCTCTTTATCTGTAGCGTAGGCATCGCGCTCGCCTTTGTGGGTATCCTGCTTCTGGTGCTGGCTCAACCGGAGAACGCCGTACTAAGCCTTGCGAAGATAAACGCTGCCACCTTGTCTCCCTTCTGGCTGAAGCTGTCATTCATCTTTATACTAGTGGGTTTTGGTACCAAGATTGGTCTGGCCCCTCTGCATTTCTGGCTGCCAGATGCGCATTCGGAAGCTCCGGCACCTATCTCAGCCCTGCTCTCGGGAGCTTTGCTGAATACTGCCCTATTACCCGTGCTCAGAGTGGATAAGATCATGCGAGCTGCTGGAATGGGCAATCTGGCTCAGGATTTGTATCTTTTGATGGGAGTCATCTCGGTATTCATCGCCACTGTATTCATCCTCAAAACGAGGAATTACAAGCGGCTCCTGGCCTATTCGTCGATCGAGAACATGGGACTGATCATGATTGCCTTTGGCGCAGGCGGAGTTGCCATTTACGCCGGTTTCTTGCATATCCTGGGGCATTCGTTGATCAAAGCGGCCCTCTTTCTCACTGCTGGGAATATCCTCAGTCTGTATCATGACAAACAGCATGCCAACATCTCCGGACTTTGGAGCATGAATAAAAGTACGGCATGGCTGTGGATGATCGCCCTGGTTATGATCCTGGGGTTTCCGCCCTCTCCGCTTTTTGTGAGCAAGTTTTTCATCATCAGTGGCTTGATTGCCAGTGGACACATCGCCATGGTGATTGCGCTGATCCTGATGTTGGCTGCAATAGCCTGGTCTATGATCCGCATCGGCTTGAACATGTGCAGCGGTGACAAAAAGGAACATCGGGTGCTGCCTCTGTGGACATATCTCAGTCCATCGGCATTGTTATTGATTGCTGCGATAGTAGGAGTCTGGCTGCCCAATTTCAAGTAGGAACACGAAACTACTTGACAGCTAAAGGGCTTTTGGGGACTTTGCACATCTGAAGAGCGGGCATAGCTCAGTTGGTAGAGCACCAGCTTCCCAAGCTGGGGGTCGCGGGTTCGAACCCCGTTGCCCGCTCCAAATATTACTCGCGGCATTGCTATGAAGCATCACAGCCGGTAGAAAAGGACATAATCATGAATTACATCATCACCGGAACCACATATAACAGCATTTTTGCGAACACTCCGCCAAAGGGTATACGAGTCTTGAGCAAGGAAGAATTGCTCGCCAGCGATATCCGCTTCAGTAAAGATGATAAAGTATATGTACCATCTGAGACCTCGCTGGGCGCGGTACTGGATAGAATGGACGACCAAGCCTGTGCCTCAGGGATCAATCAGCTGAAAGACAAGTATCTCTGTCGAAAGGCACTGAGCAGCCTTTATCCGGATTTCTACTTTGTCAAATGTAGCCTGGAAAGTATCCCGACGCTGGATTTGAAGGGTAAACAGGTGGTGATCAAGCCGCTCAAAGGATTCTTTGGCACCGGAGTGCGTTTTGCTAGCCCTGATACCGATTTACACGCCCTTCAAAGCGATATAAGCCGCGAGATGAAGGTGAATTCTCGGTATTTCCCCAATACTGTGCTCACAGCTACTGAGTTCATCGTGGAAGAGTACATTGGCGGTGATGAATATGCGGTGGATATGTATTATGACCATGTGGGTAAACCGCAGATTATGAACATTTACCGTCATCCGGAAGCGCGGATCGCTGAATATGCTCATCTGATGTATTACAGTAACGCCGGAGTGTTTGAAAGCCATCTTCAGACTGTCGCCGAGTTCTTCGAGAACTTCGGCAATGCTTTGTCCCTCACAAACTTCCCTATCCATGCGGAGTTCAAGCTCACAGACCGGGGCTTTATCCCCATCGAGTTCAATCCCATGCGCTACGGAGGATTCGGTTTGACTGATCTCACCTGGTACAGCTACGGTTTTAACCCCATTAGTGCTTATTTTGAAAGTCAAGCTCCCACCTGGGAGAATGTTTGGAACCAAAGAGCGAAGGATAGCTATGCCTTTATCCTGGCATACAACGGGAAAGATGTTGACGTGATGCACAGGAGCCCGGATCATGATGCTTTCCGGAATCATCTGTCGGCCAAAGCTGAGCTGATGGCTTATGTGAATCTGGACCACCGCACCAATCCTGTATTTGCCATTGCCTACATCAAAAGCGATGATCAGCACCGAATGATGGAACTGCTGGATACTGACTTCAACGAGTACTTTTAGTCATCGCTGCTAACGATCGTCCAACAGGAGTATTGGCCGGTCACATTCTCGCAGCAAGTCAGTAACGCAATACCTCGGTCCGGATTATGATTCTCCCCATCGTAAGAGTACTGATGGACGGGAGAACACTGTCACTACTATATGGCATGTTTCCAATAGGTTATCGTGTTAGTCGTGTGAATAAGTGGGCAGAAATGCGTGTGAAGAGAAATATAGATTGACAGATTCTAGATGCTCAATATCCTTGACCAAAATCAGGGAACCTTTTCATTCAACGAGCCATTTCCTCTGTTCTGGGATTGCCTCCACTTACGAATGTCAGACGTCCCAAACATTAAGGAGATACACATGGCCGACAAAACATTGACCTGCAAAGACTGCTCAAAGGAATTCATCTTCACCGAAGGTGAACAGGAATTCTACAAAGAAAAGGGTCTTACCAATGAACCCCAACGTTGCCCCGAATGCCGTAAAGCTAAAAAGCAACAGTTCAACCGCAACAACTATGACCGTCGCTACTAAATAGCGATTGCCAATAATTAAGCCGTCGCCTCTTGGGGCGACGGCTTTTTTTATGCTTTAGTTTTAGTGTTTGAGTTGATATGACATAATCCATGCCCAATCTTCAGCCCGTCATTGAGCTGTAATCCACTCTACTCCCCGCTTAACTATGTCATATTACAGGAAACAAACATAAGGATGAAGCCAGATAAGCCAAGGGACCATTCTGAAAGGCAAAAGAAAAGGCCACCAGAGGCAGCCTTAGATATCACGCTTAACGCACTCTATTTCATCAGAACCGCTTTACGGTTAAACACTTTGTTCCCGGCTTGCATGCGGAAGAAATACACGCCGGTGGATTGGGTCCGGCCACTATCATCTTTTCCATCCCAGCTCGCGCTGTGATGACCGATGGCTACATGGCCTTCATTCAACGTGCGAACCAACTGACCGCGGCTGTTGAAGATTCTCACACTCACGTTAGTTTCTTCAGCCAGGCTGTAACTCAGATTGGTATTGGGATTGAAGGGATTCGGGAAGATGCCTCTCAGTTCGGTTACGCTGGGAATGCCGGGTAAGGGGGGTTCTTCCCCACCGTAGTAAACCAGGCTTGCCGGGCCGTAAAAGCTTTCGCTGCCATCGATATCTGCAATCTGCAGCCAGTAATAATAAGTACCGTGACTGAAGAGTTCCTTATCGGTGAAGGTGTAGCAGTGCTCCTCCGAACTGTTGGTGGCAGGAATCATGTGGCTCACTAAAGCAGCAGAAGCCAGGTTTTCGCTGGTGTCACGATAAATATAGAATCCGCTGACCCCGGTTTCGCTCTGGGTAACCCAGTTCAGGTTCACATATCTTCCGCCTGTTGCTACTGCGGTAAAAGCACTCAGTTCAACCGGTAGGGTAGCATCCTCCGAGCCGATGACAATCGGAATATCACTCTTGGCACCAAAGGGCAAATCCTGGAAGACCACCTCTTGCGGGCCCAAGGCGGGATAGGGACTGGCATGATGCCAGGCCAAACCGCCATCGGAAGGATCATCGTAATAGGCAACGATATACCAGGTCCCCAATGGAACAGTAATGGTGATGTCACTTGGATCGGATCCAATGAAGTTATACACGAATGCATCCCCGGGACTATGCGGAGGAGGAGCTGTGAGATCCTCCATAGCAATCGTCGACACAGATATTGGAATACCCGGTTCAGCTTCGTAAGAAAAACCTGGGTGGGCAGGATCCTCATAAGAGTAAGTACCCACAAAGGATATGCTAATGTCTGAATTCAAATACGATATTTCGTTGTTCGCAGACCCCGCTGCCAGGCTCCAGGTGTAGCCATCTTTCTCAGCCTGGATCGTTCCGCTAAAACCCCGGTACAAGACCAGAGGACTGGGCGGATCAATGCCAAAGTCAATCGATGAACAGAATATATGAACACCGGAGATATTGCCGGTATCGTAACTAACGTTCTGGATGCGCTTGGTTACCCCTGCTCGGGAGATTGTGTAGGTTGAGTATTGTTCAGTGTCGGGGCAGTAAGAACGAATTCTGAAACGATAGATGGTAGAAGGAACTAATTCTGTTACTGTAAATGAACTATCATCAAAGCTACTGCCGGAATGGCTGCCACAAACATAATCATGGTAATCATTTACATAACTGGAAAAATCAGAACTCGTAGAAGCATCAATAAGAATGTTATAATCATGATTGTATGGGGCACTCCTCCAAGTCGCTTTTACTGTGGAGGAAGTCGCCGAGGAAATATTGAAATTATCTGGAAGAGGCGGAGGACCTGCTACAGTACTGAATTCCACAGGTTCATCGTATGACGTTATGGCAATCCCATTTACGATAATCGTAACATAAGCTCTCACCCAATAGTGGGTTTCAGGAATCAGGCCTGTGATTGATGAGCTGAAAGAGCCTATTGCACACACGGGCCCAAGCATGGTCTTACTGTCCTCTATGGTAGGATCTGCACCGCCATCCGTTTTCCAGCAATGCCCGTGCTGGATGGGCTGGGGATAACCAAGTGATCCAATATCCCCATTAGCTGTCGCACTGTTATGAGTGATAGAGGAAACAGCGATGGAGCTTACAAGCGGACTCTCATAAATATCAATGGTGTTGCTTCTCCATTGCGGATTCCCCACTAAAGTACCGGAATGCCCATGATTGCTACTATCAGTTAGTGTGGAGCCGCTTCCCTCTCTCATCTTATAATAAGCCACAAGATTTGTATTGGAAACGTTCTGCTTCATGTTCGCAAGGATTTCCTCGGCCGAGCGGGTAACATTCCAGATGCGGACTTCATCCACCTGTCCGGTCATGTATCGCGGATCGTCGGAGTTGAGTATTGTCCCGATGCAAAGCTCTCTGGAGGAGTTAGATATACTTCCGGCAAAGGGCGTCGTGGCAACCTCAGCTCCATTTACATAGAGCTTGATATTCGAGCCATCATAAGTGCCTGCCACGTGTTGCCATGTGTTGAGAGTCAGAACTCCTTCAGCTCTACAATCAATCCACGAAACGCCTTCCCCTCCACCAATATTGAAATTCAAGGTTTCATTGTCTGATCCATAGCGCAGAGTCCACCCGTATGAGTGTTCGTTACTCCAATCTGTTTTGGCCACAATTGTGTTCAAGTGTTCTTGATCTTTGAAATCTGTGGGATAGATCCAAGCTTCCACCGATAGAGCAGTGGAGAAGTTAAAGTCGGTTGATGAGCCACAATTAACATACTGTCCATCTCCATTCAATTGCAAAGAGTAATCCGGAAGCAGATCGACAGCCCACGTTGGTGAGCCGGATAACTCAGCATTATGACCGTTGCCGCTATCGTCGGTCAAAGTGCTTCCGCTTCCGTTACTCATCTTATAGTATGCCACAAGATTAGCGCCGGATACACTTTGATTCATATTTGAAGATATCTCACTCGCCGTTCTGGCAACATTCCAAATCCTGACTTCATCCACCTGGCCGGTCATAAAGCGCGGATCGAGAGCATTGAGTATCGTTCCAATACATAAATCTATATCGGCATTTGTGATACCCCCGACAAAGGCTTGTGATGCTTTCTCAGTTCCATTCACATAGAGCTTGATATTCGATCCATCATAGGTGGCGGCTACGTGTTGCCAAACACCAAGAGTCAAAGCGTTATCTGCAATGCAATCAAACCATGAATTACCTACTCCACAGCCAACATTGAAATTCAATGATCCATTTTCTGATCCATAGCGCAAAGTCCAGCCGTGGGAGTAGTCATTGCTCCAAATCGTTTTTGCCACTATCGTATTCATGTGCGATTGCGCTTTGAAATCGGACGGTAAGATCCACGCTTCTACTGTTAGAGCACCAAGAGAATTGAACTGGTCTGGATTACCACAATTGACATACTGTCCATTCCCGTTCAGATATAGTGAGTAATCCTGCGCAGCTAAACTCGGCGCAGTAGCCATCAGGCAAAATAGTAACATACCGATCTTGAAGATCTTTTGTTTACTCATCTGGTTAACCTCTGTTCATTTATGCATTTTGTGTAATCTGCAGGGTATGGAGCCCTAGTTAAGTATAGTTACCATAGACTTGGCTATGGGTTGAGACGTGCCAATGGTAAACAAACACGCAGAACAGATAGTCATAGTATCTTACTGGCTGCCTAAGCTCGGGCACTTCAGGATTACTTAGTATTTGAGTTATCCTGATACGATGTGAACATAAGTTACAGAAACCTATTTGCTGTCAAGTAAAGATTTGAACTTACATTCCCCCATTTTCAAATAAACCAGATTCTTAGTTGCCATCCATCGCGTGTTTCATGTACGTCTGGTTTTCGTCGGTACTTCACGATAAGCAGGTAGCACATGCAAACGACTTCGGTTGTCTCTGTAACATGGATGAATAAGAAAAGGCGAAGAGAACTTCGCCTTTAATAATGTATGCAAGAACTTAGTTATTCCTTGGGTTCTTCCTCAGTTTCGGGTACAGCTTCTCCCTCGTCCTCACCCTTCACATGGATATCAATCTCCACAGAGCACTTGGCTACTTCGGGATAGAAGTCGTCGATGTACTCGCGGACGGTGTTTTCGATGTCGTCATGCTTGTCGAGGATTTCCTGAGGGAAACCAATCTTGATCTTAAGATAGTTCATGGAGCGGGTGATGTTCACTTTGGGAAATTCACCGTACACATTGGAAAGAAATTCCGGTAGGGATTTTGATAGCTTGACAGTACCATTCACGCGCTTGTAGGCTTTCATGCCAAAGTGAGCTGCCGCAGCCGCGCCCCCCAAAAAGAGGATAGTTTTGAAGAATCTTTTCATTACTCAGACCTCGCTATTTCTGTCTATTTATAAATTGATTTGATCTTGCCCCAGCTACGGCTCTGCACAGAAACCGGCTGGTTCACTTCGATATCACTATCGGAGACTGGGTTCAGAGAAAACTCACCAAAGCCGAAAGAGACTATGCCGGTGATCGAGGAGAACTGAGTGCCCTTGTGAAGGGACTGAGATTTTCCGGCAAAGCTGCCTAATTGTATTCTGCAGAGGCCTGTACCATCGCTAACGCTAAAGTAATTTCGCCCGGATTTGGCCTTACTGCTGCTGATCGAGAGTATCTTCGAATATACCCCCTCATAGGCTTCGGCTTCCACGGCGCGACCTAACTGAGCTGTAGTGAGGATCACAGGGTGAGGGAGAGGATGATTTCGCTCGATGATGCTGAGCTTGGTCACATCCTGCAGAGTGGTCATCCCGTAGCTTTCTTTCACCGTGGCGCTAAGGCGGATTCTATCACCAGCACGAACACTGGCAGTACGATCCAGCACCAAGATTCCGCTAAAAGCTCCAGCAACATGCTCAGACAGGAAAAAGCCTCCGGACTTAAAATCAGTAGCGGTTACGATGCCCTCGGTATTCACTGTTTTCCCAGCGTATTGGGAGGGATATGTATTGTCACTGCCGGGAAATGCGGTGTATTGAATATCGTATATAGAGAGGCCCCAAGCCGTCATGGACAAGCTTGCAATTAACAGGATCAGCAGATTAATCTTCCTCATTATTACCTCTATGACGCTATACTACGCAGCTTCGGTTTCCTGTCAAGCGAAATCGCGCCGACTTACTTGCGATGTGTGGAAGTTCGTCCACATCAGGGCAGCCTTAGTTCTGGATATATAGCAGGTCATCAATTATGATACGCAATATTCATTCCGATCCTGCATAATATCTTGAAGAAACAGCTCATCATTTGGCCATAAGTCGGATGTGGTTTTCTTCTCCATTAACTACTCAGAATCCTGCCTTTCATTCTTCCAGCTATTTGTTTCATCGCTAATAGCCAGGCGTAAGCGTATGCAGCTACATAGATTGGGATCTGATAACTCTGCTTGAAAGTCCAGGGAATAAGTGGCAACATGTATCCTTGAGCCTTTGCCCAGTCTATCAGTTCCAGCACGTAGGGATAGTATTGCAGCTTTTCCTTTCGCCAAAACTTCCAGGGCTTGGGGTTAGCAGGACCCAGATGAGCTACGTATGCGCTGGAATCGGCATCCAAAGACCCCCGATGAATTGGCGGTGCGGAAGGATCAAAGGCCAAAAGTGAGTTTAGAACCGATTCATCAAACTGGAAATAAGCGTGATTTGAGGGATTGTGAGCCATTTTTGTGTGATGGTCAGGGACCACCTTGCATATCTGCTCTTGCCAGCGTTCGGCGAAAGAAAGATAGTCCCTGGATATGGTCAGATTGCCGCCGAGAACTGT
>JAEWNJ010000120.1 GCA_023392795.1 Candidatus Cloacimonadota bacterium
GTCACCGCCTATTGGGCTGCCAAGCTTCTGCTTGGCAGTGGCGACGGAGTCGCCAGAAGGAAAGACCTGCGGCCTTTGTGGCAAGCGGAGCTTACCACCCCAGTGTAGCTGCGACATCTTGTCGCAGGATCGTCCCCCTTGGAGTTTAAACTGCTTCCCATTGATCATGCTTGCCTTCAAGTGTCAAGCTACAATTATGTTCATAATAGCCAGTAAGTTACGAGCAGTTTAGACTTCGAGCAGCGGGTATGCACTCCAAGCTTGGTCCCCCGCCCCGCCTATCTTATGAATGGTGCCATATCCGGGGCGCTTGACTTAGCGCCATACACCAGATTGCGATATTCTTCCAAGGCCTCCAGCAGCTTACAGGATGGTCGCTGGGACCGTGGCGGAGAAGAAAATCAGTTGACAGATTCGGGCGATTCATCCTCCTATCGCTTCAGAGAAAAAATACGTCTAAGGAGTACAACCATGCCGAGAATGACGGTTGATCCAACCTACTGCAAAGGGTGTGGCTTATGCATTGCAGCTTGTCCGAAAAAGATTATTCGCTTTTCGGAAAACATCAATGCCAAAGGCTATCACTATGCAGAGTGTTTCGAACAGGATAAGTGCATCGCCTGCAAGATGTGCTATGTAACTTGCCCGGATGTGGCAATAACGGTTGAGAAGTGAGGTGAAAATGGCAAAGATATTGATGAAAGGAAATGAGGCTGTAGCTGAAGCTGCCATTCGCAGCGGTTGCAGGTTGTATTTCGCCTATCCCATCACTCCTCAAAGTGAATTGATAGAATACATGGCACGCATGATGCCAAAGGTCAATGGTGTCTTTTTGCAGGCAGAAAGTGAAGTCTCTGCCATCAATATGGTTTATGGCGCAGCCGGATGCGGTAAACGCGTGATGACCTCTTCTTCCTCTCCGGGCATTTCGCTGAAGATGGAAGGGATTTCTTATATTGCCGGTGCAGAACTGCCCGCGGTGATTATAAACGTTCAGCGTGGTGGTCCCGGTTTGGGCGATATCCAGCCTGCTCAGGGTGACTATTTTCAGGCCGTCAAAGGCGGTGGACACGGGGATTATCAGCTCATCGTGATGGCTCCATCTTCCGTGCAAGAATTTGCCGATATGGCTTCCCAAGCCTTCGAGCTTGCCGATAAGTATCGCAATCCCGTGATGATCCTTGCCGACGGTATGCTGGGACAGATGATGGAACCGGTGGAGTTCAAGGAACCCCTCACCGATGCAGAAATCGAAGAGCTGGGCAAACAGCATAATTCATGGTGCATCTGCCCAAATGAAGACGGCGACAAGAAACATCATCATGAGATCAATTCCCTCGAGATCGATCCCCAGGTTCTGGAGAAACACGTGAATGATCTTTACAAAAAGTACGCCGTCATCGAACAGAACGAAGTTCGCTATGAAGAATACAACATTTCTGATGACAACGAAATCCTCTGCCTGGCTTGGGGAACTGCCTCCCGCGTGGTTAAATCTGCCATCAATGAACTGAAGAAAGACGGCAAGAGCGTCGGTCTGATCCGTCCGATCAATGTGTGGCCTTATCCTTACGAAGCCATTGCCAAAGCCATCGGTCCCAAAGTGAAGAAAGTGTACGTCTTTGAGCTGAATACCGGCCAGATGCTGGATGACGTGAAGATCGCCGTCAATGGCAAGGTCCCCGTGGATTTCTGGGGCAAAGTGGGTGGCATAGTCTTCACCCCTGCCGAGATCCAAGCCAAGCTCGAAGAGTGCTTTTAAGGAGTGAGAAGTGGAAAAGATAGCATACAGACCTGAATCGTTGACCAAGACTCCCTTTACCTATTGCCCCGGTTGCCTGCATGGCGTGGCACATCGCCTCATCGCCGAAGCAATTGAGGAGCAGGGTCTTACCAATCAAATGACCGGCGTGGCTCCCGTGGGTTGCTCCGTGTTTGCCTACAAGTTCTTCAATTTCGATATGGCTCAGGCTGCCCATGGTAGAGCTCCCGCCGTTGCTACCGGAATGAAGCGTTCGCGTCCGGAGATGAACGTATTTACCTATCAGGGTGATGGCGATCTGGCTGCCATCGGTACCGCCGAAATCATACACGCGGCTAATCGCGGCGAACACATCTCCGTGTTCTTCGTCAATAACGCGATCTACGGGATGACAGGTGGTCAGATGGCCCCTACCACGTTGCCTGAAATGAAGACCACCACCAGCCCTTACGGCAGAAAGACCGACGATATCGGCTTTCCCATCAGGGTTAGCGAACTGCTGGCCACTCTGGTAGCGCCATATTACATCGAGCGCGTTTCCCTGCTCAGCCCCGCGGAAATCATCAAGGCCAAAAAAGCGGTTTCCAAAGCCATTCAATATAATAAAGAAGGCCGTGGCTTCACGTTCGTCGAATTCATCTCCACCTGCCCTACAAACTGGGGCATCGACCCTGTGAAGTCCAGAGACTGGGCAAAAGAAAACATGCTGCCCTTCTTCAAACCAGGCTGCCTCAGAGATAAAGGCGAAGGAGTGGAATAATGACTACTGAACTCATTTGCGCAGGATTTGGCGGTCAGGGAGTACTGACCATCGGCAAGTTTTTGGCCAAGGCTGGAATGGCCGAAGGTAAGAATGTTTCCTGGTTACCCTCATACGGTCCCGAGATGCGGGGTGGCACAGCGAACGTTTCCACCGTTGTTTCAGATATCGATATCGCTTCCCCGATAGTGAGTTACCCCGATATCCTGGTAGCCCTCAATCAGCCTTCTATCGATAAGTTTGCCCCTTCGATCCGTCCCGGCGGCATTCTGATCTACAACACCAATATGTGCCCCAATGGCTGCAAACGCACAGACATTCAGATCATTGCCGCTCCCATGGTGGACATCGCGCAGGAAATCGGCAACCAGATGGTGCTGAATATGCTCGCCATCGGCATCATCATTGGTAAAACCGGCCTGATCAAGTATGAGACAATGGAAGAAGACCTCACTGGCTTCATGCAAAAGAAAAATCCCGAACTGCTGGAACTGAATCTCAAAGCCATCAAACGCGGCATTGAGATCGGCAAAGGCTGATAGACGATTATACTATCGATAGGGGGTGGTGGATGCTGCCCCCTTTGCTTTGTGTAGATACCACAGTAAGGTGGGGGAAAACAATACTAATAATGAATAGGAGTGGAACGATGGATACTACGATGGTTACAGTTGCCAGCTATACTGATTTGTTTGAAGCGGAGATGGTGAAAGCGCTCTTGCAGGAAGCCGGATTTGAGGTGGCTCTGCTCAATGAGCGCATGATGAGCATGTATCCCTCGATTGCCGGGGACATGTACATGATGCAGCTTCAGGTACCCCGCGATGCCGAGGAGCAGGTAAAAGACTTCCTGCTGTCATTGGACGACGCGTATCTTTGCAGCGAGATATTGAAGAAGGAAGGCGCGCTATTGGAAGGGCATTTCAGCCTCACCAGCGGCAAGCATAGCGATCGTTACATCGAGAAGATCAAGGTGTTGCAAAATCCCGAAGCTACGCATACTCTGTGCAAACGCCTCGCTGAGCGTTTACAGGATTACGATTTTGATACCGTGATCGGACCCGCCTATGGGGGCATTGTTCTGGCTTACGACGTGGCGCGGGTGATGGGCAAGAAATTCATCTTTTGCCAGCGCAAGGACGGTGAGATGAGCTTCCGCAGCGGCTTTGATTTGGGTAGCGTGCAAAGAGCGGTGGTGATCGAGGACATCCTTTCCACCGGCGGCAGCATCAACGAGGTCTTGAACGCGGTAAAAAAGGAAAACATCACCGTGGTAGCTATCGGGCTATTAGTGGATCGCACGGCGGGAGCACTGGATTTTGGTGTGCCTTTGGAGGCTCTGCTCTCCATGGAAGTTCCGCTTTGGGACCCCGAAGCCTGCGAGTTGTGTAAGCATGGCATCCCCCTTGTCAAACCTGGCAGCAGCGATAAACGCGGATGAAACTGAAGCTCCAGATCCCGGAAGAAGCGACTGCTGTACTCGACGAACTGCTTCGTTTCAGCCCGGAGGGTTACCTTGTTTCCAGCGAACCTGAGGCCGTAGTATATCTGAGTCTGGAAGAGGCCTGTGCCTTGCCAGACCTGGTATTATCAGTACATATTCACGCGGATTTCTCCCTGGTGGTGGCCAGTGAGCAATCGGCGGACTTCATAACGCGCCTGGCGAAGCAAGGCGAACTCTATGCTTTTGCTGATGACGGCGCAGCCATAGCCCTGTTGGGCGGATTGCCTTTTCACGCCATCACGCGGATCCACACTTTCTATGCCAATGGCTCCAGGCAGAAGCTTTTGTTGCTCAGTTCACGTCGCGAGGCAGATCTAATCCTCAGTGGCGATCCGGGAGCCTTTTTGCATATCCTTTTTGGGAAAGATACCTGTCATTTCTCGTTGGCTGGGGATCTGTGCGCATACAACTCTCTGGATCTGGCGAGGGGGTTGAAAGTACTGCGTGATCTAAATCTCTCTGATTGTATGGCTTTATCCTTTCCAGAATTGCGGGCAGCGCTGGCTAAAGCAGATTCGTCGTATTCTTTCTTTGCCGATCATTACGACAGCTATATGGCGCATGTGGACTACGATCTATGGATAGAGAATTTGATAGACTGGCATCAGCAGTATGGCCGAAGCAAGGGCAAGAAAGCGCTGGAACTGGCTTGTGGCACGGCAAATGTAGGCTCACGGATGGTGGTGGCGGGTTATGATGTGGATGCCTGCGATCTTTCCCCGCAGATGTTGATCAATGCCGAGGGAAAAGAGGTGAAACCAAAGCTCTATCAGGCTTCCTTGACCGATCCCATCCCGGGCAGAGATTACGACCTCATCTTTTGCCTCTTTGACAGCATCAACTACCTTACGCAGACTTCAGAGGTCAAGACCTGTCTGGCTGAAGTGAAGAAAGCCCTTGCTTCCGGTGGGATCTTCATCTTTGATATCTCGACCTTGCTGAACAGCCTGGAAAACTTCGCCGACAACTGCAATTATACCAGGAATGGTCAGAATGACATGGTGCATGAAGCCTGGTACGAATCCTATCATCATCGCCAGATATCGCGTCTGAGCTGCTACACGAAGCATGGACCGCTGTATGCTCTGAAGACCGAGGAGCATCAACAACGAGTATATATGTGCAGCGAACTGCTGCCTTTGATTGAGGCTGCCGGGCTAAAGCTGCTCGCCATCCGCAGTACTCGGGGCAAGACCAATCTGCTGCACAAACGCGCATCAACTTTGGACAAGCAGTATCATCGCCTCTTCTTCATCCTGGGCAGCGATGGATTATAGCCACGATCTAAACTTCCTCAAAGCTGGCTCCTACACTCACATCGCGGGTATCGACGAAGCGGGGCGAGGGGCGCTGGCGGGGCCTCTGGTGGTGGCGGCTGTCATTCTGGACTATTGGAAGCCGATACTCGGATTGAACGATTCCAAACAGCTTAGCGCCGGGGCCAGGGACAAGCTGTTTGAAGAGATCGTAGATAGCGCGATCGCCTATAGCATCATCGAGTTATCAGCCGCGCGAGTGGATGAGATAAACATCCTTCAAGCATCTCTGGAGGGCTTTGTGAAGGCTTTCGCTGCCTTGAATCCGAGGGCTGATTTTGCCCTGATCGATGGACGGGATGTTCCCGCAGCCATGTCTGGTAAGGCTATGGCGATAGTCAAGGGAGATGGGATTCATCCCTGTATTGCTGCTGCATCAATCCTGGCCAAAGTGCATCGTGACCGCTTGCTGACAACGCTGGATTCCCGCTATCCTGAATATGGATTTGCGCGTCACAAAGGGTATGGAACTGCCCTACATTATCAGGCATTAGCGACCTTTGGTGCTTGCAAAGAACACCGCAGAACTTACCGGCTATTCTAGTAAAATCTACCATTACGCATCATCCGTCAATACTGGCTCCGCTGAGGCTTGGTTTGCGACCAAAGTCATTAGGGCTAAAGCAGATTTCCATTGACATAAACCCCCATTTGAGTTGGCTGGCAAAAAACTATTCTTTGTACGCAGTACAAAAGGAGCTATGATGCCCTATATATCTAATACAGATAGAGATAGGCAAGAGATGTTTGCCCGGATTGGGATCAAGAAGTTTGAAGAATTGATTCAGGCGATCCCGGAAAAGTTTAGATTGAACCATGATTTGGATTTGGATAAAGCCATGTCTGAGCTGGAAATCACATACAAGATCAAGAACCAGACCTGTCAAAACCTTTGTTCGCAGAGTGCTAATTCCTTCCTGGGCGCTGGTGTTTACGATCATTTTATCCCCGCTGCGGTGGATTCCATCGTTTCACGACCGGAGTTTTTCACTGCCTACACGCCTTATCAGGCTGAAATCAGCCAGGGCACCCTGCAGTTCATCTATGAATATCAAACCATGATCTGTGAGCTCACTGGCATGGAAATCGCCAATGCCTCAATGTACGACGGCGCCACTGCAGTGGCAGAAGCCATCCTCATGGCAGTGCGCAAGAACAAGCTCCAGAAGGCGATTCTGCCTGCTACACTGCATCCCGCATTTGTGAAAGTAATCAAATCATATACAGAAGGTGTAGGCATCGAGCTTCTTACCGTGCCAGCCAAGGACGGCGTGATCGATAGCGCTGCCCTGCAGGCAATGATGGATGATAGCATCGGCAGTGTGGTGCTACAAAGCCCGAACTATTTTGGCAATATCGAAGATGCTGCCCTGATCTCAGAAATCGCGCACAGCCAGGCTAAATGCCTCTTGATCGCCTGCGTGGATCCCATCTCCCTGGCCATCCTCAACGCTCCGGCGGAGTACAATGCCGATATCGTAGTAGGTGAAGGTCAGGCCCTAGGCAACAGCATGTATATGGGCGGACCACTCTTTGGCTTCTTTGCCACCAAGCTGGATATGGCTCGTCAGATGCCGGGCCGCATCGTTGGCGGTACTCTGGATAAAGAAGGGAAACGGGCTTACGCGCTTACTCTGCAGGCTCGTGAACAGCATATCCGTCGTGAGAAGGCAACCTCAAACATCTGCTCCAATCAATCGCTATGTACTCTCGCGGCTACGGTTTACATGAGTCTGATGGGTCGAGAAGGCTTGAAGGAAGCTGCCCTCCAATCCACTCAGAAAGCGCATTATCTGGCTGGCGAACTGGCCAAAATCCCGGGAATTAGCCTGGCCTATCCGCAGGCTGCGTTCTTTAAGGAATTCGTGATCAATACACCCATTTCCGCCGATCAGATCATCGAGAAGATGCTTCCCAGAGCGATCTACGCGGGAGTGAAGGTGGGTGAGAAGCAATTGATGCTTGCCGTTACCGAAAAGAAGAGGAAGGCGGAAATCGATGAGTTTGTGAAAGCGATGCAGGAGGTTTGCCATGTCTAGGACCATATTTGAACATTCATCAGAAGGTAGAAGGGGCGTTACCCTGCCTCCCCGCGAGATTGATACTCCGTTGGAGACCCTCATCTCCACAAGTTTTCACAGAAAGGGTACGGCACGCTTGCCCGAAGTGAGCGAGCTGGACGTGATGCGCCACTATATAGAGCTGTCGCACAAGAATCACTTCATCGAAAAGGGGCTTTATCCTCTGGGTAGCTGCACCATGAAGTACAATCCCAAAGTGCATGAGAGCCTGGTGCGTCACACTTGCTTTGCCAATCTGCATCCCTATCAGCCGGAAAGCACCTTGCAAGGCGCGCTGGAGCTGATGTATGAGCTACAGCAAGATCTGGCTGAGATATCCGGAATGGCCAAAGTGACTCTGCAACCCGTGGCTGGTGCCCAAGGCGAATTTACTGGCATCAAAATCATCTCTGCTTATCACAAAGCCAAAGGCAATACACACAAGACCAAGATCATCATTCCTGATAGCGCGCATGGCACCAATCCTGCCACTTGCAATCTGGTGGGCTTTGATGTGGTGGAGCTGAAGTCCGACGCCAAAGGCCGCTGCGATATCGCCCGCTTGAAGGAAATCGTGGATGAAAACACCGCTGGCTTTATGCTCACCAATCCCAATACTTTGGGGCTGTTTGAGACTCAGATCGAGCAGATCGCTGAGATCATACACAGCGTGGACGCCTTGATCTATATGGACGGTGCGAATCTGAACGCTCTATTGGGCATCGTTCAGCCCGGCAAGATCGGTTTTGACGTGATGCACTTCAATCTGCACAAGACCTTCGCCACTCCTCACGGGGGCGGCGGACCAGGAGCCGGCCCAGTCGGCGTGTCTGAAAAGCTGATTCCCTATCTACCTGTACCGATGGTCTCGCACGATGCCAATGGCTACCATCTGGATTACAGCCACGAAGCCACCTCCATCGGCAAAGTACAAAGCTTTTATGGCAACTTCGCCGTACTCGTACGCGCGTACATATACATCAAGATGCTGGGAGCGAAGGGTCTGCGCAAGGTAAGCGAAAACGCCATCATCAATGCCAATTACCTGATGGCCATCCTAAAGGATTACTATCACATTCAACACCCTGAACCCTGCATGCATGAGTTTGTAGCCGACAGTAGCTGGCAAAAGAAAGAGAACGGAATATCCACCCTGGATATAGCAAAAAGGCTTTTAGACAAGGGATTCCATGCTCCTACAGTGTATTTCCCACTTATCATTCCCGAAGCGATAATGGTGGAACCTACTGAGACGGAAAGCCTGGATTCACTTAATGCTTTTGCTGCCGCAATGATAGAAATTGCGCAGGAAGCCAAGGATAATCCGGAATTATTACATGAAGCCCCGCTCACGACGCCGGTTCGCCGCGTGGACGATGTGCGGGCAGTAAAAGTGCTCGATCCCATATTTAAGATCGAGAACTAAGGAGATTTGAGTGAAGAAACTGATACTTATTACCCTGGTCCTGATCGGCATCCTGAGCCTTGGCGCGCAGAATACGAAGCTGGGCTACGTGAATACCGATCGCATCCTGTTGGATAGCAACGAAGCCGCTGAGATCAGCCGTTTATTCCAATTGGACCGCCAGAACTGGACCAACCAGATCCGCAGCTTGGATGAAGAAATCAAGCAGATGGAACGTGATTTTGAGATCCGTCGCCTTGCCGTGAGCGAAGCTACGAAGCGTGATCTGCAAGCCCAGATCGACGCCAAGAAGGCAGAAGCAGGACAGCTGCTGGAAGATTACTTCGGCGAGGGCGGAAGAGCTGAAACACGTTACCGCGAGCTTATCGATCCCCTTACCAAAAAGATTCACGACATTATCGTAAAGATTGCCAAAGACGAAAACTACACCATGATTCTGGACGTAAGCATGGGCGTGGTGCTGTATGCCGCTCCCAGCATCGATCTCACCGAGCAAGTTTTGCAGGAATTGAATAAAGATACCATCAAACCTACTGACACTCCGGAATTTCCGGGTACTGAGATCAAGCCAGGTGAGACTACAGATCCCTTTGGTACAATTAATGATCCCTTTGGGGAAAATAAAGATCCCTTCGGCGATTTTGGCGGAGAGACCAAACCTGACGAGTTCAAACCCTGATGAAGACTTTTGCAAAACAGCTACGGGGAGAAGAGATTGCCTATGTGACTCAGGGAATAGCCCCAAAAGAGATCACTGGGAGTTTCAATAACGTCTGCGAAGCTGGCGAGGCCAATTCCTCTTCAGTGGTCTTTTGCGAACAGGAGAAGCTGGTGGAAAGCGTTGTCAGCTCTTCCGCCGGTCTGATCATCACCAATGAGAAGTTCGCTCCTGCCTTTGCCGGGAGATCGCTGTTGATTACCGATAAACCCTATTTCAGCTTCATGCGCCTGGTGGCCTACTGGCTCTCAATGGAAGAGAAGATGCAGAGCTGGGGCATCCATCCCACCGCCATCGTCGATGACAGCGCCCATTTTGAGGGCGAAGTGGCGATTGGAGCCTACGCCGTGATCGGTGCAAATGTAAGTCTGGGCAAGGGCGTGGTAATTGGTGACGCCTGCTCGGTAGCTTCAGGAAGCTCTATCGGCGCTGGGACGAAGCTATATCCCAATGTGAAAGTATATGAAGACTGCGTGATTGGGCGCAAGTGCATCATCCATAGCGGGGTGGTGATCGGAGCTGACGGCTTTGGATTCCTGCTGATGGACGGCATTCAGATCAAAATCCCTCAGGTGGGCAATGTAGTGATCCACGATGATGTGGAGATCGGGGCCAATAGCTGCATTGACAGAGCAACCCTGGGATCAACCGTTATCGGTAAAGGAACCAAGATCGATAATCTGGTGCAAATCGGGCACAATTGCGTGGTGGGTGAACACAGCATTCTCTGCGCGCAGGTGGGCCTTGCTGGCAGTACTATCGTCGGCGATTACGTTTATCTCGCTGGCCAAGTTGGAGCAGCGGGTCACATCACGATTGGGTCCAGGGCCATGGTTGGCGCGCAAAGCGGAATCGCTGCCAGTATCCCCGCCGGAGCGAAGTACTTCGGGACTCCTGCCATTGATGCCAATACCATGAAACGTTCGATTGTGGCGCAGAAGTATCTGCCCGAAATGTACCGTAGCTGGCAAAAACAAAGCAAGGAAGAACATAATGAGTGAATACAAACATACCATTGGCGGGCAAGTATCCTACACAGGGATCGGCTTGCACTCTGGCGAAATATCCACTATCACCTTCAAACCCGCATCCGCAGAGGAAGGTATCGTATTTATCCGCATCGATTTGCCGGATAAACCTGAAATCCCTGCTGATATCGATCACGTGGTGGATATATCCCGTGGAACTACCATTGGCGTGAACGGTGCCACGGTCGGCACCATAGAGCATGTGCTTTCAGCTATCAAAGGCTTGAACCTGGATAACATACGCATCGAGATCGACGGACCTGAAGCGCCTGTGGCAGACGGATCGCCCATTGTTTTCTTCAACCTGCTCAAACAAGCAGGCAGAGTTCAGCAGGATAGCGAACGGGTTTACTTCGAGATCGAAGGCCCCATCAGCTTCTCCGCCCCGGAAGACAACGTCGATGTAGTAATCGTTCCCTCAAACGAGCTGAAAGTTACCTTTATGATCGATTACAAGCATCCTTATCTGGGGACTCAATACACTTGGCTGCCCAGTATCGGGTTCTATGAAAAGGAATTCGCTGGAGCACGTACCTTCTGCTTCATCAAAGAAATCCTGCAGCTCAAGGAAATGGGGCTGATCAAGGGCGGATCGCTGGAGAATGCTCTGGTGATTGCAGAGCCTGGGATCAGCGAAGCCGAGTTGAAGCATCTGCAAGATGTCTTTGGCTATCATGAAGAAGTAACGGTCTCCTCAGAAGGGATCCTGAATAGCCATCCTTTGCGTTACCACAATGAGTTTGTACGCCACAAGGTTGCCGACCTTCTGGGCGATATCGCCCTTTTGGGTATGCCGATCAAAGGGCACATCCTGGCTGCGCGCAGCGGACACAAGACCAATGTGGAACTGGTGAAAAAGCTGCGTCAGATCCAGAAGAAGCAAGAACTGCAGATGATCTATCAAAAGACCAAGAGCAAGGAAGTGGTGTTTGACATCAATGCCATCATGCGCATCATCCCGCATCGCTATCCCTTCCTTTTGGTGGATAAAATCCAGGAGTTTGTACCCGGAGAATCAATCGTCGGCATGAAGAATGTAACGATCAATGAACCCTTTTTCCAGGGGCATTTCCCCGGCCATCCCATTATGCCCGGTGTGCTCATCATCGAAGGTATGGCGCAAGCCGGCGGTATCATGTTGCTCAATCAACTGGATAATCCCCAGGATTATGTGGCGTATTTCGCTTCCATAGACAATGTGAAGTTCCGCAAGCCCGTAATGCCCGGAGATACATTGCGTTATGAACTTACCGTGATCTCGCTGAAGCGTTCGCTGGCCAAGATGCACGGCGATACCTATGTAAATGGTGAGAAAGTGGCTGAAGGAGACTTCATGGCCATGATTACAAAGAGGAACG
>JAEWNJ010000130.1 GCA_023392795.1 Candidatus Cloacimonadota bacterium
ATACCTTTAAGTTTTATCTGAGCCATGGTCATATTCCTTTGTGTTCATATTTGGTGGCACCAATAGTCCACTATATTGATAGATTATTCATCTGCAGTCCAAAAGCAACTTGATTCTGAGCCAAGTGTAGATTATCTGCTATGTGAAAAATCTATTGACAAATTATGAACGTATAGAAACTATCATATGTATGAATAAGGCTAAATTGAGAACACTGTCAAAGGTAGATAGGATAAAACTAAGGTCATTGGGGGACCGCCTCACTAATATTCCGATTGAGGAGGGCCTGGAGCTCGTCAAGGAGATCAGCCAGTTGATGGCAATGCTGGATTTCAATGGCGATGAAGTGCTACAGGCTGATATACTCACTCAGATAGGTGTATTTTATGGCACGTCCTCAATGACCGAGGAAGCGGAAGAGATCTTTCAAAAGCTGGTGAAGCTGGCGATCAGGCATTCATTGCGCAAACATCAGTTAAGAGCCGAATCCAATCTCGCCATATGTAAAGCTCAATTGGGTAACTATCATGAAGCTATAGAAATATGGAAGACTCTTGCCGATGAAGAGACTGATAAGGTGATTACCCAGAATATTCTGAATAATATATCTGTGGGCTATGGCATCCTGGGAGAGTACCACATGGCCTTGAATTTCGCCTTTAAAGCTCTCGATATAGCACAAAAGGCTAATAGCGACGAGATGATGCTGTCTCCCCTGATGAACCTATCCACGGCTTATGAGAAATTGAAGGACTATGATAAAGCCCGTAAATATGTGGATCAAGCCCTATTCTACGCACGTAAACTAGGCAATGTCCGCCGTGAGTGCGAATGCCTCAACAATCTCAGTCTGATCTTAAACGAAGTAGGTGAACAAGAGCTTGCCCTGGAACGCGCCCGGGAATGCCTCACTCTCAGACAACGTTACTATGCCAAGTATGAACAAGCCATCTCATACAATAACATAGGCTACATCATGGAGAATATGGGCAAACTCAACGAGGCTCTGAAGAATTATAAGATGGCACTGAAACTCAGCAATGACCACACGAATCAAGCCTCTCGCACCAATACATATCTGAACACTGTGTCCATTTATCTGAAGCAAAACAAAGCAGATTTGGCGCTAAGGCAACTTGATGAGGTAAAAGAACTCGTTCATTCACTCAAGATAAATGAACAACTGGTAAGGTTCTATGGGTACTATAGCCAAGTCTATGCCCAGCGGGGAGATTTTGAATCTGCCTATAACAGCCAGGCTGAGCTGAATGCCGCACTGAATGAACTCTACGAAGAGCACGTGAAGCAATCGGTGAATAAAAGTGAAGCCGATTACTTCCGAAAGCGAATCGAGGAACAAGCTGAGCTTTATAAAGAGCAGAATAAAGAACTGAAAAAGAAGAACCGCATCATTCACCAGAATAGCATAGAACTGAGCCGCAGCAATAAAAACATGCAGGACAGCGTGGAAACCCTTAACTGGATCGTAAGCGTGATCAGCCACGATGTGCGCGCCCCACTGGGAAATTTCAGCAGAGTTCTCGAGCTGATCCTAAACGGCAGTTTCCCAGAGGATGAGAAACAGGAAATCCTGCACAGCATGAGACGTAGCAGCCAAAACATGTACAAGCTGGTGGATGAAATGCTGGATGGGATCAGACTGCAGCGCCGCCGATTGGACGACATTACTAACATCACAAATCAAGATATCATCCCTCATCTGCAACAGATATACATGATCTACCAACCCATAGCCGCACAGAAAAACCTCACCCTGGATTTCGATTATGGGGATGGACAGATCTTTGCTCTGATCGATAGCGATCTATTTAAAATCGTGGTACGCAATCTGCTAAACAACGCAGTGAAGTTCAGCTTTGATAACGGCCGCATAGGGTTGAGCGCGAAACATACCGATAAACAAGTAATCATTTCCATCTCTGATACTGGAGTAGGCATGCGTCCTAATGAGATAAAGGAACTGATGAAACGAAACAAACCCGTTTACAGCGCGCGTAGGGAGGGATCCGGCATTGGCCTTGGCTGGATTTTGTGCCGTGATTCTGTGAAAAAGATGAAAGGCAGTTTAGAAATAGAATCAGAACCCGGAAAAGGCAGCACTATCACGATTAAATTGCCCAGCATATAGGCCACTTCACTCATTGCATTGTTCCAACACAGCGTCAGAATGCGTCACGCAGCGTCTCTCCTATGCCCCTGCCCTACAAGGACTACTGAATCCAAGAACAATCCAATAGCATCATGAGCGCATTTATCATGATCCGGATACGCATTAAAGCCTCTTCAACAAAATGTCCATTCCTGGCTTCCCGCGCTGTTCTAACTCTCTTACCACCCTCCCCCGTCCCAGGGAAGAGGAATCCGGGAAGGTGGCAAGACGAAAAAATGGAGGTTGTGGTCTGTCACAAGGGTATTGCCCGGGTATTTCGCTCTTGACAAGTAACGGCCCATGGATATAAGGGATAAATGAACTCGAAATACTTATGGATCATAATACTTACAGCCCTCATTATCGTGGGTTTGTACCATACCTTTGCGGTTGGGCGTTTTAACTATCCTGAGTTTCGCTTGAAGGCAGGCCAGGTCTCAGAAACGGAAGTGATCGCGCCCTTTGATTTTCCGATTATGAAAAATCCCGAGCTGCTAATTAACGAACGCGAGGAAAGCGTAGAAAACATCCTAACGCCATATCGTATCAGCGACGAGCAGCTTTTCAGTGCGCTAAGCGTTATTGATCAGCTCTGGGCAATATTTTATGATGATCCTACCCTCAGTCCTGTCCAGAAGGCTGAAGCCGCCACCAAAGCAGGGTTCAAGCTGGATACAGCAGCCTTGGTCTTTGCTTATGGCAATGAAAACCTGGATCGGAGCTATGACCGCATTCGAGCGGGGTTGCAAGAAATATACAAAAGAGGTATTTACGCTGAATCGCCTGGGGACAGCATCCTGATCTTCAACGGAAAATCCCGCAGCTCCAAACCTTTAAGTACATATCTAAACCGCGACGAAGCCTTGCTGGAGTTGATTGGGGCCTACCCGGAAGCGGAATTGTTACTGGCAGCTCTGGCTGAAAGCCTGGTGCTGCCCAACATCGTGATTGACGAAGAACACCTGGCCGAGCTAAAGCAGAAAACCATCAGCGAGATCCCCGAGACTGAAGGTATCGTATTACAAAATGAAGTGATTGTGCGAAAGAACGCCCGTGTTACCGAACGTGATATTGAGAAACTTGAGTCGTTACAGGTGGCTTTTCGTAGCCGAAACCTCCAGAAATCTCCCCTGCAGCAGATGCTGCTGGCCTTGGGCATGATGATCTACACTTTTCTGATCCTGCTAGTAGCAAATCACTATTACGGCGTATTCCACAAATCCAGCGGACATAGTGTAGCGGACTACCTACCGGTGAATCTGGGCTTCATTTTGATCGTTCTTTTAGGTATCTTTACAAATCATATTTTTACCCTGAGTAACCTCGTGATCCCCTTTGCCCTGACCGTTCTGGCGGCTGCGATATTGGTAAGCACGGATTTTGGAATGCTTTACGGGATCTGCTCGATGTTGATCCTGAACCCCTTTATAAACTGGGAAACCTATACACCGGTGATCTTTCTACTCAGCACTACCATGACCTTGCTGCTGGTGAAACGCCAGCATGCGCAGCATGAATTCCTCAGTATCTGGTTTTATCTTTTGATATCGACCACTCTGGTGAATGTAGCCATATCAATCTACAAAAGCGATCCACTGGCTGTCGTATTTCGAAACATTGGTTTTGGGATGATCTCATGTGCCATCAGCATCGTGGGTATACTGATTATCGTACCTTATTATGAACGCCGCTGGAACCGCGCCACCAAGCAGACTTTGCTGGAACTGCTGGATTTTAATCACCCATTACTGAAACAGTTGGCCACTACAGCGGTAGGCACCTATCATCACAGCCTGATCGTGGGCAATCTGGCAGAACGGGCTGCCGAAGCTATCGGGGCGAATCCGCTGCTAGCACGAGTGGGCAGCTATTATCATGATATCGGAAAGATTATAAACACAGAAGCTTTCACGGAGAATAATGAGAATTCAAATGCAATACACGATACCAGAGCCCCGGAAGAAAGCGCGAAAATCATCAAGAGTCACGTTTTAGAAGGCATTGCTCTGGCAAAGAAGCATAAGATTCCCCAGCCAGTGATCGACATCCTGATGCAACACCATGGGAATAGTGTGATCCGCTATTTCCATGACAAAGCCGAAAAACTAAGCCTGGACGTTCCCCTGCAGGCGTTTCAATACTCCGGCCCCCGTCCCCAAAGCAAGGAAGCAGTGCTGGTGATGCTGGCAGACGTGGTGGAAAGCACTACAAAAGCAAAAAACATCCAGAGCGAAGAGGATATCATCAAGATCATTGACGACACCATTGCCCGTCTCATTCGCGAAGGACAATTCGATGAAGCCCCAATTACATTAAAAGACCTGAACACAGTAAAACAATCCATGTTACCAGTGCTGGGGAGCATCTATCGTAAACGGCTGGACTACCCTGAAGAGCATGACAAGCATTGATATTGAGGGTGATTTACCCAACGGCATAGACGAAGCCTCAATTCGCCTTATGGCCGAAACCATATGTTCGTCAGAAGTGCCTGATACTGATTTCCAGATTTCACTGCAACTGGTCAAAAGTGAGGCTATGAGGGAGTTTAACCGGCTTTACCGGGGTGTGAATCACGTCACCGATGTGCTCAGTTTTGCCGGTGATGCCATGATGCTGGAAGGACGCATAATCCGGCTTTGCGATATTATCATTGACACAAATCAAGTGTTTTTACAAAAGGGTACAAATACATTCAGAGAGGAATTTTGGCTGGTTCTGATCCATGGACTATTACACCTGACAGGTTATGATCACATCAGAACAGCAGACAGAAGAAAAATGGAAGACGCAGAAGACAATTACCGAAAGCAAATTCCGGGGGGCGGAATTGGCTGATTCTAATATATTGCTGCTAGTAGTATTCTTGGCTTTATCAGCTTTCTTTTCCGGCAGCGAAACGGCAATGTTCTCGTTGTCACGCGTGTACTTAAAAAAGCTGGAGAATAGCGATTCCAAAACAGGGAAAATGGTGCTTAAGCTCCTGTCCAAACCACGTAAACTGCTAATCACCTTGCTTTTAGGCAACACACTGGTGAATGTGGCCATATCGTCTTTTGGCACCATTATCGCCATCAATCTTGCCGAAACCCGAGGGTGGGATCTGTCTTCGACAATCACCATTCAAGTGTTGCTCGCCACCTTGGCAATTTTGTTTTTTGGGGAGATCATCCCCAAGCTGATCGCTCTTAGCAAGGCAAATGAGATCTGCCTGATTTTGGCATATCCTCTTGCGCTATTGCAGTTTGTTCTCTTCCCCCCGGTCTGGATCTTTGAGAAGATTAGTTACTGGGTGTCGCGCAAGCAGAATCTGGAAAAGCATATTGGCCAGCGCTTTACACATGAAGAGTTTCACAATCTGATTCAAAGCGAATCCTCATCAGGTACTCTGGAAGAACATGAAAAGAGGATGCTGGTGGGGCTCTTTCGTTTTCGGGAAGCCGAGATCAGCGAGATCTATGTACCCCGGGTACGCGTAACCGCCATTGAGGAAAACCAGAGCCTGGATGAACTCAGGGATTTGATCGTGGCCAGCGGTTATTCGCGGATACCTGTATACCGGGAGACCATCGATGACATCGTGGGGATCATCTACGTAAAGGACATCCTGTTGTATCCTGAAAAGCAGAGCATTACAGACTTGATGCGGCCGGCCTGGTTCGTGACCGAGAACATGAAGATCCAATCTCTGCTGAATCAATTTAAAGCCCGAAAACTGCAAGTGGCCGTGGTTGTGGATGAGTATGGCGGCACATCAGGCATTATCTCTCTGGAAGACATTCTGGAAGAGATTGTGGGTGAGATTCGCGATGAATACGATGCCGACGAGATCCCGGAATATACCAAATGCGATGATGGCAGCTACACCTTGAGCGGAAATTATAGTGCGCGGCAGTTTAATCAGGAGTTTTCCACTGACATCTCGGTGGACGATTATGACAATATTGCTGAGTTTCTCCTTGCCCAATTCAACCATGTCCCCCAGGTGGGTGAAAGCTATATCCTCAATGATTGTTTGGATATCATGGTTCTGGACAGCGACGAACGAAGCATAAAGCAAGTAAAAGTAAGACAGATAGATAGCGATGAATAAATACATTTTACTGATACTAGGCCTGGTTGGCCTGGGCGTAGTTCAGGCACAGAATCTGGAGTACAGGATAAACTCGATGGGATTCAAGGTGGCAGACCTGAGGCTAAACATTGGCAAAGATAATCTTTATGTGAAAGCCAGCAACAGCGGTTTCAGGACGATCTTTCCCCATCTGAACAATACCTACCGTGTGTCCTTCGACTCTGATTTTCTGCCCCAAAGCTACGTAAGAATCATCCACCAGAGCGAACTCAAGGATACCATCAGCACTAGTTATCACAAAAACTCGGCCACGATGCACCGAAAGTCCAGTAATGAAAGCATCAGCTACACTTTACCTGCGCCCAGCCATGATGTATTCACACTTCTAGCAAAGATCAGTCAAAGCGAAAAGCCCATTGGCGAGTATCTGGTGGACGGAAATGGCAGACCCTGGAAAGCCGTGGTCAGCGGTGGGAAGGTCGAAGATCTCAAGACCTCCCTGGGCAAGTTTCAGACCCGGAAGTATGAACTGCGTTTCAAAGCCTTGAATACCAAAAAGGCACCTTACATCGACATGCTTACTCACAACTTTCTCGATGAAGATCTGCATCTGAGTATTTGGGTAAATCAGGTTGGCATCCCGGTCAAGGCGCATCTACGCAAGAAGTTGGTAGTCATCACGTGGGAGATACTAAGCATATCCTGATGAGTGTAAAGGGCTATCTTTATCTCAGTGTTTTGTGGATGCTGCTGATCTGGTTGGTATCCTCCATCCCTAGCAAGGACCTTCCTTCCGTTGAATTTTGGAGCAGCGACAAGCTTGCTCATATCCTGGTATACTTCATCTGGGGACTATTGGTCAGCACGTACTTGAGAAAGCGCACTGCTGCCACGAAAGTGTATCTGGGCGTGTTTGTATTTATGTGGATCAGTGCCGCCCTGGATGAGTATCATCAGCGCTTTATTCCCGGCCGCAGCGTGAGTATCTACGATTTTTATGCCAATTCACTTGGCCTGTTGAGTGCGCTGTTAACCGGTCTATACCAAAAAAAGAAGATCCAGGCGTGATTAAGGTAGATAAGCTGAGCCTGAGTTTGGGCAAAAAAGTAATCCTGCAGGATATTGATTTTACTCTGCCGGATAAGGAAAACCTGGTGATCCTGGGACGCAGCGGATCGGGGAAAACTGTTTTGATGAAGAGCCTCTTGGGGCTATACGCGCCGGATGCGGGTAGCATCGTGATTGATGGCACAAACCTGTATCACTGTACCAAAATGGAACGCAGCAAAGTAAAGGAGCGTTTCGCCATGGTCTTTCAAATGGCGGCGTTGCTGGATTCTTTCACGGTGTATCAAAACGTGGCTCTACCCCTATATGAAAGAGGCGAAAAGGATGAGAACAAGATCGCCACTAAGGTAAAAGAATGCCTTGATCTGGTGGGTCTGGTCCACACCGAAAGCTTGTATCCCGCAGAATTGAGCGGGGGGATGAGAAAAAGGATCGGGATCGCCCGCGCCCTTGTATATGATCCGGATTACATCATTTTTGATGAACCGGTATCCGGTCTGGATCCCATTACTGCTCAGGACACCCTTTATTACATGAGCGAAATCATCAGGGCGAACAGAGCTACCTTAATCACTATCACTCACGATATAGGTACGATTGAGCACCTGGGGCAAAAGATACTCTTCATTGAAATGGGCAGGATGCTGCATTTCGGTTCATATCAAGAGTTACAGAAAAGCCCTGATCCCATTATCCACAGGTACTTCAATTCATGAAGCAGGACAGCATTTTATTCCTGGCGTTTCTTACTGCCACGGCATCCGCTGTGTACATAGTGGAAAACCTGATCATGAGCATGCTGCCCATACCATTCATCAGAATTGGGCTATCCAATGTTGTACTGCTCTACCTGGTCTACCATCGCAGAATCCTCAGCGCTTTTGTGGTCGCAATCGCCAAATCAGTGATTGGAGCGCTTGCCACTTTCAGTCTCCTATCGCCGATGCTTGCGCTATCCCTCGCCGGAGGTTTGGCAGCGGTTTGCTTGATGAGCATGGGGCTATTCATCCGTCCTCGTTTCAGCATGTTTGGCATCAGTGTTCTTGGCGCAATAGGGCATAATGCCGCGCAATTGCTACTAGTGAGATCGTGGTTAATTCGCAACGATGGACTTTTTGTATTGACACCAATCCTGATTCTGTTAGGCTTGATTAGTGGTATAATCACAGCGTATTTCTGCCTGTATATAGAGGAGAAAATCCCGAGCTTAAGGGTTACGACATGAAAAGAAGACATAGAAGAGATTATAATAAGATGCTCAAGATCGCCGGTATCGCCGTGTGCATCATCATCGGAATAGCCGTTGGTGTAGTGTGGTTTTACCGGGACGGACTGCCCCCCACTTCCGAACTGCGAAACTTCACGCTGCGCAGTGGTTCGGAAGTGTATGACCGCAATGGCAAAATGATTCATCTCTTCGCGTTTGAAAAGCGTAAGCTGGTATCGCTGAGGGAATTGCCGCCTCATTTGGTGGACGCGCTGATCGTTGCCGAGGACAAGAACTTTTATAAACACTTTGGAGTGGACATTCTGGGAAACGTGAGGGCGATCCTGATCGATATCGTACGCTGGGATTTCTCCCAAGGCGCCAGCACCATCACTCAGCAGATGGCCAGAAACATGTTTTTGACCCTGGATAAGCGCATCTCACGCAAGATAAAGGAAGTCCTCCTGTCCATCCGAATTGAACGAGAATTTACCAAAGAAGAAATCCTGGAAATTTACTTTAACAAGATATTCTGGGGCGGCCAGATCCATGGAGTGGAAACCGCCGCACTATATTATTTTGGCAAGCATGCCAAGGATCTTACGCTGCCTGAATCTGCCACATTAGTCGGGATGATTCAGCGCCCCAATTACTTCGATCCCATCAAGCATCCTGACCGTGCATTGACCAGACGCAATCTGATCCTGGAACGGATGAAGAAAGCCAAAAAGCTGGACGAAGAAGAGTACCTGGCCGCCATCAAGACTCCACTACGGAACGCTGGCAGTTCCTATCGTCAATATGCGTCGGATTACTTCATTGAGCATATCAGGCTATATCTGGAACGCAAGTATGGCACAGAACGACTCTTTGAAGGCGGGCTCCGGATATACACCACTCTGGACCAGGATCTTTCCGTATATGCCGATTCTGTACTGAATCAGTACCTTACGGAGGTAGAAGGCCGGCACAACTATTCCAATAAATACGCATCAGTAAGTCCAAACGCCTTTGATATCAATACCAAATATCTGCAGGGCGGACTGGTATTGATGGAGAATAAAACTGGTTATGTGAGAGCTCTGATCGGTGGCAGGAACTTCACCCATAGCAAGTTTAACCGCATGACACAGGCTAAACGGCAGCCCGGTAGCTCCATTAAACCAGTTTACTACACCGCGGCCATCGAAAAGGGCTATACTCCTGCTACTGTGATCAACGACGCCCCCATCAGTTTGACCGGCGGAGACGGCAAGCAGTGGTCACCTCAAAACTATACCAAAAAGTACTACGGTTTCAGCCGGATGCGCACAGCACTCACCCATTCTTACAACCTTTGGGCAGTGAAAGCGGCGATCGATCTGGGGCTGGATGTGTTATCCGATGCGTTTATGCGCTTTGGGATCAAACGTAGAGTGACAGATTATTCCGCCGCACTTGGAAGTTATGAAGTTACTCCCATCACTTTGATCTCTGGTTATACCACTTTCCCCAATGGTGGATACCGTGTGAGCCCTGTGTTTATCACCAAGGTGGAAGACATCAATGGTAAGGTTCTGGAGCGGGGATACACCACTAAAACCCAAGTAACCGATTCCGGCGTGGCATACATCATGACATCGATGCTCCAATCCGTCACATCATCAGGTACCGGAGCCGCGGCTCGAAACAACTATCACTGGCAAGTCGCGGGGAAAACCGGAACTTCCAGCGATCATCGTGATGCCTGGTTCATTGGTTTTAATCCCAAGTTCACTCTGGGGATATGGAATGGCTTCGATAGCAATGCCACAGTGTCATCCAGTGCGGTTTGTGCCCCCATCTGGGGACGCATCATGACCAAATGCATCAGGCTGGATAACAAGGGTAAGCTTCCTGCGGCTGACGATCCGCGGTTTACCTTTTCCGTCCCAGAAGGCGTAGTAAGCCGTAAGATCAATTCCAGTACCGGTTTCCTGAGTAATAGCGAGGGCATGGATGAGTACTTTCTGGAGGATAACATTCCTCCTGCCATGTCCGATACTTTACGCTTCAATTTCTATCCCACGCGTTGGGGGTACAACGACGCTCAGGAATTGGATTGATCGGGGAACTGCTGTTCTGGGTTCTCTTAGCGCTCATCTGCAGCGGAGCGCTTACCTACATCGTGTTTGTAATCCGCTTCTATTTTGGCTGGAAGCGTTATAAAGCGACACATAACTATCGGAAAAAGCTGGTATCCGTGGTGGTGGTAGCGCGCAATGAAGCTGCCAACCTGCAGCGTTTGATGACCTGTCTCCTATCTCAGGATTATCCCCAGGAACTATACGAGATCGTCTTTGCCGATGATGATTCTGAAGATGAGACTGCATCCATCATCCAGCGATACATTGACGCTGGGCACAAGGTAAGATACTTGAAAAGTACCGATCGGGAAAACTCCATCTCCCCGAAGAAAGTAGCGCTCAGCCGTGCCATCGACGCTGCTCAGGGAGAGATCATTCTAACCACGGACGCGGATTGCATCGTTCCCTTCACCTGGATATCTAGCATGGTGGCCTGTTTCACAGACGACGTCAGCATGGTGGCGGGTTATTCACGTACCTTGATCCCCGTTTGGAGCAAAGCAAGCATCCTGCAGAAGTATGAACACCTGGATTTTGCCCTTACTTACATGGTTTTGGGCGGAGGCTACACACTGGGCAAAAGTTGGGCCTGCATCGGGCAGAATCTGGCATATAGAAAGTCTGCTTTCTATGATGTAGGTGGATTTGCCAAGATAGCTCATCTGATCAGTGGGGACGACGTCAATCTGATGCAATTGATGCGTCGCAAAGGACACAAGATCATCTTCAATTTCTCATCCGCTTCCTTTACACATACTCATCCGGTAAAGAGCTGGAAGCAGCTGTTAAATCAGCGCAGCCGCTGGGCTTCAAACATGAAGTATCAGCTTACTTTCAATCCTGAGTTCTTTTTCATTCTCTTTTCCATGGCCTGCCTATATTGGGGCGGGCTGGTGATGATGCTGATCAATCTGCCTCTGGGTTTGATCATCTTTGCCTACCGCATCCTGATCGAAAACATCATGATCTCCTACAGCCGCAAGCATTTTGGAATTAGTTCCCGGATGCTGGGCTTCTACCCGCTGTGGCTGATCATCCAGACCTTTTTTCTGGTATTTACCATGATCATGGGCCAGTTTGGCTTTTTTGTCTGGCATGGTAAACGCCCCCCAAAAGGAGTGTCAAATGCAGCTCGTAATCTTTGATGATAATTATCACAAGTCCTTCTATCCCATTACCCTCACCCGTGTGGTGGGAGATGTGCGTTGTGGCATCCTCAAGCTGCGTCAACGCCTGGAATACCTCTTTGGTGACCAGGGTTCCAGCTATATAATGGAACCCAGACTGGAAAAACTGTACTGTGAGCGACATCTGGATTGGGAGATCAATGCGCCAGATCAAGGCATCAAGCTCTATGTAAACTCCCGTTTGGTGGTAAATGATGAGGCAATCCGCGCCATCAAAGAATTGGGAACCAATCAGGCTTTACTAAGTGGCGATCAGATTGTAGCTCTTTGCACCAGTGTAAAGCTAGAGTTTGACTTTACTCTGCCCAAGGCAGTAGAGTCCATTGAATGCAGCGTGGCTCTGTATCAGCACCTGCCCGAAGTGGTGCATGATAATCCCCGGATGATTACTTGGGATTTTGAAAACATCTTTTATGAAGAGGATAACTTTTTTGAAACGGAACCAGGGGTGCATGTGCTGAATCCCTACAGAATCTGGATTGCCGAAGATGTTAGTTTGGCCCCAAACGTGGTCTTAGACGCGACTGACGGACCCATTGTGATCGATGAGGGTGCCAAAGTGATGGCAAACAGCGTGATCTGCGGACCCACCTACATCGGAAAGAAGAGCGTGATCAAGATAGGCGCCAAGATCTATGGCGGAGTGAGCATCGGTCCAGTCTGCAAAGTAGGCGGCGAAGTGGAAGGCAGCATCTTTCAGGCTTATACAAACAAGCAGCACGACGGTTTTCTGGGGCATTCCTACCTCGGTGAATGGGTAAATCTGGGCGCTGATACAAACAACAGTGACTTGAAGAATACATATCGAAACGTCAATGTGTACAATTACAGAATAACCGACAAAATGGATTCCGGGACTTGCTTTATGGGCTGCATTATCGGAGATCACAGCAAGACCGGTATCAACACATCCTTGAATACTGGAGTGGTAATCGGGATAGGATGCAACGTCTATGGACCTGGTTTGTTTGCCGGTTTCATACCCAGCTTTTCTTGGGGCGAAGCTGATTCCTTGACAGAATATCGATATCCAGCCTTTTGCAATACAGCATCCATCGTGAAGAAACGCAGAAACCTGGAGCTGAGTAGCGCCGAGATGGAGCTATACGAAATGTTATCTGGAGAATAATACATGCAAGACTATATAGAAGTGGAGTTTCGCAGTGGCCGCATGGGATACTACCTGAATCCTGATGCCATGCCCATCGAACCTGAAGATCTCATCGTAGTGGAGGTTGAACGCGGCGAGGATATCGCCCAGATAGTGCACATGGCTGTCCCCCGCGAAGAAAGTGACGTTCTATCCGGCAATCGGATATACAAGATCCTGCGCAAAGCAAGTGATTCCGACATAGAAAAGATGAATAGCATCAGCCAGGAAGAAGAAAAGGCGGCTCGCACTTTCAATGACCTTCTGCTGCGCTACCCCTTTGAGATGAAGCTGATCGAAACCATCTATCAATTCGACGGCAACAAGCTGACCTTCTTTTTCACCGCGGATGGCAGGATCGATTTCCGGGTATTTGTACGTGAATTGGCCACCATTTTCCGCACCCGCATCGAACTGCACCAAACCACCGGTCGCGATGAAGCCAAACGCCTGGGCGGTTTTGGCATGTGTGGGAGTCAATACTGTTGCAGCAGTTTCCTCAAACGCTTCAATCAAGTTACCATCAAAATGGCCAAAGATCAGAATCTGGCTGGGAACCTATCTAAAATATCCGGGCCCTGCGGACGCTTGCTGTGCTGTCTGAACTTCGAAGAGGATTTCTATGTGGAAGAAGGCAGAGATTTTCCCATCATCGGCACCTGCGTAACATACAAGGGAGATAAAGCGATGGTCTTTCGCATCGACGTGCTGGCCAAAAAGATCTATCTTTCCACTGAAGATCAGGGTATTGCCGAATTGAATCCCGATGAATACAGCACACTACCGGTGATCAGTGTCCCGGATATTGAGACATGCGAGTAAACATCTTTTCCCAGAGTTCCAGCGAGATTAAAGCCGTAATCATGAAAGCATATCCTGCCTTCCGGCATCGGCAGCTGATGCACTGGCTCTATGTGAAACAGGTGTATAACCCGGAAGAGATGACGGATCTCCCCATCGATTTTAAGGTGTTTATCACTCAGCAATACAGCTTTTCTCTCCCCCTCATCGATAAAGAGGACAAAGCTGATGACGGTAGCATCAAATACTGCTTGCTGCTGGAAGACGGTGCTAAGATCGAGATGGTGATGATCCCCGATCAAGACAAAAAGAACACGCTTTGCGTATCATCACAGGTAGGTTGTGCCCGTTCCTGCAGCTTTTGTGCCACCGGCAGATTGGGACTAAGGCGCAATCTGGAAACCCATGAGATCGTGGGACAAATCATGCTGGCAATGGCTCAAAGCCCCCTCCCTAGAGTTACAAACATCGTATTTATGGGCATGGGCGAACCCCTGGATAATCTGCCCACGGTGCTAAAGACGCTCACCATCATTCAAGCCCACGATACTATTGCATTCAGCCCCAGACGAACTACGGTATCCACTTGTGGTGTGATTCCCGGGATAATCGCTCTGGCTGATAGCGGAGTGAAATGCAAGCTTGCTGTATCGCTAAACTCCGCCATTGACGAGATCCGCAGCACCTTGATGCCCATAAACCGGACTTATCCGTTGATTAGCCTGAAGAATGCCCTGGTGTACTACCTGAGCCGGAGCAGTTTTCGCGTCACTTTCGAATACATTTTAATCCCGGATGTAAATATGAGCGCTGCCGACATCAAAGCCTTGCGCAAGTTCACAGGCGATCTTTCCTGTAAGATCAATTTTATCCCTTACAATCCCGTGCCCCAGCTACCCTACCGAAAACCTGAGAAGCTGGAAATTGAGAAGTTTATGACCGCCGCTCAGAGCATCAATCAGGCCATCACTCTGCGACGCAGCCGCGGCTCTGATATATCAGGTGCCTGTGGCCAATTGGCCGGTTCTTAAAGGAGACAGTTATGAAAAGCATTCCAGACATTGCAAGAGAATACTTTCCCAGCCAGCAGATCTGCCGCTGTGGCGGAGCTCACCACATCTGTTTGCATTGCGCCAAATGCCGCGCCGATGAACCCGATGAACTCTACGACCCCGCCAAAGGCATTGCCTCCATCATCGATGCCACGGTTCTCAAGGCCGATGCCACAGACGATGATATAGCCAAGCTCTGCGCTATGGCCGCCGAACATCATACAGCCTCAGTGTGCATCAATTCCCACTTTATACCCTACGCCCGGAAAATCCTGGATGGCGCCGTGAAGACCTGCACAGTGATCAATTTTCCCCTGGGGGCCGGCAGCCGAAAAGCCGTAAAGAAAGAAGCTAAAGCAGTGATTGAATCCGGAATCGATGAACTGGATATGGTCCAAAACCTGGCGGCTCTCAGAAGCGGGGACTGGCAGATGGCGATGGAAACCATCAAGTCAGTTGCCATACAATGCCTGGAAAACTCCGTACTGCTAAAGGTGATCATCGAAACCTGCTATCTTACCAGGGAACAGCTCATTCTCAGCTGCCTGATCAGTAAAAAAGCAGGAGCCAAATTCGTAAAAACATCCACAGGTTTCGGCAGTGCCGGAGCAAAACCAGAGGACATCGCTCTGATGCGAGAAGTTGTGGGACCCAAGTTTGGGGTGAAAGCTAGCGGCGGAATCCGGGACCAGGAGAGCGCTAGCAAGATGATCGAAGCAGGCGCGAACCGCATCGGCGCCAGCAGCGTTTCTGCTCTGCTCTGAATGGGGATAATCGTAGTACTATGAAACTTCTCATTGCCGGATACAACATCGATAAAAGCCTGATCGACCGCCTAAACGATAAAACCGCCACTCCGGAAGTGATCTCTGCCGCATATGCCAGAATCAGCCGCAGCCAGAAGAGTGTACATGAATTGCGCAAGGAAGCCCTTCAGGAAGTGGAAAAAGCCCGCTCCTCCAATACCAGCATCATCTTTGAAATGGGTCACGCCTCCGTGGCTGAACATGCCGTCTTCAATCTGGACCTGATTGATGTATCCCGATATCTCACTGAGCTTGTGCAGCGTAGCCGCCTGGTATCTTTTACCGAGAAATCCCAGCGCTATGTCACTTTTTCTTCAGACTACGTAATCCCGGAGGAGCTGAATGATTACCCCGGGCTCAAGAAAAAGTATAAAGCCTACATGAAGAGCCTGTTCTCGGAGTATGAAAGCTCTTACAAATTACTTTGCGATTACTATGCAGAGCGCGACACAAAGATGAAGAAGCGGGATTTGGAATGCAAAGCCAAGGAAGATGCCCGCTACATCCTGCCCTTGGCTACCAAAACTCAGATGGGCATCACCATCAATGCCCGCAATATTGAAGCCTTACTGCGTCGCCTCTCTGCCGCACCCGGAGCCGAAGCCCGTACGTGCAAGGATCTCCTGTTCAAAGAAGTATCCGCCATCAGCCCATCTCTGATCCGTTACACCGAACCTGATGGCTTCACGGGAACTGTCAATCCCGACGCCGTCGGCTTTAGCGGCTTTTTACAACAAGAACTGCCCTGGCTGGCCTTGCTGGATCTAGAAACAAAAGTGAAGCTGATTTCTGCCTCCAACCATGCCGACGACCGCATTCTGACTGCTCTGATCTACAGCCGTGGGGAACTGAGCTACAGCGATACCTGCGAAACGGTATCCAGCCTTCCCAAGCTAAAGAAGACCCAGCTTTGGCATCAACTCTTTACCGGCCTGAAAAGCTGGCACAAAATGCCCCGCGCTTTCGAGACTGTGGAATTCGAATTTGAGATTAGCATGAGCGAATGCTGCTGGGCACAATTTAAACGGCACCGTCAATGCACTTTGATCAAGAAAGCCGGCAATCCGGGAATCATTATGCTACCCCCGGCAATCACCCAAATCAAACGCAAAAAGATCTGGGAAAAGATACAGCGCGAAGGAATTGAACTTGCCGATGCCTTGCCCACTTCCCTGGCTCACTTAAGACCTTATCTGAATCTAAACGCAACTCCCGTAAAGGTATACGCCAAGATGAACCTTCGCGAAATATACCACTTCGTGCGCCTTAGAAGTGACGCCCATGCTCAATGGGAAATCCGGGAAATCTCGGATGTCATCTGCGATATTGCCAAACAACACGCACCTCATGCCGCATCCAAACTTTGCGGAAAAAGCGATTTCTGAGCAGAACGCTGTTGACATAAAACGGCACAGAAAATCTATGGACTTTACTATCTGCGTCCCTGTAGCTCAGCTGGATAGAGTGGCACCCTCCGAAGGTGAAGGTCAGGCGTTCGAATCGCCTCAGGGACGCCATTGAATATGGCAAACGACGTAATTCTTACTCTCGAAGATGTATCCCTGTCCTATGCCGACAGATGCATCATCTCCGGCGCCAGCTTTGGTGTCCATGCCGGAGACAAGATCGGAATCCTGGGAATCAATGGCAGCGGTAAAACTACCCTGCTACGCATTTTATCCGCTGTCCTCCCCCCAAATTCCGGCACCATCACTCCGCGAAAAGATCTCAAAATAGCCTATCTGGAACAGGATCCCCAGTTTCTTCCCGAGTCATGCGTCATGGATCATGTGGTTCACACAGACCCCAAAGAGCAGAAACCCGATCATCTGTATAAGGCCCTGCTCACAAAAATGGGCATCGAGACCTACGACAAACCCATGCATCTGCTCTCCGGAGGCCAAAGACGTAAGGTAGATATTGCCAAAACATTGGCAAACGAACCTGATCTGCTGGTGATGGACGAGCCCACCAACCATCTAGATCTGGATACCATAGAATGGCTGCAGGATTACCTCGCCACGATGAAGACCAGCCTGATCTTCGTTACTCACGACCGCTATTTCCTGGATTCCGTATGTAACCGTATCTTCGAAATCGAAAGAGCCAAGCTTTACTTTTATGAAGGCAATTACAGTGACTACGTGAAGGGCAAGATTCTGCGCCAGCAGGATTCCCAGCGCAAGGAGACCCGCCGTCAGGCGCAGCTCGATAAAGAACTGGCCTGGTTAGCCCGGGGAGCCAGAGCGCGAGCCACCAAACCCAAGAATCATGTGGATAGAGTGAAGGAACTGCTTAGTAAAAGCTACCTGATCGAAGAACAGGATTTGGACATCTCCTTTCAGACCGATCGCCTGGGACGCACCATTCTGGAGCTGCATAAGCTTAGTAAGTCTTACGATTCACGTCCCCTGTTTGAAGAGCTGGACCACAATTTTCAACCCTTGGAGCGCATTGGCATTCTGGGGTCAAATGGCTGCGGGAAAACCACTCTGCTAAAGATGATCACCGGCGAAGTAAAGCCCGATATCGGCAGCATTAAGATGGGCATCAATACTCACATTGCGTATTACAAACAGGATGAGGACAGCTTCGATCCCAAGCTCAGCGTCTATGAATACATCGCCCAGTATGCCGAAACCATCCGCATGGCTGATGGTAGCAAGGTGACTGCCACCGAAATGCTCAATCGCTTTCTCTTCGATGGCAAGATGCAACAAATGAAGCTATCTGCGCTCTCCGGGGGTGAAAGAAAACGTCTCTATTTGCTCAAATCCCTGATGTTTGGCGCGAATTTCATCATCCTTGATGAACCCACTAACGATCTGGACATCCGCACCCTGGAGATCCTGGAAGATTACCTTGATGCCTTCAGAGGATGTCTGCTGGTCGTTTCACATGATCGCTTCTTTCTCGACCGCTGCGTGGATTATCTCTTTATCCACCAAAACGGTCGTTTCCGTAAGTTCGCCGGGAATTACTCTGATTACCTACTGGTTAAACGTTTTGAAAAGGAAGAACGGGAAGAAGCTGCTAATCCGGAGATTCTGCGCCCCAAACGAATCAACAAGGGACTTTCCTATAATGAACAGCGCGAGTTTACCGGCCTTGAAACCCGGATCCAGGAACTGGAAGCAAAAATGAGCGAATTAGAAGAACGCCTCAGCCTTCCGAATCTGAAAGTGCAGGAATATAGCGACCTGGCAACCGAGATTGAGAGACTAAGCTCGGAACACGAAACAATCTTTGCGCGCTGGGTGGAATTGAGCGACAAAGCATCCTTGTAAAAGCCAATCCTGTTATATCTGATTATACCATTATCTTTATGCATAGCATCGTGTTCCGCAGAAATGACATAATCCATACCCATCCCACCGCCCAACATTGAATGGGGCTAAGGCCCGTACCCAGATTGTTACGTCATATCAAAGTGGGAACTGCATAGACTCCTGCTCTAAACACTTTAGCTCCTTCTTGCCGTCTTCTGGTTGCTCCTCATGATGGACACCGGTCAAACAATACCCGTGCACTCCAATGACAGGTATCCGACCAGTTCAGGATAGGCGTATGAACTTGAAGATAGCAAGAGAGGCGTAGCATGACAAGCAAAGCGGGAAGAGAAAATGGGTGTTACAAAGAGGATAAGTGGATTACTTTTGTGGCACCCGAGAGAATGGGCTATGTTCGCAGAGAAACACTTGACACTATTACGGATTTCTTAAAGTTGAACAAAAAAACGTAGAGAAGGCCCCATGCCGGACAACAAATAAGATCCCGTAACGCTTCTCATATGAAACACATAGATCAGGCAACAGTTTGTTACAGAGCTTGTCCGAGCCTGAGTATACTAGTAAATCTGTACGGCTAAGTAGCTTCGGCTGTCATCAATCTCAAGTGGAAGCGGTTCACCGTTCATAATTGATCACACATAGCTGACGGGCTTATATTGGAACTAGCCATTCGACATGGCAGTAAACTGGATTAAACAATAATGGAGCAATCCGACAACAGGAGATATACTGATGAATACCAATAAATTACAGATCATTGACGCCCATGACTATGTAGGTGGGCTAGAGCTTGCTGTCCGCTACATCCACGGTAAATGGGGTTCGGAGCGCAACCTGAACTTCTATCGTGACGCAATCACCCGCTACGGGAAGTGGTTGCCCCGCTTCTTTTTGTTGTGCGATGGAGCTAACATCATCGGTTGCGGTGCTTTACTGATAAGTGACTTCACAAGTCGGCATGATCTCTGGCCTTGGTACGCCTGTCACTACATTGAGGCAGACTACCGGGGAAATGCTCTGGGAAAGCACCTTATGGATCATGCTATCAGACTGGCACAAGAAGCAGGATACGAAAACGTGTATCTAAGTACTGATCACGATGGATACTATGAGAAATATGGCTGGGAAAGGATTGATGATGCCTTTGAGCCTACCGGAGCCCAGACAAGAATCTACAAGTTCAGCATTTAGTCAGCTGATACTTAAGATCACTTAATCAAAGTATATGCGAGGGCTTATGTCCAAGATCACAAAACACTCTTATCCCGGATTCCAATGGACTTCCTTCATTTCTACTGTGATGTTACTCTTGGCCTCAACAGCGGCATTCGGACAGGAATCTGAACAATACCACCAAAACACAGAGAGGAAATGGGCTATCGGGACCAGTATCACCTACCCCATGGCTGACATATATATGATGCAGGCATCGTATTCGCCCTGGAAATCCGGGGATATTCTGGGTGGTTTGGCTTTTCAGAACTGGACAAACGATCAGGGACAGGCAAATGCCTACACTGTTCTGCTTGGTTATCGCCAATATCTTTGGAATGGGTTACATGCTGAAATGGAGCTGTGGCCAGCATACAACCCCTTTCGGTCTGCCATTGATGATCATACCTATGCCGGTTTGGAACTATGGATGAGTCTTCGGATAGGCTACAGAGTAAAGGTCCACCTCATTGGCCGAGAGTTCTTTATCCTGGCCCAACCGAGCATAGGTTTCGGTATTGCGCGGGATAATCCCTGGCCCCAAAAAGCAAAGGGAGATGGAGCAGTGTTCGAACCGCAAGTCATACTGGGAGTTAGACTGTAAGATAGTCTGGATGAAAGCTGCACTACTTTGCCAGAATCATCTTTCGGATCGTGCTTCTGTCCCTGAAACTGACACGGCAGAAATATACGCCGCTACTGACAATCTCTCCTGATTGATCTGTGCCGTTCCATCCGATCGTATTGTGTCCGGCGGGGAAATGACAATCCGAGCTGAGATTCTTCACCAGCTGTCCTTTCATGTTATAGATCGCAATCTTCGGAACTCCGCTTTGAGGTATATGAAAGGATATCCTTGTCTCAGGATTAAACGGATGATTACATAAACAGCGGGTACTGCCTTCAAGCATTGAAAAAGAAAAAGGGTACCAAATGGTACCCCTGTAAATATATTGGATATAGCTTAGATGTTGAGATGCAGAGCTTTCAGCAGTTCTTGCTGAGTTTCCGGGCGTTCCTTCAGATCGCTATCGGCAAGATAATCCTTACGCTGTTTGAAGCGATCGGCCAGCAGTTGTTTGTAAGCATCCATGTTGCCCCGTTTCGCGGGATGATAGGTATCGTAATAACCGGGCAGGATCTTATCGATGGATGCTTTAGTGGGGATCATGGCACCGGGCAGGGCATCCCATTCTTCCCACTCAATCTGATCGGTCAGGATGGCAGTCTGGAGGGTGAGGGACGTCTTGAGCGGAATGGCTTCCAACACAGCATCGCTTTCTTTCCAGTATCCACGGGAATTGAAGCAATAGAAATCCGCGCCATTTTCACTCACATGCAGGAAAGCTTCCACGTCGCGATAGAGTTCGTATACGCGGAAGGGATTGGCAAAGGGCTCGAAGACTAACTTATTGAGCTCTTCCTCGGTAACGTTCTCGGCACGATTGCGCTGGGTCATCAAAGCGGCACCCATAGCGATGGCCAGATACTTGTTTTTCAGCTTGAGAACGGGGGGCAACACGCTGTCTTTCATCAGCCAGACCAGAGCTTTGGGGAAGGCGCAACGATTCACATAATTGCCCAAAAGACCCCTATCCAGAAGGGCTCTGCCGTTTTGATTGCGGAGATCCTGGCCAACGGGGATACGTTTACCATCAATGTTTAGCACAGCGTGATTCATCAGAGCCAAAGCGTATTTCCAATCCGGATGGTCGGTGGGGCGGCTGTCGGTTTTATCAAACAGGGTTGGTTCCCATGCACGGCAGCATTTATTCTCCAGATCGATCTGGAAAGCGTCATCGTGCAATACAACTTTGGAAAATCCTTTGGGGAGAGTGCCGCCATTATCGTGGGAATTGGTGTGGCTGGATTTTCCGGTGCCAGAAAGGCCATAGAAAGCAATGGAGCGTTTGCCAAACTTGTGGTAAGCGGAATCGTCACATGTGGTAAAATCTATCTCCTTGATTCCGCCGTGACAGGCCGCCATGCCGATTCTGATACCGGATGTCCAGGCCAGGGTCAGGGTTCCTTTCTTGCGTTCGCCAAAATAGCGCATGCCCATGTTCACGATTACGTTGTGCTTTTCATCCACCAGGGCCAATTGCGGAGCGCCAACATTGTTATAGAATGAATCGTCACAAGTCCATTCATTGAAACCGATCAGAATGATGTCCTGAATGGGAAGCTGGGGGCTGGCTTCATACGTCTTTTGCACGGATTCATATGGGGCGAAGTTGAGCAACCAGTTGTATAGGTTTGCGGCGTCACTTTCCGTGGTAACAAAGGTAGCCTTGATCATCAGATCGGAATCCATACCCAGCACGGCTTCAGCCTTGATGAGGGGATAGTGTTGCATTTGCCAGACCGCTTCGCGGAAATCGTTCTCCAGCTTGTTTTTCTGGCTGGGATTGAGGCGATGATAAAAACGGCGGGCCTTGGCAGTTCTGCCAATGATGTTGCCATGACAGTCGTTCAGTACTTTTGCATCAGCAGGAAGGTTGTGAAGCTTCACGAAATCCGGGCACATGGGGAGATCGGTGATGGTGACCCCCGGCTGTTTCTTTGCCATCTCATAGGCTTCACGGATATCAACTTTGCGCACCAAATGGTTGTTCATCAATGTCTCGGCAATTGCGCGAATCGGAGACATATCCTTGATGTTGCTGTAGAAATCAGCACTGCTCTTGCTTGCCATTATTCCTCCATCTATGGCTGTATTTTATGTGTTTAAACTTCAGGCTGCTGCTTTATAACCTCGGTGCCTTTTGTCAAGCACTCTTTTTCAGATCACGCCCAATTTCTTGCCGATTTTGTGAAACTTCTCCAAAGCCAGATCCAATTGGGCCTTGGTGTGCGTGGCCATAAAGGACGTACGAATAAGACAGCAATTCGGCGGCACCGCCGGCGGAATCACGGGATTGATGAAAACCCCTTCTTCTCCGAGCTGTGCCCACATATGGAAAGCGGTCATCATATCCCCCACATGAAGGGGAATCACAGGAGTGCAGCTGGTTCCGGTATCATAGCCCATTGCTTTGAATTCTGCCATCATGTAATGAGTGTTTTCCCACAGTTTGGCAATACGTTCGGGTTCTTCGATCATGATCTGTAAGGCAGCCAATACGCTGGCAGTGGATGCGGGGGGCAGAGACGCGCTAAAGATCAGAGCGCGGGACTTGTGCTTCAAGTAATGGATCAATGGCTCATCGGCGGCGATGAATCCACCCACTGAAGCGAGCGATTTGCTGAAAGTGCCCATGATAAAATCTGTTTTGGAGGTCAGCCCGAAATGAGCCGCGGCACCAGCACCTTTATCGCCCAGTACACCCAGGGAATGAGCTTCATCCACCATCAGATTGGCGCCATACTTCTCCGCCAGAGCTGATATGGCTGGCAGATCGGCAATATCGCCTTCCATGGAAAAGATGCCATCCACCACGATAAGTGCAGCTTTGCCATCGATCTTTTGTAACACACGCTCCAGGGATGCCATATCATTGTGATTGTAGCGAAGCATGATGCCATCTGAAAGCTTGCAGCCATCGATGATGGAGGCGTGATCGTACTTATCCGTGATGATGTATTCATTCTTAGCCACCATTGCAGCAATGCAGCCCACATTGGCCTGATATCCCGTGGGATATGCCAGTGCGGCTTCTTTGCCCACCAAACGGGCTAACTCGCGCTCCAATTCCAGATGGATATCCAGAGTACCATTTAAGAAACGGGATCCGGCGCAACCGCTGCCATACTTTTGCATGGCTTTGATGCCAGCTTCTTTCACCTTGGGATGGGTGGTGAGCCCCAAATAGCTATTGGAACCCATCATCAGCATCTTTTTGCCGTTACAGATCACCTCTGTATCCTGTTCAGAAGTGATTTCCCGAAAATATGGATAGAAACCCATAGCCATCGCTTTACGCGCGTCGGTGAAGTTAAAGCACTTGTCCAATATACTCATGAAAAGCCTCTTTATATTATTCTAAACTCTTTTAGATTCGTGTACAACACCATAACCAGCTGGTACACCAGGAAGACCATCGGTACCGAGATTAACATCCACAAGATGCCGCCATACCAGCCCCCCGCGAGAACGGTGAGCAGCACCCACAAAGGATGCATATCGATGGTAGTACCTACGACCACGGGATACACCACATTGTTATCTATCACCTGCACGATGTACATGGCCAGAGCTGCATACACCATACTGAGGAACGGTCCACCATCGAAGAAAACCGTGAAGACTGCCAAAGCACCCCCAAGAAAGGGTCCGAAATAAGGGATGATATTAGCCACGCCAGCAGATATACCGATCAATACGGGATTGCTGACTCCTACGATGCTGAGCGCGATCGAGGCCATGGTGCCAACCGCGATCACTTCAAAGAGCATGGCCCGGAGATATGTGCCCACCGTACTATCAAACTTCCCCATAATGATGATGGCCAATTCAAAGTAGCGGTTTGAACTGAAGCTCAGCATGGCCTTGCGGATCTTGTGCCAGTCCTTCAGCAGAAAGAAACTGATCAGCGGAATGGTGAAGACAAAGGACACTGCTCCGATGATCGAGGAAAAGTTATCCAGTAAAAACTTGGGCAGCTTTACCAGGAAATCAGTACCACTATCAATGGCAGCCAACATCTGTTTCCCCGCGTCCAGACCGGGAATTTTGGCATCTAACAGCAAAGCATAATCATACACATTCTGTACAAAGGGGATCTTCAGAATGGAGGAAGCTTCCAGACCACCCTCCAAACTAAGCAGGGCAAATAGATTGTTCCCTTGGTCGATCAGATCGGGGATATACCGGCTGCTAAACCATGCTATCAATCCTGCCACAGTGAGATAGAGCATCACGACGCCGAGCCAGCGGGGTATGTGACGGCGCTCCAGAAAGCTCACCGCGGGATGCAGGATATAGCTAAAGACCATAGCGGCAATCAGGTAACTGAAGATCCAGCGGTAAAAGATCATAGCCGCCAGCAGTACAATGCCCAGAAAGAGATAAAAGGCGATCTTGCTCCAGTTCATCGTTCAGACACCCAGACTGCGGATCCTGATGGCCTCGGAGGCGATATCAGTACAGATAGCCTTCAGAATAATGATGCCCATCGCAGGTTTGGAGTCGATCAGTTCCAGTAAATCACTGCGGGAGATGGCAAATGCGGAGACGTCGCTGATCGCTCTGGCTGTGCTGTGACGCTTCCCCCCCACAAACAAATCCCAGAGCCCGAGGACCTGGTTTTTGCCGATAATCTGACCACCGTCATTCAGGCAGATCTCGCCCTTTTCCACGAAGTAGACTACTTCCATGGGATATCCGACTTCATAAAGCACTTCCCCGGCCTTAAACTCGCGTTTATGCATGAGACCGTGGATAAGGTAAAGCTGAAAGCTGTTCAATCCTTTAAAGATGCTAAACCGCCGGTATTGCATATAGATGGAAGGTTTATGCCACATACTCCGAGCCCAATCCCACATCTTATTCATATTCACCTCGTTTTCTCGTGCAATAATGGGACAAACGCACAGGGAACATCGTGTCGGATAGCCAGTTGCCCGTCCCTTCGGGTAATAATGTTGAGCACCTGCCCCATGCTCCCGCCAACTGGAACTGCCATGATCCCGCCTTCCGCAAGCTGAGCGCAGAGCTTTTCAGGGATGCTCTCAGCTCCGGCAGATACGATGATCTTGTCAAAGTCCTTGTGGGCAGGATAGGCTTTTTCCCAGCCCTGCCAGCCGTCTCCGATGCGAAAGTGGATATTGCGGAAACCGGCATTTCTCAGGATTTTCTGCGCTCCCAGGGAAAGCTCATCCACCAATTCCACAGTGCATACCTCTTTTACGACGCTCGCCAGCAGCGCAGTCTGATACCCGCTGCCCGTTCCGATCTCCAAAACTCTGTCTTCAGCTCCCAGTTCCAGATGGCTCATCATCAGAGCGATCATCAGGGGCTGAGATATGGTTTGATCGTGTTTGATCGGTAGAGGTTGATTGCGGTAGGCATATTCGCGGTATTCGCTCAGCACATAATCTTCTCTGGGCACGGAATTGAAAGCTTGTAAAACCAGCTCATCCACAATGCCCCGGTGGCGCAATTCCTGCACCAGAAGCTTACGCTGATCCTCGTAACGCATGTATCCTAGAGTTCCAAAAGCTTGGTATCTTCCAGCCAGGAAAGAATCTTGGGGAAGGCTTCATCCCTGGTCAATTCAAAGCCCAAAGGAGTGATGGAGATGTATTTCTCACTCACCGCTTCGCTATCGGTACCGCTTTCAAAATCCCATTGCGGGGCATCCCCACCGATGCGGTAAGAAAAACCATTCTCGTGCTCCTCTACCACACTGATGAAGTTATAATATTTGCGATGTCCGGTTCGGGTAAGACGGATCCCTTTTACCTCTTCGTAGGGGATATTAGGGAAGTTCACATTCAACACTTCAAAGTCCTTGACCAGCTTGTCGATGCCGCATTCCAGCATCTTTACAAACCAGCGGGTACCCGTCTCAAAGATCTGATCCCGATAGGCGTTTATCGACAGTGCGATGGCTTTATGCCCAAACATGGCTGCTTCCACGGCTGCCGACACGGTGCCGGAATACAGCACGTCCTCACCCATGTTTTGCCCGGCGTTAATCCCCGATACCACGAGATCAACCGGTTCTTTCACGATTTTCTGCAGAGCAATCACCACACAATCCACGGGAGTTCCGCTAATGGCCCATTCATTGGGCGCGATCTGCCTGGCTTGAATATCCCTGCGTAGGGTAATGGAGTGCGAAGCCGCGCTACGTTCACTATCAGGCGCGACGATGATGGTTTGGTGCCCTGCTGCTTGCAGAGCCTGTTGCAGTTTTCTGATTCCGGGGGCTGATATGCCGTCATCATTCACCATTAGAATTCTCAAAATCTATCTCCTCAAAATAATATATGGGCGTAGTGTAACAGGTAAAAGGCACCGATAAGGGTGAGAACCACGAGGCTGAGGAAGAACCAATTGGCCTTGATAAAGCTAAGCCAATGAGTTCTGCGGCGGCGTCTGCTCTTGTTATGTACGGAACGCTTGAAACGTAGCAAGTTTCTGAGCGAAATGCCCCCTCCTCCGGCCGTTCCACGCAGGGACATCTGAGCCTGAGTGAGCCATTTTATATGACCGTGCTCATTTAGGTAAGGCCGGTATCCTAAAGATAAATAATGCTCAATATGGGCTTTGCTATAACCCTCAAGTTCCTGAGGATCAAGCTCTTTTACAATTTTGGTTCTCTGTTTACTCATCAATTCTACCTTTGATGAATAGGAAAATCTGACTCCATCTATTTGTCAAGTCCAAATTATCCTTTCTCTTGCCGATGGATTCTTGCCAGACAGTCAAATAGCACGGATTTGGCTCTCACATATCAGAAACCCAGTATTCTTTACCGGAAGCTCCCGATGAGCATGCCCTGGCACTATTCAGGGCAAACAAAAAAGGCTGCCACTCAGGGCAGCCAGACAATCAGCAAGGTAGCAGATCAATATAGAATACCCAGATTCAGCATCAGTGAAGTATTCCTCGAATCTAACTGGATTCCCAGTGATTTCTCAAAGATATCGCTCATCCCGATGCTGTAACGGACGCCAACCATAAAATTCACATTGGCCACCAAATCAAGCCCAAGACCCAGCCCATAATCAAAATCCCGGAGGTTTTCCATGTCATCACTATCTTCGTGATCACCCACTTCTTCCTTGTGAACGCCTTTGATCAGGTAACGAAACTCAGGCCCCAGATAGGGCTGCAGCTTTAGATTACCCTGCCCCAAATCCAGCTTCAGAAAGAGCGGTAGCTCCACATAATGCAAGGTGTCACTCGTCTTTGTTTCCAGGACAAGTCCCTCTGTTTCGCTCTGTGCACCGCGTTGCGTATAGATCAGTTCTGGTTGGAGGATAAACAACGGATGCAGATGGTATTGCATAATCATGCCGCCATTCAATCCGATTCTGGAATCCGCATCGACGTCGTCCCCTGAATAGTTTGAAAAGTTCACTCCTGCCCGCAGTCCGTATACCGACTGGGCAAAGACCATGCCCAGGCTCAGACCGAGCAGTGCCAAGATGATGATAACCTTTTTCATCTGTAACTCCTATATCAATTCGTATTGGATCAATTGTCCGATTCTGTAGTAGATAATAAACAGCAATCTTAAATAACCAAACGTATTCATGCTGGCTTTTCTGGCTTCCCGGCCACTTGCCACTCTCCCGGAATCCTCTTCCGTGGGACGTGGGAGGGTGGCAAGAAGCTTAGAATAGCCAGGGGAGCCAGGAATGGACAGGCGATTGTACAGGGGGGGGGCGAAACGGGATAACTCCATGGGGATCGACCTGATAAACTCATTCGGGTCGTAGGGCGATATCTTACTCCATGAACCGGGTTCAATAGCCTGTGGTCACTTTCGACACTCTCATGGCAGAGCGGAACGAAGGTATAGCATCGAAGAAAGACGATATCTATGGCAATTGGAAACAAGACTGGATTATAAAAAAGGGGGGATGCCAAAATACCTTTTCACTTGACAAGCATTGCGGTGTGGATACTTTTGAAAAATAGAAAATTTTGTTCGGGAGGATTACCCGATGTCTCAGCATAACAGTGACGAGCAGTTGGCCCGCCTCCAGGAAGTTGTGGATCATAAACCAGGCCTCAGTCCGGAAGAAATTGCCTTGCGTCACAGCGAATTTGAAGATCTTGCGAGGCGGGGGGTCATCAGCGAGGATGATCCGCTTTACATGAAAATGAAAATGGTGGGGGCACATCTAAAAGCCATCAAGGGTGACTACCCAGCTTCATTGACCGCGCTGGAGGATGTTCTAATCCTGGCACGGAAACACGGAAATCGCGATTGGGAAATCCGCTGTCTGAATAATATAGCGCTGGTGCGCCAAAACCTGGGGTTCCTGTTTGAGTCCATTCAAATCTGGGAAGATATCCTGAAAGAAGATCTAAGTATACGAGACAGAGTGCTTTATGCGAACAATCTGGGAGTTGCCTACAATCAAGCGATGAAGCCCAAGCAGGCCATTGCAGTTTACTTCCATGCATTGGAATTGCTGGAATCCACAGGGGAAACCGAAGGTGCTGCAGACCTCTATAACAATCTGGCCAATCTTTCAAGGAATACCGACGTGCTGGACAAAGCACAGGAATATTACCTCAAGGCTCTGGAGCTGTACGAAAAAGAAGGCAACAACGAGCGGCTCGCCATGGTTTACAACAATCTCTGCGCGCTTTTTAATGAAATGAACGACCTCGCCGAAGCCGAAAAATACGCAATTCTGGCCAGGGATTTTTACGATAAGTATTTGCCTGAAAACAAGCATTCTCCCCTCCTGAACAATGTAGCTGCCCTAAGAACACTGCAGCAACGTTTCCCGGAAGCGGAGCAACTCTATCAGGACTCATTGAGGATTGCTGAGAAGTACAATGACAGAAGCATGCAAACCAAGATACTCAGCAATCTCGCCCTCATTGCCATGGAATTGGATAATCCCGATGCGTCCATAGATTACGCAAATCGCGCACAGGCTATCGCGCATGAATTGGAAGACACCATATCAGAAAAAAAGGCCTATTCCCTATTGAAAGACGCATGGCAGAGCAAGCTGGATTTTACTCAGGCCTATCTGGCACAAAGCATTGAGATGGTGCTGGAACGGCGTTTAAACCGCGATAATACACCGCTGGATATTGCCCAGGCTGAGGCACGTTACCTCCAACACCGGCTCGAAGCCCAGTTGGTAAAGTATAAAGAACAGAACCTCGCTCTCGAAGAAAGTAACGCCATAATCCGCGAGAACACGCAGGAATTGGAGACCAGGAACAACCTTCTGGTAGCCACAAACAAGCTTCTGAACCGCATTATTTCCATTATCGCGCACGATGTGCGCGGTCCTGTGGCCACAATCACGCAAACCACCGAGATGTTAACCAAGGGATTGCTGCGCGAACAGCAGGATGAGGTTTTACGGCAGCTAAACGATAGCTCGCGCCAGACTGAGACTTTGATCAATGAGCTGCTGGACATCGCTCAAAAGTACAAATCCGGGGACGACGAGCAGCCAGAAAGCTTCGAGGTAAATCAAGCGCTGCGCAATAGCGCGAAATTGGCCGAGGCAGTCGCATTGCCCAAGGATATCAAGGTATCCTTCACTACAAATTGCGAACCACTTCAGATCACAATGGACCGCTCCAGAATGCGTCTGATCATCCGCAATTTGCTCTCCAATGCCATCAAGTTTTCCCATCCTGGCTCCACCATCACCTTGGATCTAGACTGCCGTGATAAAGAATCTTTGATGATATCCGTCAGGGATACCGGCTTGGGTATGAGCCCGGATAAAGTGAGAAAAATCATGGAGGGGACTGCTTTTACAGAACTAGGTACCCAGCAAGAAAAAGGCTTTGGCATGGGCTTGGTCTTTGTACTGGAAGCCTTGATGCACACCAAGGGTAAGCTCAATATCATCAGCGAACCCGGGCATGGTTCCACCTTCACAATCAGCTATTCGATGCAGGATATGATCTGAAGCCAAACCATTGATCCATCTTGACCCCCGACCTTCATAGGAGTTTCATCGAAACTCAAACTGTATCCAGTCCCATTGAGCTACGTGCAGGGAAAGACAGTCGGAATCTCCGTTTAGTTCAGTATTCAGGCACTTTTTTATCGTCTTGGCTTCATTCTTGCTTATGATATATACGGTACGCTTGCGCATTGCAGGCGTGCTGTGTAATTGTATTTATGTTCAATAATATAGGAGAAGTCATGAAGAAACACCTCATCATGCTGGTCTTGGTGGCTCTGGCAGGATTGCTTGCTGCCGGCACCATCAATCTGCAGTCAACCCTGTCTCAGGCCCAAATCCTGAGCAATTCATCGGAAGGCCTTAGTGTAAGGTTCACAGTAGATGCTTTCGAGTATCAGGAAGTGACAACAAAAGAAGGCGTTTGGACTATGCTAAACGCTAAAGATTATACAAGCACCAATCGCGTTGGCGAGCCCGCATTGCCGCTGATGCGCAAGATTATCTCCGTGCCCTTGGGTGCCCGTCTGGACTATAGTCTGTCCGATACCCAAAGACGTAGTGTTTCTCTGGAGGCATCAGGAGTCCGTTATCCCATCATGCCGGCCCAGGAACCCGTAGCAAAGTGCGATGATCCTGCCAGCCTGAAGTTTAGCGTAAACCGCAGTTTCTATAATGGCCAAAGGTCCACCTCCGAAGCCACCATCCAACTCACTGAGCTTGGTATGATGCGCGGTGAACGTCTGGTAGCCCTGGATTTCATCCCGGCGAATTACAATCCCGCCACCAAAAGTTTGGACGTAACTCTTTCCACCAATGTCGACATCCGCTTTGTCAATGCAGATTACATAGCTACATCGGAGCTGAAGGGCAAGGCCTATTCTCCTGTCTTCGCGTCGACTATGGCCGGTAGCGTTTGGAATTACCAGGATACCAGAGTAAGCCTTATGCGCTACCCAGTGGGTTACGTGATCATCACTCCTGCCAGCTTTGTTCCAGCATTACAACCCTTTGTGGATTGGAAAACCCGTGAAGGATATGCTGTAACTGTAAACACCATTGAGAGCATTGGTAACAACACTACTTCGATCAAGACGTTCATGCAAAATCTCTGGAACAGTGCCACTACCACCAACCCCGCGCCCAGCTATCTGCTAATCGTGGGTGACGTAGCCCAGGTAGTAAGCAATAGCGGCACCACCGGCAGCCACCCTACGGACCTGAGTTATGTACGTCTGCAAGGCAACGACTTCATGCCGGAAATGTACTTTGGCCGTTTTTCTGCCACCACTCCTGAGGAAGTAACCAATCAGGTAAATAAGACTCTCCTGCACGAGCAGTACGCCATGCCTGATGACAGCTACCTGCAGGATACCGTATTGATCGCCGGTATGGATGGCTACTGGGCCCAAACCCATGGCAATGGACAGATCAATTACGCTACCCAAAACTACTTTAATGCCAGCCATGGCATCGATGCCCATACATATCTCTACCCCGCTTCCGGCAATTCACTCACGGCCATCAGAAATGATGTCTCTGCTGGCGCGGGATACGTAAACTACACTGCCCATGGCGGAGTGACAGATTGGAGCGATCCCAATTTTACCATCGATCACATTAATCAGCTGCAAAACACCAACAAATACCCCGTGGTGGTGGGAAACTGCTGTCTGACCAGCAAGTTTGATGCTCCCATCTGCTTCGGCGAAGCCTGGCTCAGAGCGACCAATAAGGGTGGCGTCATCTACATCGGCGGCACCAATAGTACATACTGGGACGAAGACTACTGGTGGGGCGTGGGTGCCAAGGGTAGTGCTACCGGCAATGCTCCGGCATATAATGCCAATACTTTGGGCGTGTATGATGCAGTATTCCATGATCATCAGGAAGCTTTTGCCGATTGGGCATACTCTGCCGGCAGCATGGTCGTGATGGGAAACATGGCTGTGGTACAAGGTAACAGCTCTCGCATAAACTATTACTGGGAGATATACTCCATTATGGGTGATCCATCTCTGATGCCCTACATGGGTATTCCCGCCCAAAACTCCATGTCTGTGCCTGAGACCTTGTTCTTGGGTCTGGGAACCATGGAAATCATGGCTGATCCCTACAGCTATGTAGCCCTGTCCATGAATGGCGTGCTGCATGGAGTAGGTCTGGCCGATGAAAACGGTAACCTTACCCTAAACTACACCCCCTTCACCGAGCCAGGCATGGCAGATATGGTGGTAACCCGTTCCAGGCGTCAACCACTGGTTTCCCAGATCTCCGTGATACCCAACGAAGGCGCATATGTAACGGTTGGGCAGATCGTTCTGGCAGACGACAACGGCGTGGCTGAAGCCGGCGAGAGCCTTCCCATCGATCTCACCTTCAGCAATGTCGGCGTGATGGATGCGGAAAACCTCAGCGTCAGCATCACTACCGATAGCCCCTGGATCTTTGCCAATCAAAGCGAAGCAACGATCAATGACATCGCTTCTGAGACCCAGATCACTGTGGAAGACATCTTTACTTTGAACATCAATCAGGGTACTCCGGATCAGCATGTGGCTACCTTTATCATCACAGTTACCGACGGCACCCATGAATGGAATACCACCCGCGCACTCACCATCAATGCTCCGAATGTGATCATTGCCTCCACATCCTTCTTTGATCCAAACCAAAACGGCGCTTTTGAGGCAGGTGAATTGATTAACATCACTCTGAACATTCAAAATACCGGCCATATGCAGGTGGAAAGCGGTGCACTGAACCTTATCTTAAATAGTGACCAGGCGAGCTTGCCGATGAATAGCTTTATGATTCCCGGCCTGAACATTGGTAGCAATCTGCCGCTCAACTTTGATCTGCAGCTGGCAAGCACTGTAGTCGATGGCTCTGTAATCCCTCTTGGTATAGTCCTGGATATGGGAGCACAGATGATCAACCATAGTATTATCATCCCCATCGGAGCAGTCGTGGAAGGCTTTGAAAGCGGCGACTTCTCAGCATTCCCCTGGGTAAATAGCAGTTCCTCACCCTGGACAGTGATCGGAAATGATGCCGCAGAAGGCACCTACTCTGCCAAGAGCGGAACCATCGGAAACAATGCCAGTACATCACTGCAGATTATGATGAGTGTTGGGATGGATTCTGAGATCAAGTTTAACCGCAAGGTGTCCTCCGAGAGTAACTACGACTTCCTGAAGTTCTTCATCGATGATGTCGAAATGGGTTCATGGAGCGGCAATCGCCCATGGGGACAGGAAACGTATAGCGTAAGCGCAGGAACCAGGACATTCAAATGGACATACGTGAAAGACGTCAGCCAGAACTCCGGTTCCGACGCAGCATGGATCGACAACATAATCTTCCCGCTTTCCGCCGATGGAGATGTTGCCATGTTCTATACCGGAACTCAAAGCCTGGACTATCTGGTGAGCCCCAATGCAACGGTCAGCAAGGACATCGTCATCCGCAACCTGGGTACTGCCGATCTGGAAGGCCTGATGTCCATCCCGGCAGAGTTCGTGCTCAGCAATATGAGTCAGGAACTTCCCGATGACTATTATTACAGCATCGCTCCCGGCGCCACTGCGGTATTCACCATGACCTACGTGGCAGGCAGCACGGTTCCCGATCTCAATTCACAGGTGCAACTCACTTCCAATGATCCTGATATGCCTACCTATTCCATACCCGTGACTCTTAATCCAGTCTCCAATAATGACAATATAAACCCCTTGATTACCTCTCTGACTGGAAACTATCCCAATCCTTTCAATCCCAGCACTTCCATCCGTTTTAGCTTGAAGGATGCGGGGAAAGTAAGGATCCAGATCTACAATCTCAAGGGACAATTGGTAAAGAATCTCATCAATAGCGACCTACAGTCTGGTAACCATCAGATCGTATGGGATGGCCGTGATGATCGCGGAAACGGCGTTTCCAGCGGTATCTATTTATACCGCATGGAAAGTGGCGATTACACCCGTACCAATAAGATGATGCTTATGAAATAAATCCCCCCCGGCTTGCCCCTCCTGTGAGGGGCAGCCTTTGTTTTTGATATATACATCGGAGCCAATATGAGCTCCACAAAGCTTAAGAAGTGATAATCTATATGAGATACAATGGAGGATATATAATGAAAAAGCTCATTATATTACTAAGCCTGTTATGCGCTCTCGGCCTTTGGGCAGAGACTGTCGTACTGGGCGAACAAGCGAATCAGATACGCCTGATTAGCAGCAGCGAATACTCTTCGCGCATCGAGCTGAGCCTGGGCTCTTTCGAGCGTGAAGCAGTACAGATAGATGGCCGTACCTGGTACTTGCCAACACTCAAGAAAGCTGGCCTTACCCTTGAGGCAGGATATCCGCAAGTTCCTGTGATGGCAGCCAGTGTGATCATCCCTGCTACCGCGGGTATGAATCTGAACATCATACAGATCGAGTATGTGGATCTCCCCATGCCGATCGCTCCTTCCAAAGGGAATCTGACTCGTAACATCGATCCTGCAAGCGTTCCCTATAGCTTCGCGGATTTCTATAACGGAGACGACACCTATCCCCGCAATACTGCATACCTCAGCGAACCTTTTATCATGAGGGATTATCGCGGGATCACAGTGCGTTTCCAACCCTTTGAATACTTCCCTGATACGCAGACCACCCGTGTCTATACCAAGCTTGTGGTCGATGTGGTGACCAGCGGTAGCGACTTCACCAATGCCGCCAGTGTAAATATGCGCCGGGAAAGCCCCGAGTTTTCTGGAATCTATCAAAGCATGTTCCTGAATTACGCTAGCGCCAAGTACCCGATCCTGAGTGAAGAAGGGCGCATCCTGGTGATCACTCACTCGATGTTTAACGACACCATCCTGCCATGGGTGAATTGGAAGCGCCAGATGGGTTACACGGTTGACGTGGTGGACGTTTCGGTTGCCGGCCCCAGCGCCAGCAATATCAAGACCTACATTCAAAATCAATACAATCTAAATGACGGCCTGAAGTTCGTCCAACTGATGGGCGACGCACCCCAGGTTCCTTCGCTATCCTTTGGCGGTGGTGGCAGCGATCCATCTTATGCCCTTTTGGCCGGTGCTGACAACTATCCGGATATCTTCATCGGCAGATTCTCCGCCCAAAGCGTAGCGGAAATGCAAACTCAGATTCAGCGTTCCGTGCATTACGAACGCGATATTCAAGCTGATGACGATTGGATCATCCGCGCCATGGGCATTGCCTCAAACGAAGGTGGCGGCAGTCAGGGTGACATGGGCGAAAGCGACCAGGCACACATGGAATTGATCCGTACCGACTTGCTGGGCTACGGCTACAGCTCTGTAGACCAAATGTATCAGGCCATGGGAGCTACCGCTACTCAGGTTGGGACAAACTTAAACAACGGCCGTGGCTTTATAAACTACGTTGGGCACGGATCCGATACTTCCTGGGTAACCACCGACTTTAGCAACAATAACGTCAATGCCCTCACCAACGATTTCATGCTCCCCGTGATCGCTTCTGTGGCTTGCGTGAATGGGAACTTTGTATCTCAGACCTGCTTTGCAGAAGCCTGGTTGAGAGCCACAAACAATGCCAATGGCAATCCCACCGGCGCCACCGTGATGTACGCATCAACGGTAAATCAAGGCTGGAATCCCCCCATGAGAGCGCAGGATGAGATCACTGATCTGGTGATCGCTGAAGCCAAGACCACGGTCGGCGGCCTTTTCTTCCACGGTTCATCCAAGATGATCGAAGTATATGGCGCAGATGGTGTGGAAGAGTACAAAAGCTGGACCATCTTTGGCGACGCGTCTCTGATGATGCGCAGCAAAACCCCCACTCTTATCAGTGCAGAATACAATCCCGTCCTGTTGATCGGGATGAACAATCTCTTGGTGCAGACCGAGCCCAACGCACGCTTAACTCTTTCTGCCAATGATGTAATCTACGGCAAAGCGATTGCTGATGCTGGCGGAACTGCCTTGATCACTCTGGAAGTTCTACCTGCCGAACCAATGGATCTCACGCTCACCATCGCCGCGTTTAACAAGGTAACCCACATGGGCATCGTTCAGGTATTGCCTGCAGATGGCCCCTATCTCATCGTGACTGGTGTGAACGTAAACAGTGGCGTACCTGCCCATTACGGAGAACTGGTTAATATCCAGATCGACATGGAGAACGTGGGTAATGATCCTGCGGAAAACATTAGTGTTACCATTGAAACAGCCGATCCATATCTCAGCGTGGTTGGCAATCCCGAAGTGATCAGTATGATAGCTGCCAATGCTACTGGCAGCACCTCTACCGGGGTAAATCTGCAAATAGCAAATAACGCCCCAGATCAGTGGATCGCGCCCTTCACAATCCGTATCAGCCTTCCCGATGGTGAAGAATTCAGTGCCGACCACAGCTTTGCGATCAATGCACCAGTATTGGAATGGGGGTATTTCCAAGTGGATGACAGCCAGGGCGATGGCAATAACCGCATCGATCCCGGGGAAAGCTTCATCCTCAGCATCCCCTTCTCAAATATCGGTCACTCGATGAGCCCGGACATCCATACTTCACTCATTATCAATGGCGGCGAGCACCTTCTGAATCCCATCGCCAACGATTTCGAAGCCCTGGATGTGAATGGAATCGCCATCATGCAAAATGAGATCACGCTTTCTTCTCAAGTTGCCCCCGGCACCACGATCCAGATCTTAGCCATGGCAAGCATGGGAGATTACACTGTAGTAAATACTTACAACGTTGTTGTAGGCATTTTACTGGAGAACTTCGAAGGCGGTTTTGGTAACTTCCCATGGACTTTCACCGGTGGTGACTGGACATCCAGCACAAACGGTTATCAGGAAACCATCGCGGCTCAAAGCGCTACCATCGGTAATTCTCAGTCCACCAGCATGAGTGTTACCATGACTAATCCCGCCGATGGCATCGTATCCTTCTGGAAAAAGGTTTCCAGTGAAGTGGGACGAGATCACCTGAAGTTCTACATCAACGGTATGTTGAAAAACCAATGGAGCGGCATAGATACTGATTACTCCCAGGTCAGCTACATGGTAGCCGCCGGAACCAATACCTACCGTTGGGAATACACCAAGGACAATTCCATATCCGCCGGCAGTGATTGTGTATGGATCGACGATGTGGTCTTCCCCGCCGAAAGCTTGAATCAGGGAAGCCCAGATCTGTTGATCGATCAAACCAGTCTTGACTTTGGCAATACAGACATCGGGGTGGAAGTGATCCTACCTTTCACCATTTCCAATACAGGAACGGCAAACATGATCGGAACCTTGCAAATTCCAGAGCCATACTCCCTGGATAGCAGTGCTTCGGAGCTTGTGAGCTTCATGAATTATTCCATCCCGGCAGGGGAATCTCTGGAGCTTCCCATTGCCTTCCGACCGCAGGCAGAAGGTGTTTTTGCCGGCTTCCTGATCGTTACTTCTGACGATCCGGACGCGCAGTTCATAAACATCGCCCTGATGGGCAGTGCGACACCTGTCAGTAACAATGACAACGTTAATCCCGTGGTTACCGGTTTGGGCGCAAACTATCCCAATCCCTTCAATCCAAATACCACTCTCAGCTATTCCATCAAAGAACGTGGTCACGTGAAGATAGATATATACAACTTGCTGGGTCAGAAAGTGAAAACCCTCGTGAATGGCGTAATGACCGCCGGCGCGCACACTGTGTCCTGGAACGGCATGGATGATAATCGCCGTCCTGTAGCCAGCGGAGTGTATTTCTACAAGATGCAATCTGGGAAATATACCAATACCCGCAAAATGATCCTGATGAAGTAAACTGACTCCAATGTCTCATATAGAGCCCGGGTGAAGCATCACCCGGGCTCTTTTTTTACACACATAACTCCAGCCTTACGCCTGCATCGAATCCATTTCCGGCTTTCTTTGTAGTTACCACCCTCTTCCACTCTTCCTGCGTACCACGTAAGAGGATTGCGGCTGGGTGGCAGGTGGGTGGAATGCCAGTGTAAGGCTTGCAGGCGCTTCCCCCTGCATGAGCAGCTTTGCTGCTTTACTAAAAGGGTCACAGTTCGTTTAGTAAGCAGTTGCATTCGCGACTTCGCCGCTCTCTCCGCCTCATATGCAGGCGAGGATGCCTACAATGCATATCCGCTCAGCCCAATTGAGTAAACGGAGGATTGTGTAGCTACCACGAACCGCATGTACTGAATCGGGATAAAAAAAAGGAAGCGGCACATGGCTATGCACCGCTTCGAAGACTAATGACTATGTGGATTATTCTTCCGGCAACCACTCATCCTTGATGGTAGGTTTACGTTCCGGAGCTGGATCATCCACGCTGAAGCTACGGTCGGCCAGGACATAGTTCAGCTTGATGCCTGCCTTGCCGAAGGACTCTTTTGAGGTAACGACAAACGCGAAGGCTTCTCCATTATATTCCAGAGTGAAATCCTCCAGATCGGTGTTAGTAAGATTCAACTGACTGATGTCAAAGGGATACTCACCGAAATCATCGGTTTTCTTAAATTCCTCGGCAGCGTTGATGGCACTCTGCAAAGTGGGAAGCATAGCTTCAAACTTGGTCTGGGCCAGGGCTTCGGCTGCTTTATCCATTTTGAGCTGGCGCATGCCAAAAAAGAACACGAAAATCAGGCCCACCAGGAGCAGAATCATGATCAGTTCCACAAGGCTGACCTTGTTTGGATTGGCAAGCCCGTTTACCTGACTTGTCTTGGTTGCAGCAGTATTTGTAGTATCAGACATTATATTCTCCCAAGCTTATTCGTCTTTGCCTCCACTCTTTTTGGGCTTTCCTTTTTTGTCAAACCTTTTTTCGTGGCCATCGCCGTTAATGCTACCCAAAGCACCTTCGGAGGGCTGAAGATGCCTGTGCAGCGATATGTGCGGCTTCCCCCCTTAACCCGCCAGATTGTGTTAATTCATGGAGCTATAGTGTTACTTGAGTTTCAGCGCTTTGTAAACCTGATTTCGGCCTTGTTCCCTGACCCTGATCAGGTATAAACCCGAAGCACAGTTACTGCCGTTATCATCTCTCCCGTCCCAGGCAATTTCCTGCTGACCCAAAGGCAGAGAAGGATAGTTCCTGTAATACACTTTCTGCCCCTTCAGATTGTAAACTGTGAGCTCCAGCGGCCCTGAGGACGCTTTATCAAACCGGAGGGATACTTCAGTTTTAAAGGGATTGGGATAGGCCAAGGCTGTCATGGCCGGAGGAATGATGGGATCATCGGAAGCGAGGGGTATTCCGTTCTCATTGTACATGTAGAGGTTTTTACCACCTATCCATTTTGTGTTATTCTGATCGACATAAATGGTATTAATCACCAGTTCATCCAGAGGAGAGTTTGTAGCATCGAAACCGAGCCACTGAACACCGTCAAAACTGAACATCTTCGCATCCGGGAATGTCGTCGCTACCCATACCAGGTTGTTATGATCCACGGCCACCGTGCGGCAATCAGCATCGATCAGTGGGGAATTTGCGGGTGTGTAATGAGTCCAGACTCCATCCTCGAGGTGAGATAGATAGCCATGCGCCACCCACACGTCGCCGTCGGGGCCAAAAGCGATGTCATTGATATTGTTGATATTGTTGAAAGCCGTGAAATCTCCATCCTGACAGCACAGAAGCCCATCCGCACAGCCCAACCAGATCCTCCCCTCGCCATCAGCTTTGATGACAGTAGTGTTATCAAGACTGATGCCGGCTTCAGCGGATGTAAGCACAGCCCAAACTCCATCAGCATAGCGCGAAACTCCGTCAAATTTCCCAATCCAGACTCCATCTCCTACAGGGCAAATAGTATTAATGAAACTAGCGCTGATTCCGGTTTGAGTGGCTGTGAATGACTCTGACTCCGTGGGACTCCACTTTAACAAGTGTAAACACCCGCCGATCCATAGATTATGTTGGGTATCCTGCGCCAGCGACCACACATGGTCGCAGAGCATCGGGATGTTGTACATGCCATAACAATCTACAGCACCGCTGTCGTCGATGGATAAAAAACCGCCGTTTCCTTTATCTTCACTCGTTGCCAACCAAAGTTTATGGTCATATCCCGTAAAGATTTCAGTGACATAGGGGCTGGGTATTGGCGTGGCACAGATGGGATACTGAGTAACTGTTCCGGATTCAAAACACACTAGGGACTGGGGAGAATATGTGTCAAACATGCCAATCCAGATCCGGCCGGCCATATCCATTTTGAGGTTTTTGAATCCGACATTGTATCCGGCAAAATCCGCACTTGAATAATGCTCTACCGCTCCATCATGAGGTATATGTAAAAGACTATTCCATTTGGCTAGCCAAACCCCGCCGAGGTTATCTGCCCAAATGTTGTAGTAGCCTGTCAGGTCGTAGTCCTGATACGTTGTATGGTAATACCATTGGTCGCCAGCTTTCTTCAGTAACCCGTCATAAAATACAAACCATCCATTGCCGAAAGTGTCAAAGGCCATGCTTTCTATGTCAGGCATGGGTTGACTGCCATTTGCATACTGGACAAACTCCCAATTCGAACCATCGAAGTGATACAAATCATGGGCGGAGCATAGCCACACGCCCCCGTTCTGATCCGCGTCAAAGTCATAGATATTGTAATTGCCTGGTAGAGCTGAATTTTCGTGAGTAAAGGTACTCCACTGCCCTTCAGCGTATCGGGCTACACCGTGATCCGTGGCGAACCACATTGCGCCCGTGGTATCCCGGATTATCTTTCTCACATTGTCATTGGGTAATCCTGAATTATCAGAATTGTAGTGCTGCCAATCCTCACCGTCAAAGCGCAAAGCGCCATCAGAACCTCCGGCCCATATCTGCCCAGCGCCATCATCACATACGCTATACATGCTGCCCATGGTTCCCGGAGTGTTGTACTTATTATACTGCGTGCGAAGGTCGGTTACGGTATTCCAACGCATTATTCCCGCATCCGAAGTCACCCAAACATCGCTTCCTACAAAACAAAATTCGGTTGGATAGTATCCACCCGGGGAGGCTACCTTCCAATTCTCGCGTTGCCCAAAAAGCAGGGCAGCCAAAGATAGAAACAAGCAAAGACCATAGATATGTTTCATTGTAACTCCTCTTTAGATCTTTAACACACATCACAGCTATGGACACGCAATTTTTGTTCCATAGCTTTACTTATTGTTGAGATACCTGCAACTTTTACCTGCCGCAAAAGACAGGCAAGTGAAAGCAATACTGCATGTCTCAGATGAGCCACTCTATGAAATCGAGTAGGGTGATGCTGGATGATCATATCCAGCATCATCCCTCTCACAGAACCGTGCGTACGGATCTCGTACACGGCTCCTGGCAATCCTTGTAACTACTCAATGTAGTTGAATAAGACTCCC
>JAEWNJ010000036.1 GCA_023392795.1 Candidatus Cloacimonadota bacterium
GCTCATGTGGCTTTTGGTAATCACACCAAGATCCGTAAGATGCTTTTTTAGAGCCATTGTACTGATCTTGAGTTCCTTGGCTAATTCATGTACTCGTATTTGCAAGGTTCCTCCACTTCAGGACTGCCAATATTCAATCATCTTGGCAGCAAAGTTTTTATCGCTGATACCGAATACGCCGGTGAGGGGCAAGCCCAGGGCTGCACTCAATTCAGACTGCGAACTAAGGCTGATCGTCATGATCCGGCTGTTTAATTCGCGCAGTTCGTGCTTCACCCGGTTTACGGTCCGTTCGGCGGTATCCGACGCGATCACAATAAGATGTATATGCTTATGATGCAGTTCGCGCATGCATGCATCCACGCCTGTGCTCAGTTTCCCCGCCTTGCGGGCAAATTGCATCAGATTAATGATTTTGGCCTCATTGCTCATTTCTTCCTGCCCTTGCTTTTTCGCCTCAACCATGGGGATAAATTGTCCAGACAGTCCAGGCAATGGTAGTATTTGCGGCATTGCAGACGGCGAGAAAGATCGTATGCAACACCCGCGGGCAACAGGATAAAAGGCAATAACTCAGTTTGAGCGCTTTTCTGCCGGCACACCACGCAGGTGCGAATCGGAACATGGCCGGCAGAGCTATTCATGTTTGGCATCAGAAATACTTCGCGCTTTCCTTCAGCTTTTCAGCGGTTTTCTGTCCCATACCTTCCAGCGCGGCAAGCTCGCTCACGCTGGCGCTAAAGATATCCTGAACGCTGGTGTAGCCGGCATTTCGCAGCACTTCCGCGATCTTGGGGCTCACTCCGTCCAGTTCGGTGATGTGGCTGATCGTCCGGCGTTCCTTGGCCATCTTCTCTTCAAATTCTTCCAGAGTAAAGATGTCGATCTTCAGGCCGGTCAGTTTTGCCGCCAATTTCACGTTCTTACCCTGCTTGCCGATCGCCATCACCTTATCCGCTTCATCCACGATCACGCTGGCGGCGCGATTGCGTTCGATAATCACGCGCTTCACGCTGCTGATTCCAAGGGCATTTTCAATCATCCTTTCGGGATCTTCGCTGTACACCACGATGTCGATCTGTTCGCCATGCAATTCCTTGCGGATGCTATCGATGCGAGTGCCCTTGGGTCCCACGCATTCGGTGATCGGATCCAGCTTGGGATCCACGGCTTCCAGCTCCACTTTGGTACGGATTCCGGGTTCGCGCACGATCTTGCGAATCTTGATGGTCCCGGCGAAGATGGCGGGAATCTCAGCCTCAAAGAGTTTCTTCACAAATTCCGGATTAGTGCGGGAAAGGATCACCGTGACCCCGTTCGCCCCGCTGCGGATATTCGTCACATAAGCTTTGATGTTATCGCCAACGCGGTAAAACTCGTTCTCGATCTGCTCATCCAGGGGCAGGAGTGCGTCCGTGTAACCCAGATCAATGCGATAGCCACCGTTATTTTCATCAATGGTCTTGATCTTACCGGAGACGATGGTGTGCTTTTGTTTGTTGAAGTCGTTTTGAATCTTCTCGTCTTCCAGATGGCGAATTCTGTCACCAATGGCGCGTTGCGCGGTCTTCACCAGCTTTGGTTCAAATTCGTGCAGGGACATCTCTTTCTGAATGTAATCCCCCAGCTGCGCTTTGGGATTGTATTCAGCCCGTGCTTCAGACAGAGAAATCTCGCCCAGAGAGCTTTCCAGCTCCACTACCAGGCATTTGAAACGCGCTTTGATGCCGCTGGAAGCCTCATCGATAAATACTTCCAGTTCGTTCTCTTCGCCCAGTTTCTTGGACAAAGTGCCTGTGATGGATTCCACCACGATCTCCTGGATCAAATGGCCATCCAATTGCTTGATCACGGCAAGTTTGTTCACCGCGTCCAGAATGTTAACGCTCATCTTCATCACCTCTGGGTAATCCTAAAAATACGGTTTTTGCCCGGGATATGGATTTCAAGGGGATCTCCACTCGGGTGCCCCGATCATCCAAAACAATAGTATCCTGATTCACTTCCATCAGCGTGCCCATATTCGAAAGCTTATCTTCTTCGTCTGTCCACTGCACCGCCACCTTTTCATTGATGGCGCTCACCCAGTGGCTTTTCAGCTTTAGGGGACGCTCCAAACCGGGGCTGGATACTTCCAAAAAATACCTTTCTGGAATAAGATCGAAAGCTTCCAATTCCTCACTCAAGCTACGGCTGAACTTGGCGCACTCATCCAAAGTAACCCCACCGATTTTGGTGAGATAAACGATGATGATGCGGCCCTTGCCGGACATCTTTTCATCCACATCATACAAAGCCAGATGCATCTGCGCACATAGCTTTTTGGCGATGTCTTCCACTTGAGTTCGGTAATATTCCACTATCTCTTCCTCTAGTCCTTATTTGGTAAATAATAGTCCGCGCCGGATAAGTTCCGGCTGACGCCAGATCCGCTGTTTGCATAGCGCATCTGCATCAAAAAAAATAGCTAACCAACGTAGCTATCAAAACCGCAACTGCGGGTACCATAACAACTTATCAGCCCTTTTTGGGCTTCTCTACCATGCGGGTCACTTTTATTGGTCTCCACTATCATGTCAAGAAAAATCTCCAAATCCGGAGGGGAGGTGCTTGGGTAACTGAATGGCCTGATTCATCTCACGCGGATTACTCGGATGACGCGGATTTAATGCTAAAACGGCTGCGGGGTGGAATGAACAGCGAAGGGTGCTCAGATGGAAACCCCGATTGTCATTTTAAATCCGTGTGATCCGTGTAATCCGCGTGCCCCCAATTCTCAATTCCAACCAGTGCCCATACTCATCGCAGCCAATTGTCTTTTAAATCCGTGTAATCCGCGTAATCCGCGTGAGATACATCAGACCATTATGTCCCGTCCAATGTAGCCCCCTTCTTCTTGCTACCTTCAAGTTCATACGCCCCTCATACGCCGGTCATACACCGGTCATGCAAACCTACGACCATTGTTCGACCGGTGTAGCATATCAGTATGATTCTGAAGATAGGAAGAAAAGACGAGTGGAAAAACATCCACTTGACAGATTGCTAAGTGCCCTCATTTATGTATATGGATGCCTGAGTACTGGATTGAACAAACTCATACCCGGGCTTGTAACCGCATAACATACAGTGTTTTACTGATTTGATATATTTAGGAGTTGCCATGTTTAGCAAGATCCGTAAACGTAACGGACAGATAGTTGATTTTGACCGCAGCAAGATCACCCGCGCCATACTCAAGGCGGGAGAAGCCAGCGGAGAGTTCGGACATGAGATTGCCGATACTCTTACCCTCCGGGTGATGAATCTGGCGGTCCAAATTCTCACCGAAGAGCTCCCAGAGGTGGAAAAAATTCAAGACATTGTGGAAGAAGTTCTACTCGCCTCGCCCTATAAAAAAACCGCCAAGGCCTACATCATTTATCGCGATCAACACGCCCGCATCCGTGAGATGGTCTCCACCGCCGGCGTCAAACTGATCGATCAGTATCTTGAGAAGCTGGATTGGCAGGTGAATGAAAATTCAAACATGGCCTATTCCCTGCAAGGGCTGAACAATTACATCGCCTCAGAGGTGAGCAAAACCTATTGGTTGAACAAAATCTATCCCCCCGAGATTCGCGAAGCGCATGTGGAGGGAGATCTGCACATCCACGATCTGGGTCAGCTATCCGTATATTGCGTGGGTTGGGATCTGATGGATCTGCTGCTCACCGGCTTTTGCGGCGCTGAAGGCAAGGTGGAAAGCTCCCCCGCCAAGCATTTCCGCAGCGCTCTGGGGCAGATCGTGAACTTCTTTTATACTCTGCAAGGCGAAGCGGCCGGGGCACAGGCCTTCTCCAGTTTCGATACCCTATTGGCCCCTTTCATCCGTCATGACGGTCTGCAGTACGACGAAGTGAAACAGGCTCTGCAGGAATTTGTCTTCAATGTAAATGTTCCCACGCGCGTGGGCTTTCAGACTCCCTTCACTAACATCACCATGGATCTGAATCCGCCCGATACCTACAAAAACCAGGCGGTGATCATCGGCGGAGAGGCTCAGGATCTATGCTATGGCGATTATCAAGTGGAGATGGACATCATCAACAAAGCCTTCCTGGAAGTGATGACCGAAGGCGATGCAAAAGGCAGGGTATTCACCTTCCCCATCCCTACCTATAATATCACCAAGGATTTTGACTGGAATAATCCCACTCTGCAGTATCTTTGGGAAGCCACCGCCAAATACGGCATTCCTTACTTCTCCAATTTCGTAAATAGCGATATGGATCCCAATGACGCACGTAGCATGTGCTGCCGATTGCGTCTGGACACTCGTAAGCTGGAAGCCCGGGGCGGCGGCCTCTTTGGCGCCAATCCGCTCACCGGATCCATCGGCGTGGTAACCCTGAATCTACCGCGCATCGGCTTTTTGGCAGAGAGCGAGGAGGATTTCTTTGCCCGCTTGCAGCGCCTGCTCTCCATCGCCATGTCCTCCCTGGAAATCAAGCGCAAGATCCTGGAAACTTATACCAAGAGCGGACTTTATCCCTACACCCGCTTTTACCTGAAGAATATCCACGAACGCTTTGAACAATATTGGAAGAATCACTTTTCCACCATCGGCATCATCGGCATGAACGAAGCTTGCGAAAACTTTCTGGGCATGAATATCGGCAATCCCAAAGCCCAGGCCTTCGCCATCAAAGTGATGGACTATCTGCGGGAACGCCTGATCGAGTTTCAAGACCTCACCGGCAATAACTACAATCTGGAGGCAACTCCCGCCGAGGGCACCAGCTACCGTCTGGCGATCCTGGATCGACGCACTTATCCCGGCATCAAATGTGCCAATTGTAATGGCGATGTCCCCTTTTATACCAATAGCACGCAACTGCCAGTGAACTACAGCGATGACGTATTTGAAGTACTGGACCTGCAGGATGAATTGCAGTGCAAATATACTGGCGGTACAGTGCTGCACATCTTTGGCGGCGAAAGGCTGGAGCATCCCGAGAGCGTGAAAAGCCTGGTGAAAAGCGTTTGTAACAACTACCATCTGCCCTACTTCACCTTTTCCCCCACCTTCAGCATCTGCCCCAATCACGGTTATCTAGTGGGCGAACAGATGAAATGCCCCACCTGCGGCAAGAGCTGTGAAGTTTTCTCCCGCATTGTGGGTTACCTGCGCCCCGTATCGCAATGGAATGAGGGTAAACAGGCGGAATTCAAGCTGCGCACCACCTTTGATACCGATTATTTGAAAAAGGGCAGGAAAAAGGATGTGAGGCAAGCGCTGCCATGAACATCGGCGGGTTGCAGAAATTCTCTCTACTGGATTATCCCAAAGAACTCAGCGCCATAATCTTCACGCGGGGCTGCAATTTTCGCTGTCCTTACTGTCACAATCCGGAATTGGTGGAACCAAGCTGCTACAGCCCGTTGATCGACACGGAAAAGGTGCTGAAGTTCCTTTATAAAAGGCATAAAAAGCTCGGTGCCGTTGTGATCACGGGGGGAGAGCCAACCCTGCAGGAAGATCTGATCCCTTTTTTGAAGATCCTCAAAGCCATGCGTTTCAAGGTGAAGCTGGATACGAACGGTTCCCGTCCAGATGTGCTGTCCCAGGTATTATATGCCGGGGCTGTGGATTACATCGCCATGGATCTGAAAGCCCCGCTGGCGTTGTACCCATCCCTTACTCAGAGCGATGTGGATGCCAACGCCATCCTGCGCAGCATGGAAATCATCCGCCTCAGCGGCATCGAATATGAGTTTCGCACTACCTTTGCCCCGGAAATGCTGAGCTGGAAAAGCCTGATCGAACTGGAGGACTTGCTGCAGCCGGGCGATAAGTACTATCTGCAAAAGTGTAATTACAGCACCACTTTGGAAGATCTGAAAGGCTGTGCATTTGAGGATTACAAGATCACTGAACAGATCGAATACCGGGAATTGAAGGATCTGCTACACGAACACCGGATCATTTTTTCGCTGAGGGCATAGCTGTGACGCGGGACCTCCTGATTGCTGCCCTTTCCCGCAGTCTGAGGCAATTTACCCGCTATCCCCGGCTAAGAAAGGAACTGCTGGACCGCGAAACAAAAGCTCCCCTGCACATTCTGGCAATCGGGAAAGCTGCCTGGCAGATGGCATCGGTGGCACTCACTGCATTACCACCGGATATGATCCATAGCTGCATTGTACTGACTAAACATGGCTTCTATCCCGGACAAAGTTCAAAAGCGGCAGGATGCCGCTTCCACGTGAGTCGCCAGGTCCAATCTGGAAACGTCCAATGTGGAAACGTCTTCCAGACGTTTGTTCAAAGACTCATGCGGCAAGATGCCGCATCCACACCAGGATTCGACACGTCCCCGTGTCGATACGGAACGAAGTTCCGTCAAAAAGAAAGCGACTTTGTCGCTTATGCAGACGAGACGTCTGCAATCCTATCGGGCGACCCCGGTAATCCAAAGTGCCAGATACTCGAAGCAGGGCATCCTGTGCCTGATGAAAACAGCATCCTACACACAAAAGCAATCCTGAAGCATCTGCAAAATATTCCTGAACATGAAGAGCTTATCATCCTGCTCAGTGGCGGCACTTCTGCCCTCTTTGA
>JAEWNJ010000056.1 GCA_023392795.1 Candidatus Cloacimonadota bacterium
TGAGTCATGATCTTCTCCTTGTCTTGTAGATTTCTTGTCAAAACCATCAAAACAAAGTGCGGGATCCGGCTCAACCTTTTTCTTCATCTGGCGTTACCTATTTTACACCAACCTTTGAGACACTACCTGCTTACTCAAAGCATTAGTTAGATTGTGATGTACATATACGCATTTAGCTTTGCTACATTAGATTGTCAATTCGATGTGTACGGGTTGTATCAAATCTGGCTCGAAGAAAAGCAATATCCTAGGTTTGCAGATCTCGATGAACACTACATGCAATTTTCGGTGATCGATTTGCAATTTTCAGTGATCGATTTGCAATTTTCGGTGACCTAAATGGACAAAAAAGAGAGCTCAAAAAAACCACTTTCCCCCAATTTGCAATTTTCGGTGACCCGATTTGCAATTTTCGGTGACCTAAATGGACAGAAAAGAGAGCTCAAAAAAACCACTTTCCCTCGATTTGCAATTTTCAGTGATCCGATTTGCAATTTTCGGTGACTCTTTATAGCCGCATGCAATTTTCGATGAGACTTTATACTTAAACTCCCATCCCAAAAAGCCTTGACAAGTTTTGGCTGCCCTTCACAATGCACCGCGTGAAGGTGTCTCGAATTTACCACTGCGAAATAAAACGGCACAGACAGATAGCCCCGGAGCTATGTGCAGTGTGTCCGCGCGTATTGAAATGCAAGGCATTCAGGGCATGGCACCGCGAGTTTCATCAGCAGTATTACGATTTTGTGACCGACATAGTAAAAAAATTCCCGGATAAATATATACTGGAGGTTCACTTCATGGCAGAGAAACAAAGCTTTGTACAGATCGTGGACATGGAAAGCGGCAAGATCGACCGCATTGTGAATATCAAAGAGATCGACGCAATGAGCGCAGAAGAAAAGCTCGCTTTATCCCGCCACAAGAATCTCTTTGTGGTTACTCACCGTTTGGAGCCCATCGTAAAGGTGGAGCTGAAGAAATCGGTGATCAGCAGCCCCATCAGCTTTGAGACCCCGGAACCGGCGGAATCAGCGGTGATGGAGGAAGTAGTAGAAGAAGAAAAGCCCAAAACCCGCGGACGCAAGAAAAGCTGAGCCCGGAGCAAGGGGCAAAAAAAAAGCTTTGCAGAATAGTGCCGTCTAAAACTATGGCACAAACTGAGAGAATTGTGGCCTCATTTTGGGTGCCCAACGCCTGGTCAGGCATGGTTTGACCTAAGGAGAAGTGTATGTTTACATTAGATGAAAAGCATTTGGACGAAGCCAAAAAGATCGCAGCAGCCAACCGTAAAAAGAAACGCTGCGACGATTGTTACGATCGCGGCTGGATCGGTGTATCCGAGCAAAACCTGTTGGTGCTCTGCGGCCGCTGTGTGGACATGGAAAAAGCCATGGACGATTGGAAGGCTTACGTGACTCAGCACGAAGAATTGAAAGAACACTTCAGCGAACTCTTTGAAGAACATCAGGAAGTGATTGATGAGCCTGAAGCAAGTCCCGCTCAGGTACTTCACGACCACAAAAAAGCCCATCCCGTAGGGAAAACAGCCTATGTGCCGGGGCCTAAACGCACAGGAAGAGCCAAGAAAATCTAAGCTATGTACAAAAACATCGATCTAAAAGAAAATCCCCGGGATTTAGAGGCCCGGGTGCGTCAATATTGGGAAGCCAAAGACATCGCCCAGAAGAGCATAGACTTCCGCGAGGGAAATCCGCGATTTACTTTTTATGAAGGCCCACCCACGGCAAACGGAAAGCCCGGCATCCATCACGTGATGGCACGTACCCTAAAGGACGTGGTCTGCCGCTACAAAACCATGAACGGCTATCAGGTGAAACGCAAAGCCGGATGGGATACTCACGGCCTGCCGGTGGAGATCGAAGTGGAGAAAATCCTGGGCCTGGAAGATAAACGCGGCATTGAAGAATACGGCGTGGAAGAGTTTTGCGCCCGTTGCCGTGACTCCGTGTTTTCCTACGAAAAGCTCTGGCGCGAGATGACCCAATTGATGGCGTATTGGATCGATCTGGACAATCCATATATCACTCTGGATAATAATTACATCGAATCCGTCTGGTGGATTCTGAACGATTTCTTCCAGCGCGATTTGATCTACAAAGCGCACAAGATCGTGCCTTACTGCCCGTCTTGCGGGACGCCGCTATCTTCGCACGAAGTAGCACAGGGCTATCGCGATGTGGAAGACCCTTCCGTATATGTGAAGTTCAAGGCTATCGGCGAAGAAAACACCTTTTACCTGGCCTGGACCACCACCCCCTGGACCCTGATCTCGAACGTGGCGCTGGCTGTGCATCCCAATGAAAGCTATGTAAAAGTGATGCATCACGATCAGCAGCTAATCCTGGCAAAAGCCCGGCTGAGCGTGCTGGACGGCGAGTATGATATCCTCGCTGAATTCCCCGGATCTGCCCTGGAGCATAAACAGTACGAAGCGCTATTCCGCTTTGTGGAAGTAGATAAACCTTCCTGGTTCATCGGTTTGGCGGATTATGTAACGATGAGCGACGGCACCGGGATCGTGCATACTGCACCCGCGTTTGGCGCGGACGACTATTCCCTGGGGCTGAAGTACGATCTGCCCTTTGTGAATCCTGTGAATGGCGAAGGGAAGTTTAATGCCGAGGTCAGTCTCTGGGCCGGCGTATTTGTCAAGACCGCCGACAAGGACATCATCCGGCATCTGAAGGAGATCGGCGCGCTTTATCGCCGCGAGCAGATCAAACACAATTATCCCCATTGCTGGCGCTGTAGCAGCCCCTTGATCTATTATGCCCGTGAAAGCTGGTATATCCGGACCACGCAGTTCCGCGACCAATTGATCGCCAATAATGCCAAAATCAAGTGGTACCCCTCATTTGTGGGAGAAAAGCGCTTTGGTGAATGGCTGGAAAACAACGTGGACTGGGCGCTCTCGCGTGACCGTTTCTGGGGTACGCCCCTGAATATCTGGGTCTGCGAGGATTGCGGTCACAAGAGCAGCATCGGCTCCCGCGAAGAACTGAGCAAGCGCGGCAGGAAATCCAATGGTGAAGCGGTTTCACCGGATTTTGAGCTGCACCGTCCTTACATCGATGATGTGGTCCTTACTTGCGAGAAATGCGGCCATGCCATGCACCGCACTCCGGAAGTGATCGACTGCTGGTTTGATAGCGGTTCCATGCCGTTTGCGCAGTGGCATTATCCCTTTGAAAATGCCGATCGCTTTGAAAGCGAGCTGTTCCCTGCTGATTTCATCTCCGAAGGCATAGATCAAACCCGCGGCTGGTTTTACAGCATGCTCACGATATCCACCCTGCTGAAGGGGGTTTCGAGCTACAATAGCTGTCTGGTGAACGACATGATTTTGGACAAAAACGGCCAGAAGATGAGCAAGAGTAAGGGCAACAGCGTTGATCCCATCCAGCTTATGCATGATTTTGGGGCGGATGCCATCCGCTGGTATCTTTTGGAAGTCAGCCCACCCTGGGTGCCCACCCGGTTTGATGTGGACGGAGTCCGCGAGATCCTCAGCAAGTTCATCGGCACGCTCAAAAACGTCTATTCATTCTATGCCACCTATGCCAATATCGACGGCTTCGACGCCGCCGGCTATCCGCAAGACCATCAGCACAGCGCGGAGATTGATCGCTGGATCATCTCGCGTCTGCACACCCTGACTGCTAATGTTCGCGAATACACTGAGGTGTATGAGTTTACCCGCAGTGTGCGCGCCATCCAGGATTTCGTGATCGATGAACTGTCAAACTGGTATGTACGCCGCTCACGCCGCAGATTTTGGAGCTTTGAGCTTACTGAAGACAAGATCGAGGCCTATCGCACCCTGCACCTTGTCCATAGCGAGATCTGCAAATTGATCGCACCCTTCGTGCCCTATCTGGCAGAGGAATTGTATCAAAGCCTCAGCGGTGCCGAAAGCGTGCATCTGACGGACTATCCCGTCTCCGATGCCAGCCATATCGACAAAGACCTGGAAGAGCGCATGCAAAGCGTGATCGACGTGGTTTCTCTGGGCAGAACCGCCCGCGGCGAGTGCCAGATCAAGATCCGCCAGCCTCTGGGTAAGATCTATGTGCCGGCGAAGTTACGCTCAGCGCTGGACAGCATGGCAGAATTGGTGAAAGAAGAGGTGAATATCCGTGAAATCCTCTATGTGGAAGAGGATAGCGACTTTGTACAATATGAGCTGAAGCCTCAGTTTAAGGTGATGGGTCCGAAGTTTGGCGCGCGGATGAAGGCAATAGCCGCGGCGTTACAGAAAGTGAACGGCGCTGAGGCGCTAAAAGCCTTTGCGGACAAGGGTTCCTTTACCTTTGATCTGGATGGCCAGCCGGTCGAACTGCTGCCCGAAGATCTGCAGGTGGGCATTCTGCCCCGCGAGGGCTATGTCTTTGCCTCGACAAAGGATATCTTTGTGGCTCTGGATACCACTCTGACGGAGGAATTGATCCGCGAGGGTTATGCCCGCGAGCTGATCAATAAGATTCAATATTCCCGCAAGGAACAGGGTTTCCAGATCATGGACCGCGTGGAAGTATTCCTGCATAGCGATGCGGAAGTACTGGCCGCTGTGGACGAGTATCGGGATTACATCATGGGCGAAACCCTTTGCGATGCCATCTCTTTCACATCGGATGCGGATATGCAAAGCGTGGATCTGAACGGGAAAAGCATGTTGCTAAAGGTGCAAAAAAGCGGGGCATGACGCCAGCGCCCATTCTGTAGGAGGATCTCATCACAAAGTATTGTTTAAATTGCGGCAAGGCCATCCCGGAAAAGGCGAAGTTCTGTCCCGCCTGCGGCGAGCGCCAGATGCCGGAAGAAAAGGCTGAGCCAAAGGTAGAAAGCCCGAAGCCTGCCCCCAGTCTCAGCGAGTTTCAGGACAAGGTGAATGCCAATTTCACCTTGCTGGATCCCGGTGAGGAGTTTAGTGGTTACAAGATCCTGCGCATGATGAACAAGGACAAGGAAGGGATCAAGTACATCGCCGAAAAAGCCGGAAAGGAATACATCCTCAAGATCTTCTTCAAATCGAGCTTCCACAATATGAACAGCCTCTTTGCGCTGCAAATGCGCCTTGCGCGGCTGGATAAGATCACCGATGCCCACATCGCCAGAGTCGCGGAAGTAAATCAAACGCATTCACCGGCTTATATGGCGGCTGAATACGTGCACGGCGTATCCATGGCCGAGATCAAAAAGTACAATCCGGAGCGCTTAAACGAAGATCTGGTGCGGCGCATCATGCCCACTCTGATCCAGGCTGCCAGACAGATCCGCAAGCATGATCTGACCATCGCCGATCTTACCCTGAACGGCATCATGCTGGACGATAAGAATGAACCGGTAATCCTCTCCAGTGCCATCAGTTATGAAGAAAGCGACGAGCAGGATGACGTGTTCAAACTGGCGATGATCGCCGCGCAACTGCTATCCAAGGCCACGCTTTATAACACCATATACAGTGAATCACGCCTGCGGGAAAATAAGTTCCTCTATGTAAACGGGGTCAGCATGGACCTGAACAAGGTGTTGGCAGAATGTCTGCATCGCAATATCAACCAGCGCGTAGGCAATCTGCAGAGTATGCACGATGCTTTCATGAGTCTGCCTGCTCTGACGGGTGCCGAGCTTTGCTCCACGCAGGAGCAGGGACAAATCGAGGAAAGCAATCCCGTGGACAACGATATGGTTCCAAAGATGCGGATAGAGCTGGGTTTCTGGATTATCGTGGCAGTGGTGATCGCCCTGCTGGTGATGCTTTTTACCACCAATATCTACACTGTGATTTTCGGAGCCAAGGGTGACAAGCTGCAATACACCGGCTTTGTCTTTGGCGAAGCCGATGAGGACAGTGTGAATGTGCCCGTGGACAATAACATCAACCGTCCGGGCTCGCCTCAGCAAACCACCTATGGTGAATTGAAGAACAATAACGGCACTGTCAGGATCGATCCGAGGAGGATAAACACTCCCGCACAGAGCAGTCAAACTCCGCAAAGCCCTGTGGTTCAGGCTCCCAAGCCGGGCAGTAACTTCATCTATATCGAACCCGGCATCCTGGCATTCGGCAGGCTGGGCGAAAACCTCGCCAATAGCGTATCATTATCCGGCTTTTATATCTGTAAACATGAAGTCACTCAGGCCGAATGGAACCGTTTCATGAAACCCGCAGCAGTGAGCACCTTGGGCAGTAATCTGCCCGTGGATAACGTCAGTTGGTTCGATATCGCGATCTATTGCAATGGACGCAGCGAAGCTGAAAACCTCAGTCCGGCTTACAAGATCCGCGGTGTGGGCGCATCCCGCGTGGTTACAGTGGATTGGAATGCCAATGGCTACCGTCTGCCCTCGGAAGCTGAGTGGGAAATGGCTGCCAAAGCCGGAGATATCTTCAATTACAGCGGATCAGAGAATCCTGCCGATGTGGCATGGTATCGGGAAAACTCCGCCGGAAAACTCCGCGCCCCGGGCGGTAAAAAGGCCAATAAATGGGGACT
>JAEWNJ010000059.1 GCA_023392795.1 Candidatus Cloacimonadota bacterium
AGCCGCGCTGGATGTTGATGGTATCCGTATAATCGAAATATTCCAGATGATTCATAATCCGCCCAATATAGAAATCCGTCGGCTGGGCAATAGTAAACAGATCAAGATTGATCTCCACATCAGCTAACAACTGTACAATAACGATATCAACCGGACTTTGTCCGTAGTTCGAGTAGATGGAACACAAGTTGTCAGGATCGAAAGTGATCGAAGTATTCTGTTGAACATCTGCACATATTTCCAGTCCTGCTCCACTGTAAACACTCTGATTCTCAAATATGTTTACACCACTCAGATACAGGTGGCCACCTTTGCTATAAACACCAGCACCTAGTGCTGCCACATTACTCGTGATATCACAATTGGTCAGGTTCACCCTGCCGGTCTGAAGTATAAGTACTCCCCCTCCCCTAGCTTCGAGTTCATCACCGCTCCTGAAGGAGCCCATGCCGTTACGCAGGGTAAATCCCCGGAGTGTAGCCTCCAGTACACCATTAATAAAGGATACGCAGGGATTGGTCCGATTCCCATCGATGATCGTTCTATGCACATAAGAGCGATCACCCTCCAGCGCTTCCAAGCTGTTCACGGTGAGCGCTTTACCGATAAAATCCACATTTTCCACGTACACACCGGGATAAACCAGGATGGTATCGGCATTGCTGGCTGCCACTATTGCGTCCTGTATATTGATAAAGTTTCCGCTACCGTCTTGCTTCACAGTATGGGTAAATGCCCACAGGGATGACAGGGTAATCATGCTACATAGACATCCAATGAGCATGAGTTTAACAATGCAGTGATTCATGGATACATCCTTTCCTTGAGCAGGGAGGGATGTGCTCCCTCCCTGCATAGAGGTTTATTTCATTAGCAGCATTTTTCTACTTACATAATTATTATTCGTTCTAAGGCGGTAATGATAGACTCCGCTGCTCACTGCACGGCCGGAATCATCCTTGCCATCCCAAACTATCGTGTGGGAACCAGCGCTTTGTTGCTTATTTACTAAAGTAGTTACTTTTTGTCCCTTGATGTTATAGACTTCCAAGGTTACGGGTCCATCGCTTGCCAGGTTGTAAGCAATGGTGGTAGTGGGGTTGAAGGGATTGGGGTAGTTCTGATGCAATTGGGTAACAGGAATAATGCTTTCGATCTCAGACTTATCTGATAGTTGCATAGTATAATATGTAAGTCCAGATCCAGTTTGCAATTCCATTTCACCTGCAGTAGGTATAAGAGACTTTCTTTGGCTAATTGCATTTTTACTGCCATAGTAGAGCACAAATTCAGTGTTTTGCTCATCGAGAATTTCATCTTCCTCCAGATAAACACAGATGTCTGTAAGATCGCCTTCCACCACTACCGCACCTTTACACTCCCCATCCACATAGATGCCAAGCTCAGTGGGTAGATCCTGAAGATTGCTCATATCTACATACATCGGGGTGTAATCTGCCTTCTCCTCAAAAGTGAATGCTGTTGCCTTGGCTCTTACTTTGGGATCTACAGGAATAGAGTAATTCCATGTGAAACTACAATCCTGATTCACAGTAACTATCACCATGTCCCCATAATTCAAAGTATGATTGCCGGAAGACACGGCCCACCCGCCCGTCTTGAAATCTCTTATCATGCTCCAGTATTGAGTTCGGATGGAAGTAACATGATCCAATACCTGTGCAAATGCGTCCAAAGGATGGGCACTGCTACGATGGAAATAACCGATCCAGTTTTCATTGGTAGTGGTCGTACCAGACAGATATCTGAATAGTTGGATCTGGGTATTGGCAGGGGCGAGGAATCCCGGAGTTGGCAAGGGAATTGACTGAGTAACATCATTCTGAAGCTTCACCTTGTAGCCCAAGACGCTCTCAACCTCTTCAGTGTAATTATACAAGTTATTCCCAGCGAATGCCATGGTCGTAGGTATCTGGTCATCTTCCTTCCATTGCACCCAATCCAATATATCGGGATCTACGATAGGATAAAAAAATGATCCATTTTGATTTTGACCATAGGTTAGGTTATTCACTACAGGGTAGCTCATCCATTTGATGGCTCCGCTTGCGGGAATAATATAATCCTCAAACTTGTGAAGGATGGCACGACGAGCACCAATGTCCAAAGGCGTCCCATCCGGATCAGCATCATCCGGGTCACCCGTTAGATAACCGGCAGTCGAGCCCCAAGGTGCTCCATCATTATCCGTATCACGGTGTCCGGCGTCTATACAAGGAGATGTTACAGTGCCGTTCATTATCGGCTTATTGTTGCTATCCAAGAGAGGATCGCTGTTAATTTGTCCATTAACAACCCAGCCGCTATCGCTACCAGCATTAAGGATATTGCTCAAGCAATTGTGAATCAAGTTGTTTTGCACTTGATATGAGTAATCAGTAAGGTTGTTGGCAAAGAACTGGATCGCTGCCCCATTAAGATTACTGATCACGTTATTCAATATCGAAACCGAATAGAATCTTTTATCAATCCCCATAGCCGAAACATTATTATCAGTTCCACTGGTAATAAAGGTGTTATTGATCACATTAAGTTTTTTATCCTCTATGGGAAGTTCCCAGCGATGAGGCTCGTAAATCCTTAGCTGAAACAAGTCTCCGGGGCTAGTGTTTGTCCTGATTCTGAATAAGTTACGCATTATATTAATGGTTTGTACTCCAGCTGCTTCGATGGCTCCGGGACGCCAATTACTTTCACCGTTGCTGGCAAGTTTCGCGTCAAACACGTTGTCTAACACATCAGCAGCGTTAAAAAATGCCAAGCAGACAACCCGTCAAAATCACCCAAATCTATAATTTTCTTGCTGTATTGCCCAGTGAAGGTATTTCCTCTAATTATAGCTGTTTGCAATGCATTGGATTGAACTGTGCCAGATATGAATATGGCTCCTTCACAGGCAGCATAGTTTTGATTTGGTTCGAATAGACAATTTGTAACACTGATTGGTACCGGTGATTTGATTGACCACATGGTATTCCCTTCGAATTTACAGCGGTTTATGTACACTCCAATGTTTATCGTAGTGTAATCCTCAAATAGCTTTATCCCACCTGGACCTCCCTGAATACACAAATCTTCTATTATAAGAGTAGATCCCGGTCTCTGCTGAGAGTCCCTAATGTGAATTAAAGCCTGGTGCGTTGCAGCTCCAGATATGGTTGTCTGGTATTGACCTGAAGCCATTGTTCCCACTACTTTCACAACTCGATTTGCTTTGTTCGCTGGGACAGCCACAAATGAAGGAAAATCTCCTGCTACTACCCGAACAATGGTGTTTCCTAAGTCATTGCTGAATGCCCAATGAATAGCCCCACCAATATCATGGGTATTAGTATGATAAACGATAGGCAACGAGGGATCAACAGTGATCTCGTGCACAAAAGTGTGTTCTGCCCATGCCATCGAAAAGCTGATTAGAAACACAACCATCAAGAGGACGGGAAGACCACGTAGAATTGAAGAGCTAATTATATTGTGCTTAGCTTGATTAGCCATATTAAATATAGTGATTATCGTATGGAGGGGAGGGGTAAGGTTTTGTGCATCAATATGTTTCATTGATTTCTCCTCATGAAACTTTCTTTGGGTTGCTTATCATTGTTCAAAGAACGCACTACATAGCTTGATCTTATGCAGCGTAAAAACTAACACAAACTTAATACTCAACGTTCCTCTTCCAAAAGTAACATGACCCAGCACCTTAGTCTGGAGACAAATATAATTTTCATCCTAACCTCCATATACTGACTTAGCACCATCATGAAAGTGCCTATTAATAACATTATAAACACCATACGCATCTAGGCAATTTTTATTTTACGTCACTTGTCAATTACAACCGTAATGTGCCATACCCCTACTTTAATACAGCCTTATCTTCAATTGCCAAAGATCAAGTCTTTCTTGGATGTTATGCCTTCATTCGTACAGAACGATCATGTTTATGCATGTACTTAATGTATCGATAAAGTTACAAGCATCCCGGATGGGCGAACCGAAGGAAAGTCCCTACATGTGTATGCTATGATAATGTCGTCCAATGGGCTAGATTCTATCGATCTCTTCGGCCAGATGTAAGAACAAATGAATTGAATCATTTTGCCACTCACATGTTATTGAGGTCTAGTTAGCGTAATTATCAGCTGCTAGCATTCACAACTCACAATTCGTAACTGTTTGTTGTCCTTTTCATGTGGATAAGCCCGAATCATGGTTCGAGAAAACCAAACCTGGGACATTAACAGAATATATATGTAGATAAATCTTGTGGTTATCCACATTAAAGCCCATTTTTAGGTGAATGCCTGCAACAGTATTCCTCTTCCTTCAGCTTTTTTTTACTCTTTGGGATACGTACAATGTTACTCACAATTGAGTATGCAGAACTCCAAGATACGCAAAGTATCAAGAATTCATGCTTGAGTCTGGATACTGGATGAAAACCAGTGCACTCTGAAGCATGAGGTGGAAGATGTAGAAGGGTGAATGATTGACATTCAGTGGGTCGTTGAGCTCGGATAATGCTGCTGAACCTGATCCCTTTCCCGCGCGTCACTAGCTTTCATCTGTAGATATGTAGCTTTCATGGCAATATTCAGAAAAACTGACATTCAGCTTATCAAATCTTAACAATTCATGGCTATAATCCGGGTAAAGACTTCAAAGGAGTTACCAATGAACAAAAAGCTAGTGATCCTGACTTTGATACTGGCGCTATGCAGTATTGCAATGGCACAAACCAACAAGCTGAGCGGAGAATTCTGGAGCCGCTGGACGATGCAACAATCACGCAACGCCGCCACCGGCGATGATGAGATAACCAAGAACTATCTGGCTCTGGAACGCGGATATCTGGGCTTGGAAACTGCGTTTTCAGAGGACACCAAGGCACGCTTCACCATTGATCTCTTTTCCACAGATGCTGTGGGTGACGGAGCAGGTCTGAAGCTGAAGTACGCCTATGTGGATTTTGCAAACCGGATTCCAATAGCGGACATGACCCTGAGTGCTGGGCTGCAAAAGGTATATTTCGGTAGCATTTACGACTGGGATTACACGCTGATCGGCAAGGCTCCCTCGGATGAGTATAAACTGGCCAATTCCGCAGATTACGGCCTGAGTCTGAACGGCTATCTGCCTTCGGGGATGGGATCCTATGCCCTGGGTATCTACAATGGCGAAGGCTACAAAAAGACCGGTGCCGCGCTGAAAGACAATACGGACTTTGCCTATCTGGCAAATCTCCGCCTTACCCCAATCAGCGGACTCAGCCTGGGCGGCAGCTTCATGGCAAATACTACTGAGCGTGAAAACCTGCTGACTGACAACAGCCTGAATCCGAAATATGAGCAGCAAATGCTGGCCGATGCACTGGTACGCTATGTGATGGGACCCATGGATGTGATGGCTGAGTATCTGGTCAAGGATGTGAAGTACTCAGACAGCTTTTCAGCCAGTGATTACACCGCAAGTGGCATCATGATCTTCCCCACTTTGAATCTGAAAAACCTCACCGGGTACGATATGCAGATTTTAGGGCGCTATGACATGTGGGACGAAAGCGACCGCAGCGACAGTTCCAAACACAAACTCAACGCCATTACCGGCGGAGTGAATTACAACTTTATGCACGACGACAGCGGCAAAGCTAAGATGAATTTGCAGCTAAATGTAACCAACAAAAGCTACCTGGAAGATGATTCCGCGCCTGCATACGCCGATGGAGCCAAAGACCAATTGCAGGTAATGGCTCAGCTCAAATGGCGCTTTTCCAATACCCTGAACTAACTAGATAAAGGAGACTATCATGAAGAAACTTACTTTTGCTCTACTTTGCCTCAGCCTGATGCTGCCCTTGTTTGGCCAGACCATCACCTGCAGCGGATCAACCACCGTGCTGCCCATCGCGCAGGCCACTGCAGAAGCCTTTATGGACAAATATCCCCAGATCAACATCTCTGTGCGTGGAGGCGGCAGCGGAGTCGGCATTGCCGCGCTGCAAAATGGCACTGTTCATATCGCCAATTCGTCCCGCAAGATTAAATCCAAAGAGCTTAGTGCCGCCAAAGCCAGTGGCATCGATCCCCGCGGTTATGCAGTTGCCAATGATGGCATCGCGATGGTCTTGCACCCTTCCAATAAAGTGAAGGCTCTCACCACCGCGCAGATCAAGGACATCTACACCGGGAAGGTCAAGAATTGGCAGCAATTGGGCGGAGATAAAATCCCGATCGTAATCATCTCCCGCGATGTGGCCTCAGGAACCTTCGAAGTATTCAATGAAAAAGCCCTGGGCGGCGCCAAAGTGGATCCCTCAGCCCAAATGCTGGCATCAAACAACGCTGTGGTAAGCACGGTTGCGGATACTCCCGGAGGGATCGCCTACGCGGGCCTGGGTTATGTAAACGACGAGGTAAAAGTAGTAACCGTAAATGGCATCATGCCAAGCATTAAAACCGTAAAAGACGGCAGCTACCCCCTTTCCAGAAAACTCTATATGTACACCGATGGCAAAGCGAGCGGAAACGTGGCAGCCTACATCGGCTTTATCCAGGGACCTGAAGGCCAGAAGATAGTAGAGCAGAATGGCTTTATCCGGATAGACTAAGTACACCCTTGGAACCTGAATTCCACTTGAATTTCTCCTGGACTCCACCTGAACTGGATTCAGGAGGAGTTCAGGTGGTCCAGGGAATAGTTCAGGCCAAAAAGGGCATTTTGTTAAGAATTCTTGTTTGGACACTTTCACCCGCTCCATTTGAGTGGCATCAGTTGCTACCCAAAATCTAGAATGAAGGAATGACATGAAGAAGCTGCTCGATACGCTGTTTTACCTGCTCACGCTGATCTGTGCGGTTGGCACGATGATCGCTCTCGCGGGCATCATATTCAGCATATTCTACGAAGGTCTGCCGCTGTTTAAAACTGTCTCCTGGCGGAGTTTCCTGTTTGGCACTGCCTGGTACCCCACCCATGCCAACGCTGAGTTCGGCATCGCCACGCTAATAGCAGGATCATTCTCGGTTACTCTCGGTGCGCTGATAATCGCAATCCCCTTGGGTTTGGGCTCTGCCATATATATCTCAGAAATAGCTCCTCCCCGTTTCAGAGAAATCTGCAAGCCTGTGATCGAACTGCTGGCAGGGATTCCCTCCGTGGTTTACGGTTTGTTTGGGATGGCATTTTTGGCACCCCTGATCCGTCAGATGTTTCATTTGGAGAGTGGATTGAACCTCTTTACTGCCTCCATCATACTGGGATTGATGGTGTTACCGATCATCAGCAGTATGTGTGAAGACGCCCTCTCCTGTATCCCCAAAGCGATCCGGGAAGCCAGCTTTGCCCTGGGTGCAAACAAATGGGAAACGATCACCAGAGTCTTGATCCCGGCAGCCAAAACTGGTGTAATCGGGGCAGTATTGATGGGTTTCGGGAGAGCTTTGGGAGAAACAATGGTGGTATTGATGGTGGCAGGAGGTTCGGCTCAGATACCTTCCAGCATATTCTCATCGGTGCGCCCCATTACAGCCGCCATCTCAGCAGAAATGGGAGAAACAGTATTTCGCGATCTGCATTATCAATCCCTGTTTGCCCTTGCCATCGTGCTGTTCATCGTCACTTTCGCCTTCAGCCTGCTATCTGAACTAATTGGGAAAAAGAAATGAATCGCGATGTATATGCCAAAATCGGGATCAGCGCGCTATACGCGGCGGTAGTATGCAGTGTCGGATTCCTGATACTCTTTATTACGAGCATCTTTTTGAAAGGTGCTGGAGTGCTATCCTTCGAGTTCATCTTCAGCGGGCCTCGATCCGCTATGACCGAAGGCGGCATCTGGCCGGCCCTGGTTGGGACCTTCTGGCTTAGCCTGCTGGCAGTGATGGTTTCTGTGCCAATCGGCATATTGTGCGCGGTGTGGCTCTTTGCGTATGCCAAATCCTCCCGTTTGGTAAGCATCATCAAGATCTGCGTAAACACTCTGGCGGGCGTCCCCAGCATCATTTATGGCTTGTTTGGCATGGCGATTTTCGTGAACATGCTGGGTCTGGATGTATCCCTGATCAGTGGTGCTCTTACTCTGGCCGTACTTTCGCTACCAATCGTGATAAACGCCTCTTATGAAGCGCTTTCCTCAGTTTCGCAGGACTACATGGAAGCTTCTTTTGCCCTGGGTGCCAGCAAGCGTCAAAGCATCCTGCGAGTGCTTATCCCCACGGCTCTGCCTGGCATCCTTACCTCAGTAATTCTGGTTACCGGCAGGGTAGCCGGAGAAACCGCGCCCATCATGTTTACTGCCGCCACTTTTTTCAATCGCCAACTGCCTAAAAGCCTATCGGACGAAGTGATGGCTTTGCCCTATCATATTTTTGCCTTGATGACCGAGGGTACTCACGCTGCCAAACAAGGTCCCATAGCCTATGGATCAGCACTAATCCTATTGCTGCTGGTTCTTTCGATCAGTTCTGTTTCACTGATCATCAGATATCGATTAAGGAAGAAAAGACAATGGTAAAGATCAAGACTAGCTCTCTAAACCTGCACTTCGGCAAAAACCACGTGCTAAAAGACATCAATCTGGAAATCGAAGAAAAGAAAGTGACCGCAATCATCGGCCCCTCCGGCTGCGGAAAATCGACATTGCTGCGTACTTTTAACCGCATGAACGATTTCAAGGACGATCTGAAGATATCAGGTTCCATCATGGTGGGGGATCAGGATATCTATCTGGACAAGCCAGATCTATCACGCCTGAGAGCCAAAGTGGGAATGGTGTTTCAAAAGCCCAATCCCTTTCCCAAGTCCATCTACAGAAATGTTTCTTTCGGCTTGGATATCCAGGGCAGATACTCCAGAAGCCAGATCCAGGGCATTGTGGAAGAAAGCCTGAAAGCAGCATGGCTTTGGGACGAAGTGAAGGACCGTCTGCATAGCCCCGCCATGGCATTATCGGGAGGGCAGCAGCAGCGCCTGTGTATCGCCCGTGCCCTCGCCAATTCACCGGAAGTACTGCTTTTGGACGAGCCCACCAGCGCGCTTGATCCCCAATCCACTGCCAGGATCGAAGAACTCTGCCTGGCCTTGAAGGATCAGGTGAGCATCCTGATCGTTACGCATAACATCGCTCAGGCAGGCAGAATATCGGATTACACCGCCTTTATGTATCTGGGCGAACTGGTGGAATTTGGCAAAACCGCCCAAATCTTCACCGTCCCCAAAGATAAACGTACCGAAGCATATCTCACCGGGGTCTTTGGATAACGGGTATTGATTTGGACGAGATCCGGCTTATACTTAATGATAGGAGATACAATGCAAAGTGAAAGAATAGAAGAGCTGAAGACCAGACTACTCGAAGAAGCAGAAATGGTCCAAAACATGCTGAATATAGCGCTGGTAACCCAGGATCCCGAAAGCGGCTTTCGCAGGGTAAGCGCACTGGAAGACAGGGTAAATGCGCTGGAAAAAGAGATCGACGAGCTAGCCATCCGCCTGATCGCACTTTATCAACCCGAAGCGGGTGACCTGCGGCGCATCCTGATGATGTACCGGATAAACATAGATCTTGAGCGCTTGGGGGATCAGGCTTTTAACATCGCCCAAAGCGCCCGCAAGATTCCGAGCTACCAGATGCAGGAACAGCAGATCAACAGCATGCAGGAAGCAACGGTGCAGATGCTGCAGACAGCGCTCAAAGCTTTTATGGATGAAGACGCATTGGCTGCTGAAAGCGTGTGTCTAAACGACCGGATCGTGGATGATCTGAACCGGGAGATATATCATCTGGTGAGAGCCAGCATCATGCAGGACCCCGCAAACACCGGATCCTATCTGCATCTGCTACGCATAGCCAAAAACCTGGAGCGCTGTGCCGATCTGGCCACCAACATCGCTGAAAACACCATCTACCTGGTGAGGGGTGAAGACGTAAGGCATGCGGGGATCTGAGATGCAGAAAGAAATGATCTATGTGCTGGATGATGAAACCGACATCCTGGAATTGGTGGAGATCAGTTTGTCCAAAGCGGGTTTTGCCACTGCTTGTTTCGAAACGTGGGAAAAGCTGAAATCCGCTCTAAATGAAGCTCTGCCTTCCCTTCTGGTGCTTGATCTGATGCTCCCGGACGCCGATGGAATGCAGATATGCCGCGATCTGAGAGCTCAGGCTCGCTATCAAAACATGCCCATCGTGATGCTTACTGCCAGGGTGGGCATCGAAGACCGCATCAGCGGCCTGGAAGACGGAGCTGATGATTATATCACCAAGCCCTTTGCCGCCAAAGAACTGGTAGCGAGGATCAAGGCAGTGTTGAGACGGCTGTCATGGCAAAAAGAAAGCCGGGTGTACGAAATCGCTGAAGGTCTGGTGCTGGATCTGAATCGCTTTGAAGCCAGCCTGAACGGGAAAAGGATTGATCTCACCCTCACCGAGTTTAAACTCTTGCAGCTACTTACCAAGCGTCCCGGCTGGGTCTACACCCGGGCGCAAATGCTGGATTATCTATGGGGAAACGACAAAGTGGTGATCGACCGCACCATCGATGTGCATATCAAGAACCTGCGCGACAAGATCAAACCCTATGATGCTTACATCCTGCCTGTGCGCGGCATCGGCTACAAATACTCCCGCGAGGAGGAGGATTGAAGCAGAAAAGCATCCTGCCCCTCCTGCTCGCTCTGTTTCTGGCAGTGGCGCTTTTCGGCTTTGTGCTGGCAAGATCCGGCTATGCCATTTACATCAGTCTGCCGCTTCTGCTTTTTGGCGGGGTGGCCTGCGCGCTGTATCTGTACCGCTATCTTACCCGTCCCATCAAATCCCTGATGCATGTGGCGGATCAAATTGCCGCCGAGGATCTCAGCTCGCGAATGCCCAAGGATCAGACCTGGGAGATCGCCGGGCTTGCGGAGTTCTCAAACTACATGCTGGACCGCATGGCAGCAGCGGTGGAACGTTTCCGCGAAAGCAGAGACGGGCTTAAACTGATCCTCAGCTCCATTGAGGATGCGCTTTGGGTGCAAGATTTGGCAGGCCGCATCGAACTCTGCAATCCCGTCTTTGAAGAGCTCTTCCCCCTGGCAAAGGGCGACAAGAACTACTACTGCTGGGAAGTGATCCGCGATTCGGACTTACTGAGCGTGATCAAAGCGGTCAGCGATGAGGAAAAGCCCAGAATCAGCGAGATTACCCTGGGTGAACACGTCTATCTGCTGTCGGCTTCGCTAAACCGCGATGCCGGCAAGCTGATCTTCATCCTGCAGAATATCGATCAGATCAAGGCTACCGAGCAGATGAAAAAGGATTTCGCGCTCAATGTGGCGCACGAACTACGCACTCCGCTCACTGCCATTAAAGGCTTTGTAGATGTACTGCAGGATGATATCCCGAGCAGTCGCTATCTGGAGATCATCAAACGGCATACTGAGCGTTTGATCGCCCTGGTGTCCGATCTGGAGCAACTGGCCCGTCTTGAGCGTTCTCCCCAGCTAGAGCTGCAGGATATCTCGCTTTCCACATTCCTGGGCAATATCGCCGGCATCTTTGAAGCTGCGCTGAAAGAGAGGAACCTGTATCTGAAGATCCAGATCGAGCCACAAGACCTGAGGGCAAGACTGGATCCCTACCGCATGGAACAAGTGATGGTAAACCTGATCGACAATGCCATCCGTTATACCGCCTTTGGTGGAATCACAGTGACAGCCCGCCGGGAAGACCAGGAACTGATCATAGTCGTGAAAGACAGCGGCAAAGGCATTCCCAAAGAGCAATTGGCCAGAGTTTTTGAACGTTTTTACACTGTGGATCATTCCCGCTCACGTAGCACCGGGGGCACCGGCTTGGGGCTCTCGATCGTGAAACACATCGTCCTCTCGCATCAGGGTAAGATAGAGCTGGACAGCGATTTAGGCAAGGGCTCCAGCTTTCGCATCTGCATTCCTCAATGAATGAAGACCAGATCATAGCCGATTATCTGCCTTTGGTCAAAAGCATCGCGGCGAAATACCACGGATTGCCCTTTGAAGACCTGGTGCAAGAAGGCTGCATCGGACTGATTGACGCGGCGCGTTCCTTTGATCCCTCCCGCGGCACCCAGTTTTCCACTTTTGCCTGGTACCACATCCGCAAACGTATCCTGAGTGCCCTCCAGACCAATGAAATCCTGGAGCTACACCCGGATGAGGAGAAGATCCCCGATCCGTCTGAAGGGCAGATAGATGATACCCCCAAGCGGTTGAATCTGCCCGAAGACATGCCTGAAACCGAAGAATTGATCCTGCGCTATAGCTTTGAAGATAAACTCAGCTTGAAACAAATCGCCCGGATAATGGGGATGCGGGTGGAACGTGTACGCTACATCAAAGCCAAAGCTCTGCGGAGGATGAAGATAATCCTGACACATTGATGCTCATGGAGAAAAGAAGGCTCTCTTCCAACTCGAGTGGGTAGGCATGATTTAAACAACTGAAGCCCAAACAAGACTGATGATTTTCAGATTGTACATAACCGCCGTCTACAGGATTTGATCTATAGGCTGATCGAGATGGAACCCATCTACAGAATCGCTCCGCCAAACTTTAGCCACTTGGTTTGAAGGTGATCCTTTTAAACAATCCTCAACCGGTTCCATGATCTTCCTATCTTGAGCTTCATACGCATCTTATGAGCCTCCCATACACCGGTCATACGATTGTACGACCGGTGTATGACCGGTGTATGAGTGGCGTATCAACTACAAGATAGCAAGAGGTTTGAAGTTCAATCCCAGAGCAAGGGGGGGGGCTGTGCTCCTGCGTGGCAGAACTGGCTTAAACTGCTTATTTGAAAAGGCCTGCGGCCTTTGTGGCAAGCAGAGCTTCCCACCCCAATTTCACTGGCGCTTCGGAAAGCATCGTTACGTAACATTCAAGTGCTACGATGGTGCACGATAGTTCAGGGTGGGTGGTGTAAGCAAGAGACCAGGGGTCGTGGCTTCGGAAAGCTACGCTACGGAAAGCTGCGTTACGGAAAGCTGCGTTACGGATAGCTGCGCTACGCAATCAGCCATTGACAAAAACAGCCCTTTGAAAAAAGCTACAACAAATTGAAATTTAAGGCAGTAAACTAATGAGAAAATACATAGTGTCTATTCTGGGCCGACCCAACGTGGGAAAGTCCACTTTGTTCAACCGTTTGTCCCGCAAGCGCACCGCGATCGTGGATTTTGAGGCCGGGATCACGCGGGATCGCAAGTATGAAGACGTTGAGTGGAACGGCAAGGTCTTCAAGATCATCGATACCGGCGGCATCGTGTATGACTCCAGCGAGCCCATGGACAAGATGATCATGCATCAGGCCCTGCTGGCGATCGATGAGAGCGATGTGATCATCTTTATGGTGGATTCCCAGACGGGATGCACCGATCTGGACAAAGCCATCGCCAAGATTCTGTACCCCCACCGTGATAAGGTGTTTTTGGTGGCAAACAAAGCGGATAGCGAAAAGCTGGAATGGGAAGTGTATGACTTTCTGCAGCTTGGCTTTGCCGATGCCTTCCCCATCTCGGCTTCGCACGGCAGAAACACCGGCAATTTCCTGGATGAACTGGTGAAGATGATGCCTGAGACCATGGACGCAGGGATCGAAGAACCCAAACAGGCTACTCGCATCGCCGTGGTGGGCAAACCGAATGTGGGAAAATCCTCGATCGTGAACCTGCTATTGGGTGACGAAAAGCAGATAGTGACCGATATCCCCGGCACCACTCGTGATTCCATCGACAGCCCTTTCCGCTATCACGGCAAAGAATACGTGTTGATCGATACTGCCGGATTGCGACGCAAGACCAAAGTGACCTATGGAGTGGAATATTTCAGCGTGATGCGCACCATCGAAGCGGTGGATAGATGCGATATCGTGGTGCTGGTGCTGGATGCCAACGAAGAGATCTCGCAGCAAGACCTGAAGATAGCTTCCTATGCCCAACGCAAAATGAAGGAAATCCTGATCGTCTTCAATAAATGGGATCTGATCGAAAAGGATACCGGCAGCACTGGCAAGTTCATCAAAAACCTGCATTATGAGATGCCCTTCCTGCAGTTCGCCCCGGTGATCTTCATCTCAGCCAAGACGCATCAACGCATTCATAAGGTAATGGAAGCAGTTGCCAGGATCGAGGAGGAAAGCGAAAAGAGGGTTCCCACATCGGAATTGAACCGGTTTATGGAGACTGTCATAGCACGCAGACCGCCCACACATCCCACCGGAAGGCATGTGAAGATTTTTTACATAACTCAAGCAGCAGTTAAGCCTCCGGTATTCATCTTCTTTTGCAATACTCCGGCTTTGATCACGGAGAACTATCGTAAGTTCCTAAACAATCAGATCCGCGAGATGTTTAAGTTCGAAGGAGTTAGCATAAAGCTGATCTTTAAAGGACGCAGCAAGGAAGAGATTGAGGATGAACAGCGCAAGTGATTTGATGCCCCTTTTCGCCTATTTTTTGGGCAGCATCCCGGTCGGCTGGATCGTGGCGAGGCTCTTTTTCAAGACCGATATACGCAGCAAGGGTAGTGGCAACATCGGCGCCACCAATGCCCTGAGACAATTTGGCACCGCCGTGGGGCTGATCGTATTGCTTCTCGATATGAGTAAAGGCATCATAGCGGTGCTGCTGGCCAAAAGCATATATGGCAGCGGCGCGATGATGGTGGTGATCTGCGGCCTTTTGGCGATCCTGGGGCACGTCTTCCCCATCTGGCTGAAGTTTAAGGGTGGAAAGGGTGTGGCAACTGCCGCGGGTGTATTTATCGCCCTCACTCCTATTTCCCTGTTAATCGCGCTTCTGGTCTTCATCGTGGTCGTGGCCATCACACGCTATGTGTCTCTGGGCTCGATCATGGCCGCACTCAGTCTGCTGGCGGTGAATGTGATAAGCATTTTCCGGCAGCCACACAAAGATTACGCGCTGCTGATCCTGGTAGTTCTGATCGTAGCCATGATCATCTATAAACACAAAGAAAACATCGCCCGGCTCATCCGGGGGAATGAGAATAAAATAAGCTTTACGAGGAAAGGAAAAGCCTGATGTGCGGAATATTGGGAGTTTACGGTAACAAAGACGCCGCCAAGCTGGTGGCATTGGGGCTATTTGCCATTCAACACCGGGGGCAGGAAAGCTGTGGCATGGCTGTATCGGACGGACGGATTATTCGCCTGCGCAAAAAGATGGGTCTGGTGAAGGAAGTATTTAGCGCGGATAAACTGGCGGAATTGCCCGGCAGAATCGCCATCGGACATGTACGCTACCCCACCAAGGGGTCAGCCACGGAGTTCAATACCCAGCCGCATGTGGTGGAGACTCTTGCGGGGCCGGCATACGGACTGGCTTCCAATGGCGATCTGGTAAATTACAACGCCATGCGCGCCTTTCTGGAAAAGGAAAACGTCTATTTCAAGAGCGATAACGACGGCGAACTGCTGGTGAAATACATCGCTTGGCAGGTGATGCGCAAGGGTGAAGGGATCATCGAAGCCATCCATCATCTCATGCGGGAGATCAGAGGAGCATATTCCACAGTGCTTTGCACTCGCGACGCCATGTATATGTTCCGCGATCCGCACAGCATCCGTCCCATGGTGTGGGGCAAGATGGAGGACGGCACGGTGGTGGTAGCCTCAGAGAGCTGCGCGCTGGATACTTTGGGTGTATATGATCGCAGAGAGATTCCGCCCGCAGGGATCGTGAAGGTTAGTGAAGACGGCATCAGGGTGATCGAGAACGATCCTGATCTCTACCGCACAGTGAAGCGTCCGCAGCATTGCATATTTGAGCATATTTACTTTTCCCGACCGGATAGTTTTCACTTTGGCGAGGATGTATTTCATGTGCGTGAAAAGCTGGGCGCGGCTCTGGCAGAGATGGATAAAGGACTGAAAGCGGACTATGTGGTCCCCGTGCCCGATTCATCGAATTTCATCGGACTGGGCTATAGCAATGCCTCGGGCATCCCTTTGTCCCTGGGTTTGATCCGAAATCACTACATCGGACGCACCTTCATCAAGCCGGAGCAGACCATCCGCGATGAAAGCGTACGGCAGAAGTTTAACGTGTTGCCAAATTTCTTTAAGGACAAGCGGATCGTCCTGATCGACGATAGCATCGTGCGCGGTACCACGATCCGCAAGATCGTGCGCCTGATCAAATCTGCCGGAGCCAAAGAGATTCATCTGCGCATCGGTAGCCCACAAGTGCGATATAGCTGTTTTTACGGCATCGATACACCCAGCCCCAAAGAATTGGTGGCAAACTGCTACAGCATGGACGAGATCCAAGCCAGGGTGGAAGTGGATAGTCTGAAACACATAGCCATCGAAGGATTGCGTTCGTGCGTTGATAATCCCGATGATTACTGTTTCGCCTGTTTTAACGGGGATTATCCCCTGGGAGTGGCTGATGCCAAAGATGCCTGATTTCTCTGGGCTTTGCGCCAGATTCAAAGACCTGAACGTGGTGGTACTGGGTGATATGATGCTGGATAGCTATCAATGGGGTAAAGTGCAGAGAATATCGCCAGAAGCTCCGGTTCCGGTGATTGAGATCAACCGGGAGGAATACCGCCTGGGCGGAGCAGCCAATGCTGCCCTGAACCTCGGTGCCCTGGGCGCGAACGTGATGGCCATTGGTCTGATCGGAAACGGCCCCAACGGCACTAAGATGCAGGAACTCTTCAGCACCAATCACCTGGATTCCTCGGGATTGATCAAGGATGCTAGCCGCAAAACCACCATCAAGACGAGGATCGGAGCGGCGAATCAACAAATCGTGCGCATCGATCACGAGGATACGCATTACCTCAGCCCGGAGATCGCCGCATTGGTAAAGACAAAGCTGGAGCGCCACCTCAAGGCTGCAGATATGCTGATTATCGAGGATTATAACAAGGGTCTGCTGAGTCCGGAACTCATAGCCCAGGTGCTGCAGCTCTGCCGCGAACTGGGAATCCCGGTGAGTGTGGATCCCAAGCAAAAGAACTTCTTTGCCTATGAAGGAGTGGATATCTTTAAGCCGAATTATATCGAGTTGCAGAGCAATCTGGGGCAGAAGTTCGAGAGTGAGCCAGAGTTCTTTACCGCAGCCACAGCACTGTTGGAACGCATGGGCATGAAACATCTGGTGGTGACTCGGGGCTCTAAAGGGATGTACATCTTCCGCAGGGGCGTACAAGCCCTGCATTTGCCGAGCCTTGCCCGCGAAGTGTTTGATGTCTCCGGTGCCGGAGATACCGTGATCAGCGCGCTCAGTCTGGCCTATGCCGCCGGCGCGGAAATCGCTGATGCTGCAGCCTTTGCCAGCAACGCCGCGGGAGTCGTTTGTGGCAAGATGGGCACAGCCAGCGCTTCTGCTGCCGAGATTTTGGAATACATCCATGCTGCGCGATAAGATCGTTACCTTGCCCACCCTCCTGGAAAGCCTGGAGTCCCAAAGAGCGAAGGGGCGTAAAGTGGTTTTCACCAATGGCTGCTTTGATCTGCTGCACGCGGGCCATGTGCTGTATCTGGAGGAAGCCAGGGCTTTGGGCGACATCCTGGTATTGGGGCTGAATAGCGATAGCTCCGTACAGCGCCTTAAAGGTCCTTCCCGTCCCATAAACAAGCAGGATGAACGCGCTATGGTGCTTGCTGCCCTGGAATCCATCAGCTATGTGTGCATTTTTGAGGAAGATACCCCCTATGAGCTGATCAAAGCTCTGCAGCCCGACATTCTGGTAAAAGGCGGTGACTGGCCTGTGTCCAGCATCGTGGGCTCGGACATCGTGCTGGCCAGGGGAGGCCAGGTAAAGAGCCTTGGCTTTAGCGAAGGGCTTTCCAGCACCAATATCATCCAAAGCATTCTGAGAGACGGCAAATGACTGAAGAACAGCAAGATGTGGGAATCGTTACGGCGGTAAAGGGCAATGCCGTGAGCGTGGAAATCCAGAGAGGCGGGGGATGTAAATCCTGCGCGCTAAGGGGGATGTGTTTTTCCAAGAGTACGCCCTCCGTGTTTCATCTACAGAGCGATCTGCCTCTGGCTGTGGGTGACAAAGTGGAGCTATATGTGGCAGAAGGTGGAAGGATCATAGCCAGCATGCTCATCTTCGGGCTGCCAGTGTTCTTTCTCTTTCTGGGGTTCATCCTGGCAAGCTTGTGGTTCTCTGAATTGATCAGCATATTGTTTGCTTTTGGCACCATGGCGCTTAGCTTTTTAATATTACGGCTTTGTGACCGCTCATTGGGTGGTAAAATCAAGGTCGAGATCGCGAGGAAGATTTGAAGATACGTCTAAATGAAATGGTCTTTTATGGCTTTCACGGAGTCCACGACGAAGAGCGCCGCCTGGGACAGAGATTCATCGTTTCTGCCACTCTGTACACGGACCCTGCTTTGGATGCCAAAATCCACAACCTGGAAGACACGGTGGATTACACCAAGGTGTACGATGATATTCGGGATATCATGGAAGATCGTGAGCAGCATTTTCAGCTCCTGGAAAACTGCGCCAATGCCATTGCCAACAAATTGCTACACGGCTATCCGCTCATTATGGAAGTAAAGATCTGCATCCAGAAACCATCCGTGCCCATCCAGGGCAGCCTGAAGAGCGTGGAAGTGGAAGTGCTAAGGACTCGCATGTGATCTATCACCTGATCCTGGGATCAAACATGGATGAGCCAGAACTGCAGATCAACAAAGCTGTGGATCTGATCGCAGCAGAAGAAGATATCACTCTGCTCAGAAAGTCGTCTCTGGCCATCACCAAAGCTTATGGCTACGAAAGGCAGGATGATTTCTTCAATCAGGTATTGGAGATAGAGAGCCAGCTCGCCCCGGAGGCTTTACTGCTGCGTCTGCAGAGCATTGAAGAGCAAAGAGGCAGGATCAGGGGCTTCAAATGGGGCCCGCGCCGCATAGATATCGATATCCTCCTGGCGGGAGATCTGGTGATCAAAGTGAAGCATCTTGAGATACCGCATTACGACTTTCATAATAGGGAATTTGCCCTGAAACTGCTCTGCGAATTGATTCCGGAGCAGATCCATCCCGTATATCATAAGACTATGAGTGAGCTGCTGGAAGCACTTGGCTCACCCGGAGGAAATAAATGAAAGCACTAGCAGCGATAGTACTTGCTGCCGGTAAGGGCACCCGGATGAAATCCGAGCGTGCCAAAGTAACCTTTCCCATCGCCGGCAAAGCGATGGTGCAGCGCGTAGTAGATACAGCTCTGGCCCTGAATGCCGAAAGAATATCGGTAGTGGTGGGCTGGAAAAAGGAAACTGTGGTATCCTGCCTGGAGGAAGACGATCGCCTGGTATTTGTGGAACAGACTGAACAGCTTGGCACGGGTCACGCCGTGATGATGGCAGATAAGAGTCTGGCAGATTTCCGGGGAGATGTCCTGATCCTGTGTGGAGATGTGCCACTGCTCAGTGCCGATACGGTGCGCAAGCTGCATGATGAGCACAAGGCCACGGGTGCCGCAGCTACCGTGCTGACCGCAGTGTTGGACGATGCCGGCAAATACGGCAGAATGCTGCGCGACGAGCGGGGGAACATCTGCGGGATCGTGGAATACAAGGACGCCAATGAGGAGCAGCGCAAGATTGGGGAGTTTAACACCGGTATTTACTGCTTTGATAAGGCCAGGCTCTTTGATGCTCTATCCCGGATAAGTAACGACAACGAGCAACACGAGTATTATCTCACTGACACTTTGAGTATCCTCTATCATGCAGGAGAAAAAGTATCGAACGTGATCCTGGAAGATCTAATGGAGGTTTCCGGGGTAAACTCTCAGGAACAGCTCGCCCAGTTGGAAGACGTGTATGTGGATAACATCCGCAGGAAATGGCTGAATAGCGGCGTCATGATGCATAATCCCGCCACCATCTATATCGGGGACGACGTGGAGATCGAAGCCGATGTGGAGATTGGGCAGGGGTGCGTATTAAAGGGCAAGAGCACCATCAGCCAGGGAGCGGTATTGGGTCCCAATTGCTATCTGGAAAACGCCGTGATCAGTGATCATAGCATCCTAATGGGGCACAACGTCGTGGTGGACAGTTTCATCAAAGAACGCGAGATCCTGGATTTTGGCAGCAGAGTGATCGACGAAGAGGATTATGACTAAGCAATACCTCTATTCACCCTGGCGGATTGACTACATCCTGGGTGAAAAAGCCACTGATTGCGTGATGTGCCGCGCCAATTCGCTGGGCGACGATGAAGCGAACCTGATCCTGGACCGGGGAAAGCTATGCTACGTGATGCTAAACCGTTATCCTTACAACAACGGGCATCTGATGATCGTACCCTACGCCCACAAAAGCACACTGAATGAGCTGGAGCGCGACACCTGGCACGAAGTGGCAGACACCGTCCGCATCTGCGAGCAGGCTCTGGAAAGAGTCTATCATCCAGATGGGATAAACATCGGCATGAACCTGGGCAACGCAGCCGGTGCTGGCATCGCGGAGCATCTGCACGTCCACATGGTACCCCGCTGGAATGGGGATAGCAATTTTATGAGTGTGGTTTGCGGTGAAAGGGTGATCCCCGAAGCGTTTGAGAGCAGTTACTCCAAGCTGAAAGAAGCCATTCTGGCCATCAGGAACCAAGGATGAATGAAGATCTTGATTTGACAAGTAGCCGCCCCCAAAAAAAGTGGTTCACAAAAGGTCGCCTTTTTACTCTGATCCTGATTGTAGCTGCAGTTTTGGCAGGTTATCTGATCCTGGTTAGGTCACACAGTCCTGCCCCAGATAGCGATGGCTACGACGAGGATCAGCTTCCGGCCATCAAAGTGGTGATTTTGAACGGCTGCGGTTTTGAACAGTTGGCTTCCGAATTTGCCGCGGCGATATCGCAGAAGAACATAGAAGTGGTTAGTCTGGGGGATACTCCCCGCCCGATCTACGATAAATCCATCATCGTGATCCGCAAGGGAGATATGCAGGACCTGAAAAGACTACAAAAGATGACCGGCATCACACGGTGGACCAGCGCGCAGAACGAGTATCACAGCGCCGATTTTGACATCATCGTGGGCCGCGATTACGAATCCTACATCAAATGATAAACGTGGAGGAGATATTGCAGGACAATATCAAATACCAGGCCATCCTTGAATGGCTAAACGATAAGAAAGCCGAAAACATCCGCACCTATGAAGTGCAGGGGAAAACTGACTACACAGACGTTATCGTAGTCTGTGAAGGGAATGCCGATCTGCATAACAAGGCCATTGCCAATCACCTGATCGAAATGGCGAAAGAACATAAACTAAGCGTGCTGAGCAAAGAAGGCGTGGATAGTGCCCAATGGATTCTGATCGACCTGGGCGATGTAATCGTCCACATCTTCCTGCCCCAAACCAGAGATCACTACAAGATAGACGAGCTTTTTGAGAAGGTGAAAAGCCGTAAACCCGAAGAGGACATACAATGATCAAGGAAATCATTCACAATCATGTGACAAAGTGTCTGGAACACCTGGGCTTCTCGCATGATAAGGAATATACGGTAGAGATACCGAACAACATTGAGCACGGAGACTTTTCTACCAATTGCGCCATGATTTTGGCCAAAGAGAATAAAAAAGCGCCCAAAGTACTGGCAGAAGCCCTGATCAAAGAACTAAAGAAGAATAAAGACTACAAAAAGGTGGAAATCGCCGGTCCCGGCTTTATAAACTTCCACCTCTCCCCCGCTTTTTTCCAGCGCATCTTCTGGGATATCCATGAACAGGGTGAAAGCTATGGCGTGCAGGAATTTGGCCAGGGGGAAAAGATATTGCTGGAATTTGTATCCGCCAATCCCACTGGACCCCTTAATATCGTAAGTGCCAGAGCAGCAGCGTTTGGTGATACTCTTTACCGGGTGATGAAACGCGTAGGCTACGCCCCCGCCCGGGAGTTTTACATCAACGACGCCGGCAATCAGGTAGATATCCTGGCCGAATCTCTGGAATTGCGTCTGCGCGAGCTGCAGGGCGATAAAATAGGCGACTTCCCCTACGAAGCCTATCACGGCGAATATGTGAAGCACCTGGCCCAGAAGCTGAACGCTACCGAGGGCATCAGGGTGTTTATGATGACCGAAAAGGATCGCATCGATCACCTGAAAGAATTCGCGCTCACTGAGCTCCTGGAAATGCAAAGAACCTCTCTGGAACGCTTTGACGTGGTCTTCGACGGCTGGGTATCGGAAAAAACCCTGCGTGCGGAAGGCGTGGTGGAGGAAGTGCTATCTTACCTCACAGAAGCCGATTGCACATACGAAAAGGAAGATGCCATCTGGTTCGCATCCAGCAAATATGGCGACGATAAGGACCGCGTATTGATGAAATCCGACGGTTCGATCACCTATTTTGTGCCTGATCTGGCCTATCACCTCACCAAGATTCAACGGGGATTTACCACTCTGATCGACGTCTTTGGCCCCGATCATCACGGCTATGTACCCCGCATCAAAGCGGCTTTTCAGGCCATGGGCTACGATGACAACATGCTGGAGATCATATTCTTGCAGCAGGTAAACCTCTTTGAAAGCGGCGAACGCGTGAAGATGAGTAAACGCGCGGGCAAGATCGTGACTATGGACGACCTGATCAACGTGGTGGGCAAGGATGCCGCACGTTACTTCTTCATTGCGCGTAAAGCCAATGCCCATCTTAACTTCGATCTGGAGCTGGCGCTACAGCAAAACAATGAGAACCCGGTTTATTACTGCCAGTATGCTCATGCCAGAATCTGCAGCATCATCAAGAAAGCACGCAAGGACAAGCTGTGGCCCAAGAGCTTTAAACAGGAACTCATTACAAAGCTCACCAAGCCTGAAGAACTGGCCATCATTCAGAAGCTGGCTGACCTCCCGGAGCTGCTGACCCTGATCGCAGTACACAGAGAGCCTCACCGCCTGAGCACCTATCTGGAAGAGCTGGCGGCCATGATCCACCGTTACTACGCCAAATATCAGATCATCAGCGCCAAATCCAAAGATCTGTCGCATGCCCGTTTGCTGCTGTTGGATTCCACAAAGACCGTGATGGCAATTGTGTTTGATCTGATGGGTATCTCCGCGCCGGAAAAGATGTAAAGACCATTATGATGCTCGAGCTGCGGCCGGTGGAGGAAAAGGACTTTCCTGCCGTATGTGAAATAGAACAGCGTGCCTTCGTAGATCCCTGGCCGAAAGAAGCCTTTACAGACTTTCTGCTCCCCCATTCATGGGTGTTGCAAGTCTCAGGGCAGGTGATCGGTTATATCTTTTACCATACTGCGATTGACGAAGCCGTGATCATCAACTTTGCCATTGACCCCGATTTTCGGGGAAGGGATTATGGCTACAAGCTGCTCAAGAACAGCATGCAATTTCTGATAAACGAAGGCGTGCGCTACTTTTATCTGGACGTTCGCCGATCGAACGAGACCGCCATTTCTCTATATCATAAAATGGGGTTCCAGAGCCTTGGCTTTCGCAAAAACTACTATCATGAACCCCCTGAAGATGCCATTGTGATGGGGCTTCAGATCCCTGAAGGGGATACAGAACTATGACTTATGAATACGATTATCTCGTCTTAGGCAGTGGCATCGCCGGTTTGGTGTTTGCCCTGCAGGCAGCCAATAAAGGTAAAGTAGCTGTTGTTACCAAACGCGGGCTCAACGATTGTAACACCGAGTATGCCCAGGGCGGCATCGCCGCTGTGCTGGATGCTGGTGATAGCTTCGCCGAACATATCGAGGATACCTTCACCGCTGGCGCGGAATTGGGCAAAAAGCAAGTGATCCGTCAAATCATCGAGCAAGGTCCCAAACTGATCCAGTACCTGGTGAATCTGGGTACAGACTTCACGCGCCGGGACGATAGCTACGATCAGAGGTTAGAAAACCTATCACTTACAATGGAGGGTGGTCATTCCCATCGCCGGGTAGCTTATGCCGCGGACAGCACGGGGCATCAGATATTGGAAGCGCTCATCCACCAATGCAAATCCAATCCCAATATCGATATCTATGAGAATCGCATTGCCATCGATCTGATCACCCAGCATCACGTGACCAATGACGATGGTTTCATCCCCGGCGTATCATGCTGGGGCGCTTACGTGCTGGATTCCTCCAGCCACCATGTGGACATCTTCAAAGCCCGCAAAACCATGCTGGCTACAGGCGGTGCAGCTCAGATCTACAGCCACAACACCAATCCCGAGGTTGCCACCGGAGACGGCATGGCAATGGCGAAACTCGCCGGCGCCAGGCTGGCCAACATGGAGTTTGTGCAGTTTCACCCCACAGCATTCTGGAGTCCCGAGGGCGATACCTTTCTGGTCTCGGAGGCTGTGCGCGGCGAAGGCGCTCAATTGCGGCTCAGCGACGGAAGCTCTTTTATGGAAAACTATCATCCCAAGGGTAACCTCGCTCCGCGTGACATTGTGTCCCGCGCCATCGATAGCGAGTTGAAACGTCGCGGAGAGAAATACTGCTGGCTCGATGCCACCAAAGTGCCCAGAGACCAGCTCAAGCGACACTTCCCATATATCGATAGCAGATTGCAGGAACGCGGGATAGACTTTAC
>JAEWNJ010000142.1 GCA_023392795.1 Candidatus Cloacimonadota bacterium
TATCTATTGCAGGGACTTCAGATTTGCCAGAGACTGGGAGCCCTCCACCCAGATGAAGCTACCCTTTTCGCAGGGTAGATCTGCGCACTCAGCGCAATTCTGGTAGCCCTTCTGGATACAGCAGAGCCGGACCTGGCACTGATCGCAAAAGCCGATTTTACGCCCGCTTGCCATACAGCCGTCGCAATGCAGTTCCTCAATGCTGATATCCTTCCCAAATTGTTCCCGGAAGTTTGCCTGATGTTTCTTGAAGACTTCCAAATCTTCATTTTGAGTGGCTATGTAAGCTTCACAATCCTGGCAATTGATGCCGCAGGGTGAATAGTATGGCATGAGGATCTCCTTGTCTCTCAACTGCTGATGATGGCAGATATGAGGTTTTTATCGTCAATCTGAATGAGCATAATATTGATGGCAGAGGTAATGGGGACAGCCAGCACCATACCCACAATTCCCCACACCCAGGCCCAAAAGATGAGGGAAATGAGCACCATAATGGGGCTGAGGTTCATTCTGTCGCCTTGTACTTTGGGTTCGATCACATTTCCAAAGAGCATCTGGGTCATGATAATGAGCAGGCTAAAGCTGATGGTGCGAAGATCCAGGCCGCTCTGCATATAGCAGATAATCATCGGGATCCCGCTGGCAAATATACTGCCAATATTGGGGATGAAATTCAGTACAAAGAGCAGAATACCGCATACGATCACAAAATCCACTCCATAGGCTATCATCAGCCCCATTCCAATCAGCGCGGTGAGCAGACTGATCACGGTCTTGGTAAGCAGATAACGTTGAATCTGATGCTGGATGTTTGCCAGAGTGTCTTTCGTGCGCAACCGGTCACTATCCCCCAAAACCTTCTGCAGCTTGGAGCTGAGGCGTCCATCCTGAGCTACGATGAAGAGCAGAAAGATCATGATCAGGATGAAGTTCCAACCGATATCGATGGTGGTGGACATCAGATTTGAGATGGCTCCCGAGATCGAGAATCCTCCTGGAGCAATGATCTGGCTGAGGTCCAAGCGATTGAAGGGAGCTGCCGCGATATCCAGTTTGGCAGAGATCTCATCAAAATGATGCAGACCTTCCTGCACTCGCATCACGATGCTGCTTTGATAGCGTGGGAACCCGGTGGCGAGGCTATTGGCAGCAGCACTTAGCATCAGAAATGAGCCCAGCATCAGCATGATGATGATCACTAAAAGGGTTATCATCACCAGGCTGATGTGTATCTTTTTCCGGCGCATCCACGATGTGAGGGGGGCAAAGACAAAGCTGAGAAAGATGGCAAAAACCAGGGGGATAAAGATCGACTTCAGGGTGCGAAAGATCACCACCACCACCGGGATGGCGATAATGGTCAATAGTATCCTGATCAGCCTTAGCTCTTTCTCGCTACAGCTCAGGGGCATGTTATGCCTCCTCTCGGCGCATCTGTTGATCTCTGGGGAAGCCCCTTAAAAACGGAACTCCACGCCCACGGCAAAGGCGCTGATGATTTCGTCATTACCCTTGATCTTGCCGTCGCCATTGACGTCTGAATAGGTCTCGCTATAGCGGGCGACCATGTCGGTGGATTCAGAAATCTCGTAAACCACTTTACCCGCCAAGGCGGCGCTGGAAGTGCGGGGATGGATGAAATCGATGTAGCGCACGTGGGCTTGAGAATAGTACACACCTGCTTCTTTGAGGTTCTTGATCATGGCAGGAGTGGCGGTGGCATTTGCCCACAAGGATTTACCTGTGGTCATTTTGTCGCCGTACATATCTTGATATGCCACTTTCACATAGCCGATATTGGCGATATTGGCCTTCAAATATCCAAACCAACCCAGGGAAGCTTTGCTGATATCGATAAGATCTTCTTTGGTACCAAGGCTGTAATTTGTATGCAAACTATCCCGAATCACCATCATCTGAGCTCGCTGTTCATCATACAGTCGATCAAAGTATCCGGGGATGAAGTTATCGCCGAAATTACGGAATTCCAGCCGGGCGTCGAAGATGAAGAACTTGCCGGCAAAACCGGGGAAGATAATGCCGCTGCCATGTTTGTCGATGGTGGCGTATTCACCGTAATGCTCCAGGCTAAATTGGTCTGTGGAGACCAGAGGGAGAGTGTAATCCACGCTATAAATGGCAAGTTCCTTTTCATCGGGATACACTGTGGCGCGATTGGGATATACGGCAGTGTCAAAAGAATAGTCTGGATAATAATTGGTTATATTTGGGAAAGTGGCGTCCACATGGCTATTGACGTCCGGATGATCGATATCACCGTCTCCATCGATATCCACATCGAAGCCATCGGCGATTCCGTCTAAATCCGAATCCAGCCAGGCATTTGAATCATTGGGGAAACGGTCATAAATATCGGGGACATTATCACCGTCATCATCGGGATATTTGCCGTATTGATTGCGGTCAATACCCACATTTGCCCCCAGTCTCAGGCTTTTCAGCATGGGAATGTCGGTAAACTCCAGGGGGTTGAGATAGGCGCGCGCAGAAAGAATCTCATTCTTGTAGATGTTGTGGGTAAAAGCTTCAAAACCCGCGCCTGAGAAGGGCGTATTTACGCCAATATAGCCGCCTACGTTTTTCTCTGAAGGATAAAGCAGCATATTGGAATAGTGGTCAAAGATCAGGCCGTGTCCCAGGGTGTAATCGGGAATGCAACCGATCTTAAAGTAGAAAGGATCACGGCGGCCGCCGTAACGGATGTAAAAGATCTTGTTTACATAATCTTCCCAGTCGTCCCAAGTATCTTGATAGACCTTGCCCTCTGCATCGATCAAAAGGTCAATATCCAGCCCAAAGCCAAACTTGCCCAGGATAATCTCCGGCATCAAGCGCACTTGAGAATAAGATATGCCATTGTGAGTAACCGTGCCGACCCTGCCCGTCATGCCATATTCAGTCTCTTCAGACTCTGTGTATTCATCATCGGGAAAGGGATCACCGGGTATGGTTTGTTGCAAGCCCTGAGCAAAGATCAAGGCGGGTAATAACACCAACAAAAACAGGTATGCTCTTCTCATCTTTTCCTCCCATTTCAGGATGCGCTATGATTTCTGGCAATCGTGTAGCTGTCAAGACTTTTGTGGATACACAGCGGTCTTTCATCGCCCTGGTGGGATCATTGTCCTGGTCAGCGGCCAATATTGTCATTGATGCGCATATATTTATCTATTGTGCCCTTATAGAGCATCTTGGCTGCAATGCCAACCCTTACCTCTTCCTCAATGCAGAATGCATATCCTTGCCCAGGAACACGTTCGCTGCCATCACCCGGAGTGCGGCGAAAATCATGCCGGGGCGGATGGCTTTGCGTTTGAAACTCTGTAAAAAGAGCGGGATCAAGCGCCAGCCTTTACTTAAGTATACTCTGAGATAGGCCTTGGGCAGATAGCGTTCCAGGGCTTGGTGATCCATCCCCAGAGGTTGATAAACGCAGTGTGTAACGTCATAATCCTCCCAATTGAAGTGGCGGATCCTGCCATCGCTGTGGAGTTTTTGATACAGCTCGGTACCCGGAAAGGGAGTGAGGATGGAGATCAGCACATAGCCGAAGGGGAGAGAACTGAAAAAGCGGATATTCTGCTCGATGTGTTTGGGGGTGTCAAACTCATCGCCACTGCCCAAGATCATGTACCAATTATGACTGAGTGACAGGCTGTTCATAATCCTGATCGCTTTCATGACATCGCTGATCTTTAGCTTCTTGTGCATGCGCTCCAGCACTTCAGGGATGCCGCTTTCGATGCCGATGCAGACCAAACTGCATCCGGTTTCGGCCATTCTGCGCAGCAGATCTGGGTGTTTGACGATGGTATCCACTCTGCTCATGCAGTTGTATTTGATCTTGAGCTGTTCTTGCTCCAGTCGATCGCAAAACTCATAGACCCACTTGGTATCCACAGTGAGGTTATCATCATGAAACCAGAAAGTATCGTATCCCCAGCCGATGTAATCCTTAATATCTGAGATCACGCTGTCCACGCTGCGTTGACGGTATTTGCCGTTGTAAAAGGCTGAGATGGAACAAAAAGAGCAACGATGGGGACAACCGCGGGATGAGACGATCTTGGGCGAAAAGCTGAACCCGGGATCCACCAAATCGCGACTGATTTTGGGCAGACTTTCGATCTCATCAATTATGGCGATTTTCGAGTCATTATGATAATGCTCATTCTTGTAAAAGACGATTCCTTCAATCTCTGGATATGTAACACCTGCTTCCAGAGCTGCCAAAAGTGCGGGGAAAACCTCCTCGCCCTCGCCCCGGCACACATAATCCACTCCAGTTTCGGCCAGCACTTCTCTGTACATAAAGGTGGCATGATGTCCGCCGATGATGGTTTTGAGTCCTGGATAATGTCCCTTCACGTATTTTAGCAGGTCCCGGGCTATGGGATATGTGGCAGTCACGCATGACACTCCGAGAACTTGAGGACGATACTTCGCGATGTACGCACCAATGGAATCCATGTCTGCAATCACCACCATCGGTGAGTGTCCGGCAGCTTTGGCAGCGGCTGCCACATAGAGAACTCCCTGCAAAATCTGGTTACCCTTGCGCAGGCTTTCCAAGCCTCCGGTTTGCGCCTTTGGTGAAACGAGCAATATATTCAAATCTTCAGCCTCTTTGATATTTTTCCCACTTGCTTGGATGGCGACTGAGGTGTCAAGAACTATTCGATATTGGCATTTGTGTCCATTCTTGAGTTCCCTCGCTGTTCGAACCCTCTTCCCACCCTCCTGCGTGCCACGTAAGAGGAGTCCGGGTTGGTGGCAAGTGGGCGGAAAGCCTGCGAAGCCCATTGAGGGCATCAGCCTACAAAACTTGACAAGAATCCAGCGATCAATATTATCGTCACAAACAACTTAGGAGAAGAGAATGAAGAATCTAACTATCGCGGTACTTAGTTTATTGATCTTATGTCTGGTGACATCATGTTCCGAAAAGAAGAACGATGATAAGTATGTTTTTCCGCTCAAAACAGGTAACACCTGGACCCTGCTCCATACCTTTCAAGGCTATAACATTAACCTGCAACAAGAAGTAACTGAGATAGATACCATATACGTAGAAGTCGCCGATCAGATTGATAGCCCGGAGGGTGAGCCCTGCTATCGCGTGGAGTATTGGTCCTCATCGGATCCCGAACATGAGATAGGTTACGATATTGTGGTGAATCGTTCCGATGGTTTATACCAACTCGGATGGAAGCTCGGTTATCACTTTCCTCCTTTTAAGGGGACTAAATTAGGCCGTTCTTTCAGTCCCTTCAGCTGTGGTATGCTGATAGGCGACTCCAAGGAAGAAGTGTGGCTGGCAACTCCCAAATTGCTGCTCCCTCGTATCTGCAAGGAAGGCACTCAGTGGACTTACGGGCCGAATACTAACAGTCTGGAAATGGAATACACGATTATGCCCAGAGCGAAAGTGAATGTGCCAAACGGCAATTACACATGCCACGTACGCAAATCCAGGACACTTGAGATGGAAGAGCCAGATGAGTTATTCGATTACTATGCCAAAGACGGTTTCATCAAAACATATTCAGGAGGGGTGGATGAGCTAATTGATGCTCAGGGAAATTCTATTGGTGAGCATCCTTGGTCGATAAGCAGAGTTTTACTGGATTGCCATCGCAACTGAGGAAACATAGAACCCTCTTTGAGACGACATGATCCATTCCCAGCCCTCCACCCTGTTTGTATGGGGCTTTACCGCATGCCCTAAATAGACTATGTCATTTCAAATGTTACTTTGGATAACACAATAGAAGCAAGCTGCATCTCAGAGCAGAATAATAAATGGCAGGATCCCGTTACCCGGAATCTTGCCATTATCTTGTATACCTGGAGCTCTCGCTCGCTGTATGTGTAGGCTATTTGTTCTTTTTCAGGCTTTCCAATTGGGGTTTTACGTGGGATTCGTAGCAATCCGGGCATACTGAATGTGAAAACATGGTATCGGTATGATCGGAGATGTAGCCTTCCACTTCCTGCCAATAGTCCTTGTCGGCGCGGATCTTTTTGCAATAGGAGCAGATGGGCAGCAGCTTTTCCAGGGAGCGGATTTGGACGGCGGCTCTTTCCAGGGCCTGACGCTGCTTTTCCATGCGGAGAGCTGATTTCACCCTTTGTACCAGTTCCAGATTGGAGAAGGGTTTGCTGATGTAATCCATGGCACCCAGCTCAAAGGAGCGGGCCAGGGGTTCCATGTTATCATCCAGCGAAGCTGCGGTGATCATGATGATGGGAATGTAATCGAGCAAGGGATCCTGTTTGATCCATTCCAGTACATCATATCCGCTGAAACCGGGCATCATGATATCCAGCAGCAAAAGGTCCGGGGGATTGTGAGTGACGTCTTCCATCATGGTCTTGCCGCTGAAGAAGAGCTTCATGTTTGTAAATCCGGCTTGGGAGAGAACGGTTTTGATGAGTTTGAGATTGATCTCATCATCATCGGCTACATAGATCAGCATATCCTTGATTTCTTCAAATTTGAACATGAGAGGCTACCTTTGTTTCTTTTGGCTTTCGGCATAGACGAACATTTCGTCCAGGGTTTTGAAGCGGTCGAAAAGCTTAACTGCTTCCAACAGCTGTTTATCCTGCGATACGGTGATTTTATAGGCTTCCTGGTCCCCATGGACTTTGCGCACCAATTCGCTCTTGATGGTGTTTTCGATATAAGCGCGGGAGCTGTCCAGATCGGCCAGAGTGTATGTGATATCTTGCTTCTTGGCGTAGCTCAAGAAATCCTGCATCAGTTTATCGGTGATCACCGGATTCTTGCCAAGGTTATGGTCATGATCCACCAGGTAGTCCACGGCGAAATTGAAGAACACATTCTTGCGGCGCAGTTCTGCGGAAAAGAGAGTGAGAAAATCGTTTTCCACTTCGATATCGGGATTGATGCCGCCGCCACCGAAGACTTCGCGGTTTTTGGATGTGTAGTACTTCTTGTTATGGTTTTCTTCGCTTTCTTTATTCAATTCGTCGGCGCTAACCTCTTCGCCTTTCAGGCGTTTGTCGTTGCTCATTTTATGGATGCAGCGTCCGCTCTTGATGTAATAGTAAGATGTGGTCACCTTGATGCCATTGCCGTTGGACAGGGGCATCAGTTGCTGCACACTTCCTTTACCGAAAGTGGTTTTTCCCATCACGAGGCCTTTGTCCCAGTCCTGCAAGCTACCGGCGAAAATCTCGGAAGCGGAGGCAGAAGCTTCGTTTACCAGTACTACGATGGGATAATCGCGCGTCTTGGTGTTATACCTGGTGTAAAGAGCATCCTGACGGGTGCGGCCTTTGGTTTCCACCACCAGCTTGTTGCCTCCGATAAACTCATTTACGGTATCCACCGCCTGATCCAGCAATCCGCCGGGATTGAAACGCAGATCCACGATCAGCCCCTTGATACCGTCGCTTTCCATCTCGGCGAGTGCCGTACGAAGCTCCGTGGTGGTGTTTTCATTAAACTGACTGATGCGCAGATAGCCCACGCCATTGTCCATCTTGAAGCTATAGGGAACGCTTTTGATCTTGATCACTTCGCGTACAATGGTAAAATCTATAGGTTCGGGGATGCCGGGGCGGGCGATGGTGATCACCACAGTGCTGCCCACATCTCCGCGCATGTATTTGATGGATTCATCGGTGCTAAAGCCAACGATGCTTTTGCCGTCCACCTTGATGATGCGGTCGCCAGCGGTGATACCCATGCGGAAAGCCGGCGTACCCTCGATGGGGGAGACGACCGTCACATAATCCCCGATCTTATCGATCTGGATACCCAGACCGCCAAAAGAACCTTTTGTGCTGGTGGTAAAGTCCTTGAATTCATCGGCGGAGAAATAGGTGGTATGAGGATCGGTGGAGCCGAGCATACCCTTGATGGCAGCCTCGATGAGCTCTTCATCGGACAGCTCGGTTACATAATTTTGCCGGAGTTTCATCAAAACTTCACTGAAGACCTGTAATTGGTTATATACGTTCCCTGAGCCAGGTTTTCCCTGGGCATAGGCATTTGTGGCGAGCAGTAGCAGTGTGGCGGTAAGGATCCACACTCCTGCGATGGTGATCAAGGCAGTGCGTTGTTTTGGCTTCATGTTTCGTGTCTCCTAACAGAGTTTCAAAGCTCGAAGAATCTCTTGGTGAATATCCTCCGGAGCTTTTGAACCATCCAGAACAAGATATCTGAAGGGCTGTTTTTTGGCAAGCAATAAGAACTGCTGGCGAACTTTTTCGTGAAATTCCACATTCTCCAATTCCAAACGATCCAAAGAGCGTTCTTTGATCCTTGCCAGACCTCTGTCTACGGGGAGATCAAGCAGCACCGTGAGGTCAGGAACGGTATTGAAAGTGGCATAATGAGTCAAAGTATCGATGATGTCCTCATCCAGCTCGCGCGCTGCGCCCTGATAGGCATATGTGCTGTCAAAGTAACGATCACAGATCACCAGTTTACCTGCTTCCAGGGCGGGGATGATCAATTCGCCCGTATGCTGGCAGCGGGACGCGTTGTAGAGCAGGAGTTCGGTTTCGGGCAGCATTTCCTTGCAGGCGGGATCGAGCAGGATCCTGCGGATGGCTTCGGCGATAGGTGTGCCACCGGGTTCGCGGGTCTTCAGATAGGGGATGCCTTCCTTTTCCAGGTAGCTGATCAGCAGCTTTACCTGAGTGCTTTTGCCGCTGCCCTCAATGCCTTCAAAAGTGACGAATTTGCCTCGCATAAGCTTTCCTTAGAGGATCGTATCGTGCAGATAGTGCAGATCGTCCTTACTGGGGTTGTCGATCAGGTAGTGTGCACCGCGGCTTTCTTT
>JAEWNJ010000028.1 GCA_023392795.1 Candidatus Cloacimonadota bacterium
ATCGCGATAAAGGCCTTACCCATATTCTTCAGCTTCGGTTCAAAGTACAAGCCCAGAGCGATCATCACCAGAGGAGTGGTAGGCAAACCGATCAGAGACAGGAAGTTGATCCCGATCTCCGGTACAGCCTGCCCGCTGATCTTGACCACAAAGGCAATCAGCATCGCCCACAGTGGCGGCAAACGCAAGAACTTGATCCACTGAATCCTGTCAGTATGGGGATTATCCCCGTATTTGATGGCATTGTAATAGGTGAAAGTGAAGATCATGAAGGTGTTGCCGATGTCAAAAAGGGATGCGCGCGCCAGGCCTTCATCCCCGAAAGCGGCGCTAAAAAAGGGCAGCGCATAGGCAGTATTCATGATCATCGTACCCACCAGGAAGCTACCGTACATGGTTTTGGGCATCTTCAAGCTTCGCTGCGTAAGGCCAGAAATGAAGTACATCATCAGCACCACCAGGATCGCCATCACCGGGATCAACAGCATATCCGCGCTCACCCGTACGTTGTTGATCGCGATGATGGTAAGCGCCGGCAAGCAGATATTCAGGACCAATCTCAGGAGCACAGGAGCATCTTCCTTGCTTAGCATCTTCAGATGTTTGGCCGCCAGACCTACGAAAAAGGACAGAATGAGGGGGATTATCTTTTCTACAAAGGGATTCATGGATGCTCTCTTTACTTGATCCGAAGGCTGCGATAGAGGATTTGCAGCTTCTCTTCCACCAAGCGGTTATGATTCTTCTGCGCTTCCGTATCCGGTACCCGGTGGATCTTGAACTGGGGATACTGGCCCAGGGCTTCGCTTAGCTGCCACTTGTGGCGATACTTCAGATCCTGCAGCTTGCCCAGCAGATCCAGTTCGTCGGGACTGAAGTTTCGGCCAAATCCGGAAGCTTTGATCTTTGCCAGATCCACCTGCAGGGGACTTTTCTCGGCGATGGCAATGATCCCCATCAATGCTTCGCGGCTGAGTGCGTCTTGTTGCTTCAGTTCCTGGAATATTTCTTGCTCGGTATCAAACTTACGGCCATTCACAGGAGCTAGGGCATCGGTATCGTAGCCATCCCTGGCGATCTTTGTAATTACCACTCGATCAAAGATATAGGCTGTCTCCTGCTGCACAGTCTGCTCAAAGACATTCTGGAAGATGAAGAGAGCGACAAATGAAATGAAGAAGGCGATCACTGGAGCTGCCACCCAGGCGATAGAGATGCGCCCCAGGATGTTGTAACGGATGTTTTTGCCACCCTTGGCCAGCCCGATGCCAACCACCGCCCCCACGATCACTTGCGTAGAGGATACCGGAACCAGCGGAATCGGGGGTAAATGCAAGCTGAGCAGGAGATTGTACAATCCGCGGGAGGCAAAGAGAAAGAGCACGATCGCCTCTGCCAGGAGGGCGATCAAAGCTGTGATCGGCGAGAGATGAAAGAGATCTTTGCCCACGGTTCGCATCACTTTGTGCGAAAAGGTGTAGATCCCCACTACGATGGAGAGTGCCCCCATCAGGTACAATTGCTGCAATCCGCTGATGGTAAAGAGATTGCCGATACTTATGTCCTTGAAGGGCGATACTGGGACAAATACCCCCACCACATTGGCAATATTATTGGCGCCCAAAGAGTAAGCTCCAAATGCACCCACGATGATCAATGCATAACGGATGAAGAAATCCTGCTCCATCAGATGCATCCGCGAACGGTTTACCCAGGGGCGGATTAGATAGTAAAGCAAAGCGGCAATGGCTCCGGATAATACGAAAGCCAGCACCCAGGATGAAGCGATGGTGATCAGAGAGCCGTAATCGGTCAGACGTCCAGAGAAGTAGTTCCACCCGATGATGGCACCCACAATGGTCTGTGAAGTGGATACCGGAATGCCCAGCCGCACAATCACAGTGATGGTGATGGCCGCAGCCAGAGCCACAGTAAAAGCTCCACCCAGAGCGTCAACCGAGCCCAAACGTCCCAGGGTTCCGGAAGGCCCACTGCCCTCAAACATGGCTCCCAATGTGATAAAGATAGAGGCGATCAGGGCCGCTTTTTTAAACTTCAGCATGCGGGTTTCCACCGCAGCACCAAAGATGTTGCCCGTGTCGTTGGCACCCAGAGACCAACCCAGGAAAAGTCCGCTAAGCAGATAGATAAAGATCATTTATGCCCTAAAGCTGGCGCTTGATCGTGTATATGGACAGGCGATCGCAGACGTTCTGCGCGGCATCCGAGATCTTCTCGATGTGCATGGCAAAGAAGCGTAATTGACTCTTTAAAGACAGCTCGCAGTCCATGCTAAAGATCTGCCGGCGCAGCCTTTCGCCTATGTGATCAGCTTCGCGCTCAAAGAAATAGACCTTGTGAATGTAGTTGTTTACTGCAGAGAGGTCACGGAAAAAGGAGCGAACGGCAAACACAAGCTGCTCCACCGCAGCAACGCTGGCGCGAGTGGTCTGAATCCAGAGATCATCCAATTCCTCGGGTATCTGAGGCATCTCAATGGAAAACTGCAAGAGCGAGTCCTTGATGTTATCGATCACTTCGTCCGTATTCTCCAGAATAGCAAGCACATCTCCCCTATTTTCCGGGATCAGGGTGCGTTCGTACAAAAAGCGCTCCACGCTCACTCGCAGGTCATCCGCACGATGTTCAAACTCCCTTATCTGAGCCAGGCGGGCGTCAAACTGATCGATGCGCCCCTTCAGATAGTCCTCCACTGCCAGTTGAAACGTAGTGGCAGAATCACTTACGATAT
>JAEWNJ010000075.1 GCA_023392795.1 Candidatus Cloacimonadota bacterium
ACTTCAGTGGTTCCAGTAAGCAGACTCATGGTCAGATTGACATGGGGGAATTGACCATTGTTACTGCTATATCCTAAAGCCTCAAAATCTACTTCAAAGTCTTCAAATCTACTCAGGCAGTATTCTGCATTCTCACTCACATAGGTATAATATGTGCCGTCTTTGGTCCCTGAATTGGTGAAGCCAAGATATGACGCCAAGGCTCCAAGATCCGTAGTGGACATACTCTTGCCCGCACCTCCCAGGGATTCGGGAGTTTTCCAAAACTCATGAACCCTGGCAGTAAAAACTTGCATTTCTGCCATTATCGCTTGGGAATTAGAATTAAAATCCCTCTGATTGAACATCGCTATGCCAACTGCGATCGCAGCGGCGACCACGATCACACATATGACGATCATTAACAACTGTTGTGTTCCCATGTTTATCCGTTCCTAAACTATTAATCTACAAGGCATTTACTATGCTACAAACCTGATGTGAGCATGAATAATGTTCATCAATAGAAAATGGTGAAGAGACGTCAATTGAAATTATGCAATTTACTGAGACAAGAGATTGGGGGTGTGGATATACATCAACATTTCCTGCTTCCATATTTACTCGCAGCTTGAGCTTGACATCCCCTGCACCTCTACTATTCTGGCATAAAACAGATCAGAGGTCGGAATTATGTTTTATCTGCCTACACGTATCTTTTTTGCCAAAGGGGCAATGGAACAAGCCCGAGACTACATCAAGGTATTGGGCAAGAGTTGTCTGATCGTCACAGGGAAGCATTCTGCCATAAGCAGTGGCGCCGCGGACGATCTTTTTCAGATTCTGGGTGCAGCCTCAAAACGCTATATGTTGTTTGACGAGATCCCTGAAAATCCTGATCTTGATACGATCATGCGGGGCAAAGAAAGGCTGCTTTCCAGCGGTTACGACTATGTGGTCGGAATCGGGGGCGGCAGTCCTCTGGATGCGGCGAAGGCGATCATGCTGGCGGCAGCCAATGATCTGCAGCGGGATCAGCTTTACAACACGTCTTTGATGCAAAAACGCATGCCGCTATTGGCAATCCCCACCACTCATGGCACCGGTTCAGAGGTAACGCCATACAGTGTGCTTACTGATCCCCTATTCAGGAAGAAGGCAGGATTTGGTAGTGATAAAGCTTTCCCGGACATTGCGGTGCTTGATCCGCGTTACACGCTCAGCCTTAGTCCCGCAGTATCGCTAAACACCTCGATCGACGCGCTCTCCCACCTACTGGAAGGTATTTACAGCACCAAGCGCAATCCGCATTTGTACCCCTTGATCGCGGAAGGCATCTCTCTGATCACGAAAAACTTACATACACTTCTAAATGAACCGGATAATCTGGAAACCAGGTCTGCCATCATGAAGGCTTCGCTTTACGGAGGGATCACCATCGCGCATACCAGTACCACCTTGCAGCACTCCATCGGTTATCCCTTCACTTCGGAATTTGGCACATCGCACGGACTGGCCAATGGCATGTTTATGCGGCAAATGATGGATTTCTATTATCCTGCCATTGAAAATGAGTTATCATCTCTGTTCAGCGCCATAGGAATGAGCAGAAATGAGTTTTATAGCTGGCTGTCCAGCTTCCCCATCGAGGTGAAAGTGCCGATTACTGACGCTATGATCGAAGAAAAAATACCGGAGATTCTGGCCGCCCGCAACACGGTGATCAGCCCTGTTCAGCCCGACACCGGTGAATTGCGTAAGCTGCTCAAATCTGTACAAAAGGAGTGAACAAGATGAATCCACAAGAGAATAAAGCCGAAAGGAAAAGACTGACCGAACTGGCATTGGACAAGGCAAATCTGGAGATCAAGCGCTTTTATGCCCTGGATCACGGCGCTTATGAAGATGGCGCTCTGGATGCCAGAACCAAGGAAATGCTGGGTTTGGTGGCGTCGATGGTGTTGCGTTGCGATGATTGCATCCGTTACCATCTGGAACGCTGCAAGAAGTACGAAGTAAGCGATGAACAGCTTCAGGAAGTCTTCAATATCGCGCTCGTGGTGGGCGGGACCATCGTGATCCCTCATCATCGCAGAGCCGTTCAGTATTGGGAAGATCTAAAGGATACTACCACTTCTTGAAAATAAAAAACACCGCGCAGACGATCAGCAGAAAGCCCACGATATAGTTCCAGCGCAGATCCTCTTTCAAATACAACACAGAGAAAGCGCTGAATACCACCAGCGTAATCACTTCCTGGATCGTTTTCAGTTCATAGGCGTTGTAGTGTCCGTATCCGATGCGATTTGCCGGTACCTGGAAGCAGTATTCGAAAAATGCGATCATCCACGAGATCAGCACTACTTTGAAGATAGGTGACGTCTTGTACTTCAGGTGCCCGTACCAGGCGAAGGTCATGAAGATATTGGAGATCGAGAGCAGGATGATGGTTTTCATACTAGACCTTTTCCAGCCAATGCTTTACCGCTTCGCTAAAGCCATCCTCATCATGATGGGAAACGGTGGTGTAGCGATCCAATAAATATGGGGATGAATTGTTTGGTGCATAGGAATGGGGAACGAGATCCAGCATATCCAGATCGTTAAGGTCGTTGCCGATTGCCATACACGCTGCGGGGGGAATGCCCAGCAGCTTTAGCAGCAGATTCAGCGCGCTGCCTTTGTTCACATCCTGCCCCAGCACCTCGATCCAGTGAGACTTCAGATCAAGGGCGGAAGTGGTGTTGATCACGGTGAGTGGGGCCAGACACTCTTTCATTCGGGGATATACATCCTCGCGCATGTGGTCGGCAATGGTCAGAAAGAGAGTGATTTCTTCGTACTGGTCGATCTTGCCGGGATCCAATTCACGAGCGAAATCCCGATGATACTCGATACGTTTCCAAAAGTCGGAACAGCCTTGCTTTTCGCGATAATCCATCAGATGAGTATCAGGAACGCCTCGATGCAGCATATAGTCCAGATCCAGCTCTTCCAGGACGCTGAATACCTTCATGATCTCCGGTTGGTGGATGTTTGCGGTGTGAATCAGCTTTTGCTCGCGCCAGTCCAGAATACCCGCTCCGGTGGAGATGATCACATAATCAAAGGGCATGTCATCCGTGATCACCTGTCTCAAACTCCACAGGGATCGCCCCGTTGCCAGCACTCTGGTGATGCCCATTTCGCCCAGTTCATGCAAGGTTTTCAGGTTCTTGTCGGATATCCTGTGCTGAGAGTGCAGCAAGGTGCCGTCCAGATCGGTGACGCAGACTTGGTTTTTCATCGCAGATCTTCCTCAAAGAGCAGGGATTCCAGCAGCACGCCCTCGCGGTGATCCTCGCCGCTTTGCATGCTGTATGCTATTGCCCGGTGGATAAATGCGGTTACTTTGGGGATGGCTGCCTTAATGCTGTGTCCATTCAGATGTAAAGCTAAGATCAGGGCACTGAAGATGTCGCCGGTACCGGGATAGAAAACCGGGATATAGCTGCAGGGAAAGCTTTTGCTGCCTTGCTCCGGAGTGTAGTACAGCACCCGGCTGTTGTCGGTACCTGAATCCGGGACGCTGGTGATGATCAGGGATTTGGGGCCTAAAGCGCTCAGGTCTGAGCATAAGCGCTGTAAATCCTCTTCGCTGCGATCGATCCTGTATTCCCAGCCTGCCAGGAAGCAAGCCTCCGTATAGTTGGGCGTGATGAGATCGGCTTTTGCCACCAGTTTCCGCATTGCCTCCACCATGTCTTCAGAGTAACAGCCATAGAGCTTGCCATCATCAGCCATCACGGGGTCGATCACCACGAGTGTATCTTCGGACTTCAAATCCGCCAGGGCTTCGGAAAGCATTTCCGCCTGCTCCGGTGATCCCAAAAAACCGCTGTAGATGGCACTGTATCGGCGATCGAGCTTTTTGTAATGCCCGATGCTTTCATACAGGAAATCACTCGTATCTAGCCAGGCGTATTCCTCGTAACAGGTATTGGCAGAGAGCAGCGCTGAGGGTAAGGCGGTCACCTGTATTCCGTATCGGTACATAATCGGGATGATGGACATCAGCGAGCCATTGCCAAAGCCCGAGAGATCGTGAATGGCGAGGATTCTTTTGCGCATGGGTCTAGATATCGGTTTGGAAAGTGTGGAGTATGTTTCCGCTCAGGTCATAGGCACTGATCTGCAGTTGCCGGCCTGCGCGGTTCATGATCACATAGTGATGGGTCACCTTGAAATAGCGGCTGTGGGGGCTGAGCTTACTCATCTCACGCAAGGGCGCGCCGCCGCCGCCGGAGACTACATAATCTATGCCATCGTAGTTCAGATGTTCAAAATCGTGGTCGTGCGCGCTGAAGACCAGCTTCACATTGTGCTTCTTGAACAGCGCGGGTAAAAACAGAGCCAAACCGTCTGCATCGCCATGCGCGCCGGAACTGAAAGGCGGATGGTGGATCACCACGATCTTGGGCAGAGTGGACGCTTCCATGGTCTTTTTCAGCCATTGATATTGCCTGGATGCCGGCATGATGTCTGAAGTGGAATCCAGGATGAAGTAGTGCAGCGAATCGTGGACTATGGCCTGATAGCTGTGTCCGCCGGGGAAGGGGAAATTGTCCTTGAAGAGCTGCAGGTCATCCTCATGATTCCCTCTTGCCGGTAAAAAGCGACCCTTTAATGGGGCGATGATCTCTTTAAACTCGTCATATTCGCTTTGCAGAGTGCCTTTGCGGTTCATGTCACCGGTAAAAAGAATCAGCTCGTAGGATGTATCCTGGACCTTGGAAATCAGCTCCCGATGCACTTCCGGATGGTTGCGGGTATCGCCATAAATCAGGATCTGGGCAGAGAGTATGGTGCCAATCAGCAGGATGGTCAGGGCTAGGATCAGGCGTTTCATCGCATTTGCTCGTAGTCTTTCTGAAAGCGCTGCAGATCTTCCCAGGCCGGACGTTTCCAGTTGTCATTGCGCAGCAGGGCGGCGGGATGATAGGTCACATAAGCGGGGATGCCCATAAAATCGTGCGTTTTATCGCGGTGCCAGCCCAGAGTCTCATTGTCCGAAAGCAGGCTTTGCGCAGCCACCAGACCCATGATGAGCAGCACTTTGGGGCGAATGATGCCGATCTGCTCGATCAGATATGGCATACACGCCAGCCGCTCTTCGGCATTGGGATTGCGGTTTCCCGGGGGACGGCATTTTACAATATTGGCGATGTAGATCTCTTCGCGTCTGATATTGATGGCAGCCAGCATCTTGTCCAGCAGCTGACCTGCCGCGCCCACAAATGGTCTGCCGCTAAGGTTTTCCTGTTCTCCGGGGCCTTCGCCGATCAGCATGATGTCGGCATCGGGATTTCCCTCGCCGTACACCAGCTTGATCCGCCCCTCAGCCAGGGGGCATTTATGGCAATCGGCATAGCGTGAGGATAGCTCTTCCAAGAGCTTGGCGTTGTTACTTTGCGGACGGTACAGCTCACGAATCCCGCTTTGTTTGATCAGTTCAAGATATTGGATTAAAGCTCGACGGGACATTAGAGATCGTCGTCATCGTCATCGTCAAAATCGTCTTCATCCGCGTCGTCATCGTCATTGTCGGCAAAGGGGTCTTTCACTACTTCTTCGAAGCTGTCGTATTCGCTGACGTCGCTTTGCTCAAAGTCCTGCGTGAACTTGGCGGAATCGTCGATGGTCTCTTCGCCGAAATCGATGCCTTCATCGTCCTCTTCATAAGCTGCCCGTTGAGCCGCCATGGCCATCTCAGCTTCCTGCAACTCGGTGATGTAATCTGGCACTTCGTTATCGGCAACGTGTTCCATCGCCAATACGGTGATCTTTTTGTCGAACTTCTGCTTTACGTAGGAGGGGAATTGGTTTATGCGCTGCGCTTCCAATTTGGAAAGCAGGCAATACAGATAGTTCATGTTTACCTTTTCCAGGAATCCTTCGATCTTCTCGTTTATCATGTATTCTCCTGTTCTAGAAACCCCTGCATGGGGTTTACATAGCGGGTGCTGCGGTTTTCTTCGGCGCGGATGATGGCCGCCACATCGTTCACGGCCTGATCCAGGTCGTCATTTATTACCAGATATTCATAATCCGGAATGCATGTCAATTCTTCTTTGGCGGTGGCCAGACGGCGGGCGATATCTTCCTCGCTGTCCGTTCCCCGCTTGATCAGGCGATCCTTCAGGACCGCCATGGAGGGTGGAATGATGAATATCTTTACATAAGGTACATCAGTGGCGGCGATCTGGGAAGCTCCCTGCACGTCTATATCCATTATCACGTGACGGGACAGGAGCAGCCGCGATTTGATGAAGCTGATCGAGGTTCCGTACCAGCTCTTCCCAAACACTTTGGCATGCTCCAAAAAGTCCTTTGCCGCAATTCTGCGCTCAAATTCCGCTTCATCCACGAAGTGATAATGCACTCCGTTCTGCTCTTCTCCCCTGGGGGCACGAGTGGTATAGCTCACGGAATAATCGATGTTATCCGCTCTGCGCATGATCTCATGCAAAATCGTGCTTTTACCGCCGCCGGAGGGAGCAGAAAGGATGATCAGAAAACTGCTGCTCTTGGCTATCAAGGTGTCCTTGCTATATCTTTATTCGGGGATGATCTTCTTGTATTCCACCGCACTGAGCAGGTTCTCGACCTCGTCCATGCTCGCAACACGTACTTTCATGATCCAGCCCTCTTCATAGGGGGATTTATTGATCATATCCGGGCTATCTTCCAGGTCGCCATTGCGTTCCACGACTTTTCCCGATACGGGAGAAATCATGTCTTCCACTGCTTTCACGGCTTCGATGGATCCGCAGGGTTCGCCAGCAGAAACCTTCATACCGACTTCCGGCAGCTCCACAAATACGATGTCACCCAGCTCGTGCTGAGCAAAATCACTGATTCCGATGGTGGCGATGTCGCCCTCGATTCTCACCCATTCGTGACTCTCGGTGTAGTATAAATCGTCCTGAATAATCATCTTATTCTCCTGCTATTTATATTTATCTGCGCCAAGACTTACACAGGCACAAATGTGTCAAGCGCAAAGTGTTTCAGCCTTTTCACAGCCTTGCAAAGCTGGCTGTGAAGTGACGCATGATGGGGGCTTCCCAGGTGATCTTGAGTCCGCGGTAGCTATCCCGTTTTT
>JAEWNJ010000081.1 GCA_023392795.1 Candidatus Cloacimonadota bacterium
CTCCCCGGCGCATTGCAATATGGGCTCTCGAGTGGTAAACACCGCTATCTCGCTGTGGAAGGGCAGATCGCGGATGATTTCCCGCAGATAATATAGCGCCAGATTGGACTGGCTCCAGCTACTATTGTGGGCGATAAACAAGATCTTTTTCATGAGGAGCAGATTCAGACAGAGGGGGGACGGAGTCAAGGTAAATACTCATACCGGGGTGCAAAAAACACTTGACAGGGAAGTGAACTATTCTCATGCTGCCAAGGTAGAATGATTTGAACTTTTCGTGAGCCAAAACGGTAGGAGATATGAACTATAAGATATTGATCCTGTTTGTTTTTACTCTGGGCATTTGGGCGTACGCGGCTGCCGCTGACTGGACGATGGAACTGATCCTGAGCAACGGCACGACGAATCCGCCAACGGGAAATGCCCATATGGGCGAAAAGACCAATGCCCTGGAAGGTTATGACTCAGAGGACATTGCGTATCTCTTCCCCCCCATGAGCGATCACTATGTGGTTCCTTATTTCAAACACAACGACTGGGGCGGGAATAGTGGCAATTTCCGCCGGGACTTCCGCAGTACTGTTCCGGCAAATAAAAGCTGGAATCTGGAGATCAAGGCTCAGGCTCCTTACTCGTATAACTTCACTTTGAGCTGGTCGATAACTGGATCGATACCTGCATATTATACCATCACTTTGCTTCACGGAGCCATGCAGACCGATATGGTGGCTCAGAGCAGCTACACATACAGCAGCGCGGCCAGCCTCACCAATATGACGATTCATATCGGCTATGATGCCACAATGCCGTACTCTTTGGGGGAGATTGGGGATTTGGTATTTTCCGACAATCAGGCCCGACGGATAGACTTGGGGGATTACTTCAGCGTGGCGACCGGGACTCTGGAGTATTCGTTCCCGGCCCATGACAGCATCTGCCAAAGCATTATCACCGAGGGAGATACTGTGTATTGGGAGCTGTATCCCACTCCGGGCTGGAGCGGGGCAACAACTGCTACCATCAATGCCACAGCCAATGGACATACCCTAAGCGAGACCCTGAATGTGATCCGAGACAGTACAAACAGTCCACCGCTTATGATCACTCCCTTGGAACCCATATACGTAACTCAAAACCAGAGCATAACATGGTCCTGGGCGGGTTTGATCTACGATGCGGATCGGGACAGTGTAGTTGTTACGCTTGGGGCATCGGAATATGCCACAGCCACTTATGACATCCCAGAACAAAGCATGACGATAATCCCCGCTCCGGGCTACAAAGGTAGTGCGGAGCTGGAAATGAAGCTATCCGACGGGCATAATGCCCTGCAAAACTATCCTTTTAGCCTGGTGGTGGGACCAGCCGTGCCGGCAAAACCGCAGAACATCTGCCTGCAGGTGATATCCGGATCAGGCATCAGCATTAGTTGGGATCCTGTGATCACGGACCAAAGCGGGGCTCCGCTCTCTGATCTACAGTACAAAGTAATAGTTTATGAGGATCTACCGGGGGAAGACGAAGTGTGGAGAGAATATGGCGGACTCACCAGTCCCGCTCTGGCACTTCCAACGCCGCCGGATAAGGCTTTCATCGTAATAAAAGCAATCAATGAATAGGAGAAAGATTATGTGCATCAAAGCAACAGTTCTGGTATTTCTGATTTTAATCCTTACCACGGTTACATTGCCTGCCGTGGATAGGTCGGATCAGGACAGACCGGCAAAAGGCGAATTGCTATCAGCGCCTTTTGCAAACATCAGCCCGGAGCGCGATGGCAATCTGCTGAGCAGCGTGCTCGTGTATGAAGAGGATTTTGAACCCCAGCCGACGAATTGGACCATGGATAATGGCTGGAACATCGGAGCAAGCCAGGCTTTCCTCCCGGTATCCCCGACCAACTGCGGCTTTACCGACAATCCTTATGCGGATCACCTGAATAACTCGCTATACAGCCCGGTGATCAATCTCCCTGCAGCCACTGAAGCGGGTTCGCGGATCGAAATGAGCGTGTGGATGCGTTGGGAATTGGAAAGCAGTTACGACTTCTTTTACATCGACGTATGGTCGGGAGGAGTGATTCAAAGCACCATCCTGAGCCAGACCGGATCGCAGGATTGGACGCAGGGAAACCTGGATCTGACCGCCTTTGCCGGGATGGACATACAGTTGGGATTCCGCATCACGTCAGACGGTTCCAGTAGCTATAGTGGCATCGGCATCGATGACTTGAGGATAGAGTACAACGTGTATGAAACCAGCCCGGAGCTGAATCTATTGAGCCTGAATTCGCAGAACTTCCCCTTCATCTATTCCACGCTATCCGTGGCGCTGGAAGGGCAGGATATGTCCAATCTGGACGAGACTAACTTTCAAGTGTGGGAAAACGACGTCCTGCAGACTAATTTCTTCCATGTGACCCCGCCTTCCACCGGAGCCGGATCCCGCCTGGTGGATATCGCTTTTCAGATGGATAATAGCGGATCTATGAGTTCCTCCATCGCCGCCGTCTCAGCCAACGTGCAAAACTTTGTAAATAACCTCGCCGGATCCGGTGTGGACAGTGCCCTGGGACTTTGCCGCTATGGGCAGAGCGCAAACGGCGGCAATCCGATCCTGGAAGATAACGGAGTTCTGACCACAAACCTCACCTACTTCAGAGATACTGTGTGGGCAAGAAACAGGATTGACGGGGGCTATGAACCCGGATACTATGCCATCACGCAGTCGCTATCCGGCTTTGCCTGGCGTCCCGGTAGCCAGAAGGTGCTCATCATCATCACCGATGAAACACCCAATCAGGGCGGCTCAAACCTGCAGCAAGCCATCGATGCCTGCACTGCCAATGGTGCCATCCTCTTTGCCCTCACCTACTCCGGATTGTTTTCCACCTTCACCCCCATCACCGAGGTTACCGGTGGCGCTGTGTTTGATATCAACAGCAGCTTCGATGCGATTCTGGACGCCATCTCCCAGATCATTGTATCAAACTACATCATTTCCTACCGCAGCAGCAATCCATATTACGACGGAGTGCAGCGGAACTTGCGGTTCGTACTGAATTACGGCAATACCACTGCGGAAGATTTTGGCATGTATTTCCCCGGCCAGTCACCGCAGATCACCCGTACGCAAACTACCACGGCGCTGGACAATCAGGCTCAGCTGGACAATCAACCCATCCAGATCGATGCCATTATCACCGATACCTACGCACCATTCACCGCCAATGCCACGCTGTATTACCGAAATTTTAACCAGAATAACTATACTCCCCTGCCGATGCAAAACACCAGCGGGGACCTTTGGTCGGCACAGATCCCGGCCGTAGACGTGCAAACTCCCGGGATAGCGTACTATTTCCTGGCTTCGGACGGGCAATCCACATCCACGCTGCCCTCTTCCGAGCCAGCTAACAATCCTTTCACCGTGGCCGTGCTGCCCAATCTGCCTCCCATTGTGCAACATGTCGCGCAGACGCAGACCAATTTCTATACTCCGCTATCGATCAATGCCACTGTGTATGACGATACGGACTTTGTGGATCAGGTAATGCTCTCCTATCGCCGCTACGGTCAACTCAGCTACACGCAGGTGCCGATGAATAATATGGGACAGGGAGTTTTTGGCACCCTAATCCCCGGAGAGACAGTCGGCACATCAGGAGTGGAGTATTTCATCCGCGCCTGGGATAACCACGGATTGACCGGCGTCAGCGGCTTTGCTGACAGTCCGCATTATGTGGCTGCTCTGCTGGATGGCACGGTAATCCCTGGTGGTGAATTGACCGATCTCATCTGGACCCCCGCCAATTCGCCATATTACGTAGTCTCCGATATCTTTGTGGGGCCAGGATCAACCCTGAATATCCTGGATGGCTGCACCATCATCTTTGCCCCCGGTGCTGGTCTGGAGATCCAGGGCGGCCTAAATGCCACAGGTGCCATCTTTGATGCCCAGGATCCCTTCATGGGATGGGACGGCATCTTTATCAACGGTGCTCAGGGACAGATCCTGATCCAAAATTGCCAGGTGCAGCACGCGGTAGTGGGGATTACTTTCTTTGATTCCAGCGGTTCCGTGATCGACTGTAACATCAGTAAAGACGCCGAAAACAATAGCTTCACCGGCGAAGCAGGAGTGGTGATCGAAGGCGAATCCAGCCCGGTGATCGACGGACTTAATATCACCAACTACAATGCCGGCATCGTGATCCAAAACACCGATGGGGCAAACTGCAATCCCACGCTCAGCCACGTCTTCCTGCAAGTACCTCCAGGACAGGCTCGCAGCGCCGGAACCGGGATCAGCGTGATGGGAAATGTGGGATTGAACCTGGAAGAAGCGGAAATCGCGGAGTATGACACGGGTATCGACTACAACGCCGCCCCCGCTTATGAAGAGCGCAATACCGCGCTGCTTACCAATATCCGCGTGCGCAATTCCAGCACCAGCAGCCGAAGCGTAAATACCGCGCTGAATCTGACCAATGTCGGGATGGTGCAAGCCTCCTTCCTGGAATTGACAGGCTACCCAACAGGTTTGAAGATCCTGAGTCCCGATTTGACCTACGCCTCAAACACTCTGTTGGATAACATCCATATCGCGGGGGAAACCTCTGACGAGACCCCACGCAACTCCGATACAGGGATAAAGATCGGCGCCAACGTTGCCCTGACTGCGCATAACGTCATGATCAACGACTATCAGGTGGGTATGGACCTGGCATACACCGAGCAGAGCCTCGTACGCAATACCGCACTGCTCACCAATATCCGCGTGCGCAATTCCAGCACCACCAGCCGCACAGAGAGCTACGGGATCAAGGCAATGAACCTGCAAAACCTCACGGCTGAAGGGATTACTATAATGAACTGCACGAAAGGCATTTTGCTGAATAATGGCGCTATACCCGGAATCACCAATGCCGAACTCAACGAAGTGAGAATCGGCGGCCTCAGGGATGATCCGGATCGACAAAGCGACGTCGGCCTGGAAATCCTGGGCGATGTGCAGTGCGAAATCGATGATCTGGAAACCAGAGAATTTGCCACAGGAATCAAGATAGAGGGCAATAGCCAGAACCGGCTGAGAACAACACCGCTACTCACCAACATCCGCGTGAGAAATTCCTCATCCTCCAGCCGCACCGAATCGATCGGCATTTTAGCGCGGAATCTGGCCGGCATCTCACTTAGCAAATGCATCGTCTTCCCCGATCTGATGGATACTGAGAATCAGAACTCCCTCGGTGCAGCCATAATGGCGGACGCTGTGGGAACCATGAATATCGATCACTGCACCTTGTGGGGCTTTGAAAACGGAGTACGTCTGCAAAACTCTTCTCATGCCAACCTCACTCGCAGCCTGATCTGGAAGAACACTCCGGACGATGTGGAACTGCAGGAACCGATCCGCCTCGTGGGAAGCACTGTGAACGCCACAAACTGCGACATCTCCACGCCAGGAGGAGTTTACCCCGGCCAGGGTAATCTGGATATGAATCCGCTTTTGGCCAATCCCCAATCCGGAAACTTCTATCTGAAGCCCAGATCGCCCCTGCACAACGATGATCCGGAGCTTTTGATAGGTGCCCTGCCTTACGATTTCTATGCGTTGGCTGAAGAACATACCCAGATCTTCCCGAGTGGGTGGAGCATGACGGGGGTACCTTATCTTTTGGAACCCGGTCACAACAGCCCCATCCAGGTTTTCGGCGATGATCTGGCTCCCTTCTATGTATCGCCCAATCTCCGATCCATCCTGCAATTGAACCCAAACAGCATGCCAGACAGCCTGGGACACGTGGTCCTGAGCACCGCGCCAGCATACACTCTGCCAAGTGCAATCCGCCCCGGCGTTGGTTATTGGGTGTTAAACAACTCCGAGCCCAGGCCGGTAAGCGTATATGGCTTATTGGACGATGGGCCATATCTGATGGAAGTACCCGGCCAGAATCTGGCGCGGGAAGGCTTCTATATGCTCAGCAATCCTTACGACAGTCCGATCAGATGGAACGACGGCTTTAGCTGGAACGGGGTGACCAATGCCTTCTATCTCTATGATCCCGATACGAACAATATGGAGTTGATCGATCTGGGCAGCAATCCCAATAGCGAAATCCCCGCCTGGAGGGCATTCATCGTAAAAGCCAACAATCCTGGATCCCGGGTGCATTTCCAGTATCCCTCGATCCCACAACAACGTGAAATCGACAGCACCCCCATCGGCATAGCAGAAGCTCCTCTGGCCGAGGCAAACGTTCCCAAGCTTAGCTGGGAGATGAGCCTGAAGGCAGATGCCGGGGAACTAAGCAGTGTGGTGATCCTGGGTGTGGCAACAAATGCCTCCGACAAGCATGATGTATTGGATATGCCATCCCTGCCCTTCAACCCCTTGCGTAGCCTGGAGCTGAAGATCCACAACCCTGGCTGGTCAAACTGGGCGGGAAGCTATACCCGCGATATCCGCTCCCCACAAAATCCGCAGCAGATCTGGGACCTCAGCCTGAATGTGGAAGCCCTGCTAGTGGATGGCGCCTATAGTGGCACCGTGCGCCTGAAGATGCAAAGCCCCTACAAACTGCCCTCCCAAAGCAGCTATCGCGTGATTGATCTGGCCAGTGGTAACAGCGCCGATCTGCTACACGAAGAACTCATCCTGCAGCTAGATCTGCGCCCTGGCGATCCTAGTCTGATCCCGCTGATGGTGATCGTGGATAACCTTCCTGCAGCTCAGAACGCGCCGGAGCTGAAGTTCGACGGCAGCAACTACCCCAATCCCTTCAACCCCAGCACCACGATATCTTACACCTTACCGGAAGACAGCATGGTAAGCGTGGATATCTTCAATATCAAAGGACAATTGGTGAGAAGCCTGCTCAGCGATATGCAGCAGCGCGGCAGCCACAGTGTGATCTGGAATTGCAGAGACAGCCAGGATAGAGCATGCGCCTCCGGCTTCTACTTCTACCGCGTGAAGGCAGGCAGCCGCAGCCTCACCCGCAAGATTCTCATGATGAAGTAAACTGATAAACGCAGTATAGCCACAGCGGACTGCTCACCTGGGCGGTCCGCTTTTTTACCTTGACATTTATATGCCACTTTGCATAATGCTCGCATGAGAAATGTCACGATAATTCTGTTGGCGCTGATCGCGCTATCGGCCTGCGAGCTTTTTGAGCTGAGGGATTCCGAACCGCCCACTCAGGGCGCGCCCTGGAACGACCCCGCCAATGAAGTGGAGCTGGCCCTGCAAAACCTGGAGTATTCCTATGAGGATTCACGCAATGTCGTGAACTTCAGAAGGTTATTCATGGAGGATTATCGTTTCTATTTCGCCGCGCAGGATATCACGGATTACAGTACCGACAGCGAGTGGAACCGCAATCAGGAACAGGATATGCTGCTAAACCTGCACAGCCATTACGGCTCCATCACGGTGGATCTGCAGCCCTTGTCCACGGCGGATGAGATCGGCGCAAATGAAGCAAAAATCTACCGCAGCTACATTGTGAAAGCGATAGCCAATGGCTCCGCCAGTGTCACCGATCTGGCTGACGGCAACATGGAACTGCATTGCCGTAAGCTCTACGGACACTGGTACATCTACAAGTGGTACGATTACCGCTCAGGTTCCACCAATACCTGGGGTTTGATGAAGCATGAAAACGGCTAAGCTGTTCCTGATTCTCTGCAGCGTACTGCTGCTCTTCAGTTGCCAGAATCCTTTCCGGCCTTCTCTTCGTGATCAATCCAGTTCTGAGATCCTGAACCGCAGCCCTGAGGAGCTCTTGCAAAACCTGGAAAAAGCCTATCAGGAAAAGAACATAAACATCTTTAAGCAGTTATTACACAAGGATTACCGCTTCGAACTGCTGCAGAGCGAATACAACAGCATCGGCGTGGATATGGATGGCGATGGATTGCGCGATTCCTGGTGGGGTTTCGATCAGGAGATTGAGCTTACCCGCAATATGTTTGAGCGCGGTTCCAGCGACGGCAGCCTTCCCGTGGCCGATAAGATTGTTCTGCGTCTGCAGATACCGCCGAGCGAGCTGTGGGAAAGTGATCCCACCGATGGCCGGGAAAACTGGCTGATCGTCCCCTGTTATTTTGACCTTACGCTCACCTACTATTCCTCAAACAGCTCCTACATCGCCAATGGCGTGGCCAGATTCTATCTGGTGGAGGAAGCGGGACGCTGGTATATCATGATCTGGAGGGATGAATCCCTTCTATGACCGGCAGAATCCTGGCCGTCGATTATGGCTCCAAGCGGGTTGGCATTGCGCTTTCTGACCCCCTGAAACTATTTGCCAAGCCCTACACTGTGCTGGAAAATACTGGCCAGGAAGCCATATTGCAATGCCTCAAGGACATTATCGCCAAGCAGGGAGTGGAGTATCTCGTACTGGGCATGCCCTACGCCATCGACGGCAGCCATAGCCCCAAAACCACTGAGACGGAAGCCTTTGGGGATTTTCTGAAGGAATCCCTGGATATTCCGGTAATAGAATGGGATGAACGTTACAGCTCAGCCGAGGCGGAAGCCGAACTGAAGAAAATGGGCAAGAGCTGGCAGGAAGCCCGCAAACTGGTGGATGCCATGGCAGCCGCCATGATCCTAAAGAGTTATCTGGAGAACAATGTACATGCGTAGATGGATATACCCGGTTCTAATCGGTCTGGCGCTTTTGATATCGGGATTCACGATGGCGGAAATCCTCACATTCCGGCAATCCCCGGAACGCATAGTGCGCGTTAGCATTGGCGACAGCGCCCGCACCATCGGAAA
>JAEWNJ010000097.1 GCA_023392795.1 Candidatus Cloacimonadota bacterium
AGCGATGAGGATTTCAAACGCAAGCTGCTCTTTCACAAGATCCTGCCCTTTGCCGTTCACAAGACCAATCGTGATCTCCTGCGGGTTCTTACCAGTGACCCCACCAACAAGGTGATCCAGGAGATCACCACGCGCACGCCCTATCGCCGTCTGGAAGTATATTGGGCACCCCTGAGGACCATCGAAGAAATCATCGCTCGCGTAGCACCGCAAAAGAATGAATTCCTGCAGCTTTTGGAAGAAGCCGGACAGGTGCTGAGCGACATCGAGGAACCGGATAAAGATATTCTGGACGAGCAAGCGCTGGATGAAGAGATCAATAAAAGCCTGTTGGTGAATCTCTTTGAAGGCTGCATGATCGAAGCCGTGCGCAAGGACGCCTCCGATATCCACATCATCCCAAACGGGAAAAGCACAGTGGATATTTTTTTCCGTATCGATGGTAAATTGCAGCTCTGGCTGCGGCAGGAAAACACCGCTCCGGAGGCGCTGATCGCGGTGGTGAAAGACCGCTCCAATGGCGTGGATCGTTTTGAGCGCGATACCGCTCAGGACGGATTTGCCCAGCGGGTGGTGGATGAGCACCTCATTCGCTATCGTATATCGATCCTGCCGATCGTGTCCCAGGAATATGAACGCCGCTTTGAAAGCGTGGTGATCCGTGTGATCGACGACCGTAAGGTAATCACTGATTTCCGGAAGCTGGGTTTCCAGGAACAGGCAGAAAAGGAATTCCTCAAATCGATAAATACATCCAAAGGCATTGTGATCGTAACCGGGCCAACAGGTAGCGGAAAATCCACCACTTTGATGGCGGCATTGCACCAGGTGATCCATCCCGGGGTAAACGTACTCACGTGCGAAGACCCGGTAGAATATGTGATCCGTGGCGCCCGGCAGCTAAAGATCGGACATAAAATGAGCTTTGAGCAGGCCATCCGTTCAATCCTGCGTCACGACCCCGACATCGTGATGGTGGGTGAGATTCGTGACAAGATTACTGCCGAGACGGCGGTGAAGCTGGCCAATACCGGTCACCTGACCTTTAGTACCCTGCATACAAACGACGCGCCCTCTGCCATTTCACGTCTGTACAAGATGGGCATTGAGACCTTCCTGCTGGCATATTCCATCAATATCATCATTGCCCAGCGTTTGGTGCGCAAACTCTGCGTGCATTGCCGCAGACCTCTGGGTAAAGAGCATTGGGAAGCCGCGATGCATTTGGGACTCACCAGGGAAGAGCTGGAATCCGGCAAAATCTACGAGCCGGTGGGCTGTCCCAAGTGTCACAACGGCTATAAAGGCCGTATAAACGTAGCCGAAGCACTGTATTTCTACCCGGAAATCCGTCAGGAAATCGTGAAATCGATCAGCGACATCGACGAAGAACGGATTCGCAAGATCGCCGAAAAACACGGGATGCTCTCCATGCGTGACAGCGGCGTGGACCGCATGCGCGAAGGGCTTACCGACCTCACCGAAGTGTTGTACGTAACATCTGAGGATTAGAAAGATGAATATGTTTGAGATGGTTCTAGCCCTTTTTGCCATAGTGCTCTTTACGACACTATCGCTCACCTATAATCAGGCGATATGGGCTCAGACGGACTATCTGAACAATGCCACTCTGGTGGTACAGGCATCGCAGATATGCCATTCCATTCTGGACGAAGCAGACGCCAAGCTCTTTTCCAAACAGCTGGAATTGGTAGATCTGTTGACCGAGTACAACTTTACCAGATCCCAGACTTATCCCCATTTACCCATAACCTTCAACGTAGAAGCGGTAACCATCAATTGTGACGAATTGGGCGAACCGCTTGCGGTGGATGACCCCCTGAGCCTGTATAAAAAGGTAACCATCACGGTCAGCGGGCACAGCTATCTGCAGAGACCATACATAATGCATAGAATCTATACCGAAACGTTTATCAGGTGAGAAAATGGGCGTAATGCTGGATGTAATTGGAAGCGTGATCATCGGAGCAACATTACTGCTGATGATAATGACATTTCAGCTGCAATTGCAGGAAACGGCAGGGCGGATCTATTACACCAGTTCCATGATAGATCACATGGATGCCTCCGCCCGCAATGTGAACCACATATTTGCCATGGCGGGAGTGGGGATTCCGGCAGATTCCATTTGCGTGGCTGCCAGCTCATCCAGCATTACCTTCCGTACCTATTGGGACTGTGCGGGAGATTCATTGTCGGACACCCAACATCTGATCGAGATGAAACTTGCGAACTACGGTTATGAGTCCGGCAGAGTGCTGGAAATTCGCCAGGATGGTAGCCTGATCATGCCCTTGGGCCACATTCTATACATTGAGAATATGCGTCTGAATTATTACAATCTGGCTGGTGCTGCCACCACTACTTTGAAAGATATCATGTCTGCAGAGATTCTGCTCACTTTCCGGCGAGATTCTCCCTGGCGGCCGGCTCAACCGCTTCGGTCAAATCTGCAATTAAAATGCTTTTTTATGAATGCCTATCTGCAAGAAGGCGGATGGTAAGGAGGCACGATATGGGACGCGCTTCATTGATGTTTGTAATTTTGATGACCTCGATCTTCGCTTCAGTATTGGTAAGGGTCCAAAGAAGCATAGGCGGCGTTCCGGATGTGCTCATCAGAAACCAGCTAAATAAAGAGATTGAGAATATCAGCGATTTTGTGCTAAGAGCCGCAGTGCGCAATGCCAATTCCAAGGATTTCCTGGATTCTGTGCTAAGTGGAACTGAGATCATTGGCGAACTCACTCACATCCAAAACTTCGCCATCGGGGAAAGAAGAATCGGAAACTGCGATGTCCTGAGCCTGGAATACAGCTACGCGCATACTGCAGACCACTATAAAGTGAAAACCCATATCCGTGGTTTTATGCAGGGAGTGGAAGTGTTTCGGGATGCAGAAATGGCTTTCAGTTTCCCCATGGTTACGCTGGGTAAAGTGGCCCCAAACGTGGTGTATCTGGAGTTTGAACGCTTGCTGCTGTTTCCCTGGCTGTTTGATATATTCAACCTGAACAACCGCTTCCTGCCGGATTCCTCACCCAACAACTACGGAGGCCAGTTTCACGGGTTCTCGTTTATCTCGCCGACTGCGCCATACTACGTAAAGGACAATATCGATGACGACGTGGAATCCTGGGGCGGTGCGTACAGCAAACGCTACATAAAGTTTAACGGTTATAACAATTGGGTGGAAGTGGAGAACAAGCTGCCTGTCGGTAGTGAAGACGATGAAGCGCTAAACACCGATACAGATTTTTCTTTGATGTGTTTTGCCAAGATTGATAAATCGGGCAGGAACTCCACGCTAGGGATATCTGACAAAAGGAATCAGCAGGGAGCACTGGTATGGATACCCAGCGATTTGACTGATGCCTCGATGCAGTTCAAGCCATCTGCCGCCATCTATTTCGAAACCACAAACACTTCGAGCGCCACCGGAAAGATGCATTTTGTGGTCACAAGGTCAGACAAAGATTCTCTGATGGTTTCTATCCCTTATACCCGTACCGCAGAAGTTTGGCAGAGAAAATGGTTGTTGATCTACTACTACATCATAAACCCCAACCATCCGCGATTCCCCTGGAATTCATACGGTCTAACCTATGAAACCAAAGACGAGCAGAGCATTTTGACCGCTTATATTGATGGGAGAGTGGTGGGACAGAGAATCAAGGAAGGAGCGGTGCGGGCACATAAAAGCGAGTATGGAATGATCATGGGTAGAAAGGGATTGAATACCAGCCTATACGATCTAAGTCACGTACATAATCGCTACTTTTTTGGCATCATGGATCAGTCCGGGATGGACGATAGAACCTTTACACCCACAGAAATGCTCTTATGGCACCAAGGTGTGATGAAATCCACTCTGGTGCAGTATATACGGGATTAGCTATGAATGTATCAGCAGAGAATAAATCTATGCCCCTCACACAGGGATTGCAGTCAAAGAAGAGTTTAATAGTACAAGCATCGGATATATTAGAACCTCTGAGGTAATAAATGGACATGTTAGCTTTCGTGACAATGAATCCGATTCTGCTGCTAAGCACAGCGGGATCAGCTTTATACATAGCAATGGCGCTATTGATCATCATCCTGGGAGTATTTGCAGTGCGCTATAGGCAGCAGATGCAAAAAGTTCAGCGCGACAAGCAACAGCTTCTGGTGGAACTGAATAAATGCAAAGGCATGCTAAAGAAACTGAACGAATTGGACGAATTGATCCCGGAACTACAGAAAATCGCCAAGCTGGATCACGACGTGAATACTCCCCTCTGTGTGATCACCATGTCCCTGGGCAGGGCGAAAAGGCTGGGGCAGGAAAATAACGATGAATCCCTGCTGAATAACGTGCAGGACATTCTGAACTCGGTGGGCCGCATACAAGAGATTATGCAGGCAGTAAGAATACTAAAAACGAATCCGCTGGTGGCATACAAAATCAAGGGCGTGCCGGCAAAGGATATGGGGCACTGAAACATGAGTACGAACAAGATATTGGTAGTGGATGACGAACAAAACATCCGGGATATCTTTCAGACTTTTCTCCAGGAGATGGGTTACTTCGTTTGCACTGCGATCGACGGTCTGGATGCCTTGGAGAAAGTGGCAAAAGAGAGATTTGATCTCTATATCGTGGATATCTATATGCCCCGTATGGGCGGTTTGGAGCTGATATCGCGGCTTAAGGATATGCAGCCTTCGGCGGTGATCATCGTAACCACGGGATATTCCGGCTTGGATGTGGATTTCCGCAGTATCCGCCAATCGGCCTTTATGTATCTGGCCAAGCCGATCCAGCCCGATGAACTGATGCGTGCGGTGGAAGCTGGGTTGGCTGAAGCAAAGGGTAACGCCCCTGAGCCCGTGATGGTGGAACCGGAAATACACGTCCCGGAACCTGATAAGAAACCTGATATGCTGCTGCTGAAAGGCTTTAGCACAGAACAGATCTTCAGCTTCAAGAGCATGGGCACCCTGAAGGAATACACCAATGGCTCCTCCATTCCCCTGGACAAAGACGATGGATGCATGATCTTCATCGAGCGCGGTTTTGTGAATGTGTACTACAACACCGATCTGGTGGATTCCCTGAAAGAGGGTGATGTGTGGGGAGAAGAAGCTTTCGTAAATCCGCAGGCTTCCTTTACCGCATTGAAAGCAAACAGCGATGTATTGATCCGCCATTTTTCACGTCGCCGACTGATAGAATACTTCACATACAATGAAAAGGCGCTCACAGAACGCTATATGCTAAACCTCATTCAGTGCATGCAGGTGAAATGGAAACGCTGCATAGTGAGGTTGTCGCTTTCCAGCCGCAGTACTCTTATCGATGAGGAACTGCTGAACCGATGAATAGACTTAGCTTTACCGAAGCTCTCAGCCGTGAAATACCAATAAACTACCAGGGAGTGGAGGTCTGTGAAATCATCAGCCAGTGGCTGACACATCATGCCGAACGAGAGTTTGAATGCCGTGACATCCTGAAGTATATCCTGCGCCGTGCCCGGGAATTGGAAGCATCGGACGTGGATCTGGGAGCTCC
>JAEWNJ010000113.1 GCA_023392795.1 Candidatus Cloacimonadota bacterium
CGCGGATTGATCCCTTCACCATGCCCAAAGAGGAAAAACTGGACTATCTGAGCAAGCTGGCTCAGGCCATCAAACCGCAGGGCAAGATCGTGCATTCCTATGTAATGGGAGAGTTTGAACGGCAGGAGAAGTATTACGCCAATTCCGAGGGGAGCTATAGCCACAGCGTGGTGTACAATACATTGCCCATGATGAGCGTGATTTCAGCCGATGGCGGGCACATCCAGACCAGGACCTGGCCGGGACACATGAGTGCTGCCCGTGCCGGCTTTGAACTCTTTGAACAGCAGCAATTCAGCGCCATGACCGGACACATCATCAAGGAAGCCACCGATCTCCTGTCCGCTCCGGTAATCACAGAGAAAAAGGCAGACATCATCATCGGCGGCGGGCATTTGGCGCTGCAGTTGCATGAATCTGTGGGACACGCCACAGAGGCAGACCGCATCTTTGGCCAGGAGATATCCTACGCCGGCAAGACCTTTGTAAAGGCGGAGATGCTGGGCAAGTTCCAGTATGGCTCCGACATCCTGAATATCTATAGCGACAGCACCGATAAACGCGGTATGGGCTACCACATCATGGATGATGAGGGAGTGCCCGGACGCAGGGTGGACATCATCAAAAACGGGATCCTCAAAGATCAGCAAAGCTCCAGGTATATCGCCCATAAACTGGGCCTGGAACCTTCTTCAAACATGAAAGCTTCCTTTGCGGACGATTTTCCCCTGGTGCGGATGACCAATCTCTGCATTGAACCTGTGAAGGGCAGTCTGCAAGATCTGATCAAAAGCACCGAACACGGTTACTTCCTGGATTTCACCAAGACCTGGAGCATTGACGATAACCGCAATAACTTCCAATTTACCACCGAGATCGGCTACCGCATTGTAAATGGCGAAATCAAAGGGATCGTGAAGGAACCCACCTACTTTGGGATTACCCCGGAGTTTTGGAATGCCTGTGACGCCATCTGCGGCGAAGAAGAATGGGCATATCACTCCACCTTCCATTGCGGCAAGGGCGAACCCGGTCAGGTGATGCGATTGTCACACGGGGTGGCACCTGCCAGATTTAGAAATATCAACGTTTCGGTGAAGATATAGCCGCCAGATTCCGCAATCTCGATGCCAGATCAGCGGCAAATTCTTCGTCGCTGGCATCGGGATTGCGGGTGTCTAACCACACCTGACAGGGAGCCAGACCGCATTCCGCGCAGGTCTGCAAACCTTTTTCCTGTGCGCAGGCATAGATCGGGCAATGGCTCTTACCATAAAAAGCAGCCCAGGAAACCTTCCCCTCCAGCTCAACGCAGCCCTCGCACTCCCTCAGGTAAGCTCGGCAATCGTCTCTGCAGATCACGCCGCATCTACTTATCATCTGTCATCCAGTTTGCACATTGGGCGGTGGGCTGGGCATGGATTACGTCTTTTCAATGAGAACACGATACTATCCTCAGCTACATGGCCGGCAGCGAGAAGAAGAAGGTACTGCCGTGTCCCGGTTTGCTTTCTGCCCAGATTTTGCCATTGTGGTTCAGCACGATTTTCTTGGTTACTGCCAGGCCGATCCCTGTTCCGTCTGTGCCCTCCAGATTGTGCAGGCGTTTAAAGGGGGCAAAGATCTCTTCGGCTTTGCTTTGATCAAAGCCCACCCCGTTATCCTTGACGTAATAGGTAATATGGTCATCGTCCATGGTGCAGCCGATTTCGATGCGCTTGTCCTTGGCCATGCGGGAAAACTTCAGCGCGTTCTCCACGAGATTTTGCCAAACCTGCCCCAGTAGTGTATGATCGCCGCAGACAGCCGGGAGGGGGTGAATATCGATCTCAAACTCCGAGTAATCAAGCGCGCGAATGATATCCGTCACCAGTTCATGCATATTCACCGTCTCACATTTGATGGCATTGGGACTCAGTTTTGCCAGCTCCAGCAGTTCCACGATCAGTTTATCCATCCGGTGAGTGGTGGCACTGATGCCGGCGAGCATGCTCTTGCCCTCTTCATCCAGCAGGGGGGCGTAATCTTCTTCCAGCACCTTACCATAGCCATGAATCAGCTTTAGAGGCGCGCGCAGGTCGTGAGCTACTGAATAGGAAAAAGCTTCCAGTTCCTGCAGGGCATTTTGGAGCTGAGAGGTACGTTCAGCCACAGTTTTGGTGAGCTCTTCCGAGTGTTCCTGAATGGTCTTGATCAGTCCTATGTGGTTTAGCACTATGGCCAATTGATTGGCAAAATCCTGCGCGATCTCCTGATACTCCTGATTGAAGTAGTCTTTTTGGAATGATCCAAACCAGAGGAAACCCACCATTTTGTCCTTCAAACTCATCGCGTTGTACATATAGCAGGCGATGCCATCCCTGGTCAGACGGGCGCGTACGGGCATTTTTGCCGGTACCGGCTCCACATCCCTCACAATCATGCTACCTCTGGCGTGCAGCTCATCCACAAAGCTCCGGTCGGGAACGTGCGTCTGATGTTTGTGCATGTATTCAAATCGTCCCCGGGGCTTCAGTATTTCCATCAGTTCCACATATTCACCCTTTAGCACGTTGATGCTCATGAAATCAAAGGGTATCAGCTCCTGCAGCTTCTTTGCCGCGGTGCTGCAGGTTTCTTCAAAGGAAAGGGTTTCCAACACGATGCGGTCCAAATCCCGCAGAATCTGCAAGCGGGAGGCGTAGCGATTGCGTTGCTCTTCGGTCTTTACCCTGTCGGTTACATCACGCATGGCAGCCAGCATCCCCTTCAGCTTGCCGTCTTCCAGCATGGGGGTGCTGCTCACTTCCACCACGTGGATTTTTCCCGATGCGTCCCAGATCTTCAGATTGAAGAGTCTGTGGTTTTGGTAGCCTTCCACTCCGGGTTCGGCAAAATCGGTCAAAAAGTGATGGTAATCGGGCAGGACGTAGTCAGTAGCCAGTACCTTGCCGACGCTGGCATCGCTCAGACCCAGCAGCTCTCTGGCTTTTCTATTGGCAAAGGAGATGATGCCGGAAACATCACGGATGACGATCATATCATTTGAGGTTTCAGTGAGCAGACGGTATTCCTCTTCGCTCTGTGCCAGCCTTTGCCGTGCCAGCTTTCGCTGTGCGCTTCTCACCGTTAATTGACCTACCAATACCGTGGCAAAGGGATAGATGGTCATCACGGGGAGACTGATGATACGCAGGATATCCCATTGGATGTTATCCGGCATCAGTAGCATCAGCCATAACATGGTGATATGGGTCAGGATGCCCAGGGAAAAGAACTCGGCAAAGCCATAGGGATGCTTCCATTTGTGATGATAATGCCTGAAGAGAAAACCCCAGGCTATTGAAGAGACAATGGTGGAACATCCGGTATAGACTCCATCACCGCCCATCCAGATGCGGTAGCTTACAGACATCAGCATGGCGATCAGATTTGGCACAAAACCGAAAAACATGCCACTGATGCCGAGGAAAATGGTGCGGGTATCAAAGAC
>JAEWNJ010000138.1 GCA_023392795.1 Candidatus Cloacimonadota bacterium
GCTCTGCTTTGCCTATTGGGTGATAGCGTGGACGCCCGGGTAATGGACGCAGCGCCAGCATTGAAGGTGATTTCGAATTATGCAGTGGGTTACAATAACATCGATCTGCAGGCTGCGAAAGCACGCAATATCGCTGTATGCAACACGCCGGGAGTGCTCACAGAAAGCACTGCTGATCTGGCCTGGGCATTGATCATGGCCTGTGCCAGACGCGTGGTGCCCTCCGACCGCTTCACCCGTGAAGGCCGTTTCGAGGGCTGGAAACCTCTGCTCTTTCTGGGCAAGGACGTGCATGACCGCACTCTCGGCATCATCGGCATGGGCCGCATCGGCCAGGCTGTGGCAGAGCGCGCACGTGGGTTTAACATGAAGGTGCTATATACTTCCCGCACAGACAAAGACTTGCCCTTTGCCGCCAGCAGAGTGACTTTGGAAAAATTGCTCCGGGAATCCGATATCATCAGCCTCCATCTGCCGCTTACGGAGGATACCAAACAGCTTTTGGGCGCCAAAGAACTTGATATGATGAAGCCCGGAGCCATATTGATCAATACAGCGCGAGGAGCCATCGTGGATGAAGCCGCACTCATCTGCCGTCTGCAAAGCGGTCGCATATTTGCCGCGGGATTTGATGTATATGCGCAGGAACCGCACATTCCCCAGGAACTGATGGATCTGGACAATGTGGTGCTACTGCCTCACATCGGCTCTGCCAGCATAGAAACGCGTACTCAGATGGGTCTGCTGGCTGCTGCGAATGCCGCCGCAATCATCAGGGGAGAAAAAGCGCCAGCCCGGGTGGATATTCTGTAAGTCGGCAATCCTATCTCCAGGCCTCCTTCAATCTCAGCTTTAGCTGTTCGTAGGTCTCCTTGAGCTTGGTGGGGAAGTCTGCCTCAGAGTAAGCAGCCAGGCTGGTATTGGCAACGTTGAAACCGTGTTCATAGAAGGTCGCAGCTTTCTTGAGATCAGTAAACTTCAGGTTTGGATGATAGGCGTCGATATAGATGTCGGGTTTGAATTGCGTGGCAGCCTGTACGGCGATGAAGCCTTGATTTTGCATTAGAGACTCCATAAATACATCATGACGGGTGATGCGCCCTTTTAGTCTGGACGGTTTTAAGCTGATAACTTCAGCTTTCAGCGCCATGGGGGGCAACACGTTCACGGCTATGGTGATATCTCCGGGAACCTTGTGTGCGAAAGCCAGCGGCAGCGGATGCGCCACCCCGCCATCTACCAGGAGATAGTCCCCGATCTGGTGGGGTGCGAAAATGAAAGGCAGAGATGAGGATGCGCGCATGGCATCCGCCAGAGGCCCTTTATCGATGAGAATACTGCGCTTGCGGATCAGATCGTAAGCTATGGCGACGAAGGGGATCCGGCAATCCTGAATATTGGCCGAGGATACCCATCCCGCAAAGAGCTTGCGCACAGCCTTGCCATCAAAGATGCCTGCCCGCGAGAAATCCAGGTGCAATGGACTGAAGAGTTCCAGGGTGGAGATATCCTGGGCCATGCTAAGCATTTGCTCGGGCGGTATCCCCCAGGCGGCACATGCCCCGATGATCGCTCCCATCGAGGTTCCTACGATGCCGGAGATCTCGAAATGTTCCCTCACTGCGGCAATCACGCCCATGTGGGCCAGGCCGTAGGCAGAGCCCCCGCCCAGGATCAATCTTGCTTGTTTCACGGGTATTGCCTCACTCTTTGGTAAACGCGGTAGTTGTGCTTTACTACCAGGATAAACACCAGATCGCAGACGATCAGAACAATGTTTATGGTAAAAAGATCATTGCCGGCGTAAAAGCCCATGGCCGGGATCAATATCGCCAGCAGCACGGTCTTGAAAATGATGATGCCGCGCGGCAGCCCCAGCTTTTTAAAAACCCAGCGCGCCACGGGATTGCGTTCACGTTTGTAATGTGCAGGACGCATTACCAGGAAGGTGGAATGAGCATCCAGGGCATTCAGGATGATAAAAAGGGTCAGCAGAGCCCAAAAGAGGATCGTGCTGCCCGAAAGCAGGATGTAGCCGTAATGAGTGATACTGTATAGATGCTTCATGCGATACATGATACTGAGAGTCGCGTATTTTGACAAGAGAAAAGCCATGGAACTGCTTTGCCGTTTGCATATCCCCCAAAATGGGCTAACTTTTTAAGTAAACGCACTATACAAAGGTGGTGACCATGCAGATACCATTCAACATAGCCCGGATGAAGGAAACCGAACTGCACTATCCTCAACGCTTTGCGAACATGGTGCAGAAAAACTACGGTTTGGTGTTTTTTAACGAAGGCAATAAAGCTTCGCTGGATAGCAATCATGCCGTGATCACCGACCACATCGGGATCGAGAGTTCCCTGCGCGATCTCGAGTTCTTTTACAAAGCCAAAGGCATCCATCCCGCCATCTATTCCTCACTTCAAGCCAATGAACTGGAACGCATCAGCGATGCTTTGCAGCATCATGGCTTTGCGCTCAATGTACTGGATCACGAATACTATGTGCACGATCACGAGGGCAACCTCAGGCAGGTGGACGAGCTGAGAATCGAACGGGTCAGGAAGCTGGATATCGACATCATGGAGACCATCGCGATTGAATATGGCGGGGATTGGACGATCAAGGTGGTCGAGCGCCATCTGGCTCATCCGTCCTACCATCTGCTGGGCGGTTTTTATGCCGGAGAACTCGCCGCTCTGGCCTCGGTGAGCATTTATGCCGGCTACAGCAGGATCGCCGATGTGTTCACCCGGGATAAATTCCGCGGTAAGGGCTTTGCCGGTAGCATGATTCACTATCTGGTGAATTATCATCGCGGCATCAGCCCCAATCACCTCTATCTGGTTTCAGAAGATCCCGCCACCAGCCGCATCTACCAAAAGGGCGGTTTCTCCAAATTGAATCTGGATTTCCATACCTGGCAGGCCACAAAAGCGCTGGAACACTGAGAATATCTTTTGCATAGCTCCGAGGCATCCCGCAGGTCGTTCTTGGTTGGGCACGCGGATTACGCGGATTTGATGTTTTTTTGGGGAGGGATAGAACGCTGATAACCATGATCTGCAGGGATTTGGGGTTGCCTCACGCTGGTTTTGTGTCGCCCATAGTGGCAAGCCCCGTTACGTACCGTAGCATTCCGGTGCTACGAAAAGAACCGTACCGTAGCATTCCGATGCTACGAATGTCCAAATTCCAGAAGGCAGCTCCGCTGCCTCTGCCAAGCGGAGCTTGGCAGCCCTCTCAGCGTAGTATAGTTCTCTGTATACTTACTGACCCACTCGATATGGAAGAGAGCCAATAAATGCACAAAGGCCGGGGGTGCAATACTCCCGGCCTCATACATTTTCCGTGTTGCGGCTGGATTATGTCAATTCAACCCAAACACGATATTACTCTTTGGTGGAACCGGTCTTTTCCGGCACCATGATCACGGAGAGTTTGTTCTTGTCGAAAAGCAGATAGTTCTTTGCCGCTTTGCTTACCATCTTTTTGTCGATCCTGGCGTAACGTTTCGGGTGATTTAGAAAGGAATCCAACTTCTCTATGCCAGAGTGATTCAGTGCCATTTGGCCCAACCAGTAGCGGTTTTGAGAGATGCTTTCTTCATAGCGTTTTTCCAACACTGCTTTTGTGGAAACCAGATAACGATCGGCAAAATCACCGCGACGCAGGCTGTCGATGGTGGCGAATATTGCTGTGTTTAGCTCATCCACTCTATCCGGAGAGCAACTCATCCAGATGTTGATCATGAATTCAGGTTTGGGATGATAGATATATTCTTGCCAAGCCTGAATGGCATACACTCCGCTCATCTGTTCCCGGATGTTTTCCCGCAGTTTATCATTCAAAACCAGCAGCATGGCGGTAATGGCCACCTTGTTGTCATCGGTAGCTTTGAAGGCTCCGGTGCTCACATGGGCCACGAAAGCGCTCTCGCTGCTACCCTTTGCGAAGCGGCTGCTTTGTTGTCCCTTAAAGGTGCGGATACCAGCGTCGATGATCTTATCTTTTCGTCCTTTTGAGGGCAGATTGGCCAGGTAAATCTTGCAATAATCTTCCAGTAGCTGTTCGTCGAAATTGCCCACAAAGAAAAAGCTGAAGTCAGAAAAATCACCGAAGCGATCGGAAAATACACTCTTCAGACTCTCCAATTCCAGGCTATTCAGATGCTCCACTTTCAGCGGGCTCATCATGGGGTGACGCGCGTAGGTGAGGCTCTGCAGGGAGTCGTTAAATGCTTGTTCGGGATTGTTCTCCATGTTTTCCATCCACGGCTTCATACGCGCAACGAAGGAACTGAGGTTTTTCTGTTCAAAGCGGGGTTTGGTGCTATATTGATATAGCAATTGGAATAGAGTTTCCAGATCCCGGGGGGAGGCTGATCCATCCAGGCTTTCATAATAAGGGTCAATATCCAGATACACTCTGCCGATTTTGCCTGCCAGCATGCGCGTGAGGCTGTTGACGTCATATTCGCCAAATCCGCTGCCTTCGGTGAATGAACCGAGCAATTGGGCATCAAAGGCTTTGGATGGAGTATAGCGTGAGTATCCGCCTGGACTCTTGGCTGAGAAGAGCACTTCGTCGGCCTTAAAGTCTGTCTTTTTGCTGTATACCTTCACGCCGTTGGATAGAGTCCATTCCTTGATTCCACTGGTCTTATGCAGCTTCCGTTTCGTTATCTGACCGGGGGAGGGGATTTCCTTCATCAAAGGTTCGCTAACCACGGTATCTTCATATGCACCAATCTCAGAGCTTTGCACCTCAGCATATACGCCAAGCAAATCACTCTCCGAAGGATGCTTCATGCCTTCTCTATCAAAAGAGGAATAGGCGATGGTCAGGTTGTCTTCGGTGATGTAATCGTCCACCAGGGCATTGATGTTTTCCAGTCTCACAGCTTCCAAAAGCTGCGTGGTGAGCTGAAGTGACTGCTCCGGGCTCATGGGAACATCGCCGCGCATCAGGGTGCCAAAGAAACGCCAGACCAGCGCGTGGGATTCCTGGGTGCTACGCTGTTCCACAGCCGCTTCCAGGCGTCTGATCAAATTCACTTTGGCGCGGTCAAATTCACTGGGTTGGAAGCCATGCTTGCGCACTCTTTCCGCTTCGGTAAGTAAAGCCCGCAGTGCCGGGAGGTTTTTGCCTTCACTCGTGTAGGCAGTCAGATTGGTGGAGGCCAGGCCTTTCAGCATCGTTCCGGAATTGCCATAGGCCATGCCGAAGGGAGGATCTTCCTGCAGGGTCAGTTCTTCCAGACGTTCGTTCAGCATGGTAAAAAAGAGCTGTTGATGCAGGTTTTTGTAAAAATCGCCAACGGTCTGTGACCGGGAATGCTCCCCAGTCCAGGATGCAGTGATATCGGAATAGGAGTATTCAGGATCGGTGGCCACTACCGCACGGGGTTCTGGATGGTCGGGAACGTGGAATACTTCGCGCGGACGGGGATTTTCCCGGGCAGGGATGTTGCCAAAATACTGCTCTATCATTTTTAGAGCATCAGCTTTGGGCAGATCCCCGATCACCAGTACAGTCTGCAAATCGGGTCGGTACCAATCCTGGTAAAAGCGTACGATCTGGTCGCGCTTGAAAGTACTCAGCACTTCATAAGTACCGATGGGTTGGCGTGTCGCGTAACGGCTTCCGGCCAGAGTAACCGCCGACGTGATCTCATTTATGCGTGCGGAGGCATCCTGCCCCATGCGCCATTCTTCGATGATCACGCCCCGTTCGCGTTCCAGTTCCTCCGGATCGAAGGAAACCTGATGCGCCATGTCGGAAAGGATCAAAAAGCCCTTTTCCAATTGTTCTTTATTGTTGGTGGGGATCTTGAGCTGGTACATGGTGAAGTCATAACTGGTCATGGCGTTCAATCCGTTGGCAAAGCCCATCCCGATGGATGCCAGATAATCCACCACTTCACTCTTGGCAAAGTTCGTGGTTCCGTTGAATGCCATGTGTTCGGTGAAATGAGCCAGTCCGAGCTGATCTTCATCTTCCAGGACGCTGCCTGCATCCACATAGAGCCGCAACTCCGCCAGGTTCGCGGGTTTGGCGTTTTGGATGATGTAATACTTCATTCCATTGTTCAAGGTTCCCTGCAAAATGTCCGGATCCGGCATCAGAGGTATGTTTGCAAGTTCTGGGGGCAACTGCGCGCCCAGGATACTGATTGTGACTAGCAGTAGTGCAAGCCAATAGACCTTCATATTTGGTCTCCCTTTCATTTCTCATCTAAATGAACATCCACCAGGAACTGTTCATCTTTTGCTAAAATTGTTTGAGGCCCCCCATAAGTATAAACAAGCCCGCTGTCCATAGTTACAACTACTTTGTAGTAAAACGGATTGTCCATGGTGGCGTAGTCCACTCTGTTCCACTTACTGCCAAGGGGGGGGATGTCGGTCATCGAACTTACTCTGGTCTGATCGATGTTTTTGCATTTGAAGATTTCCACCAGGGCGATGTTTTCATCCATGTTATTTTCGACCTTGACGCTGGCGCGGTTCGGATCGATATATGCGCCTAGGGTCTTCCCGGCCTTAATCCTCACATATGTGGAATCCATATATTCATTGGTATCAGTATCTTCCAGCGAATAAGTCTCGCCGAAAATCTTCACTTTTACCTTCCGTGACACTTCTCCAGTCAATAAACTCTGGGTATCAGTATCTATCTTGAAGCTCAGGTTCGCACCGGAAGCAATGGTAAGTGTATCTCCATCGTCTACGGATGTCATCAGCGGGAATCCCGTGCGATTGTACACCACAAAGTTACCTCCGGATTCGCAAGCACATAGACCAAATAGCATAGTGATTGCTAAAAGATATAGAAGGATCTTACTCATGATGGATACCTCTCGTTTTTTGTCTAATGCAAGGCGAATCGTCTGCCCTGTACTGTCAAGGAAAATCCGGCTGTGTCACAATTAGATTGACAAAAAACTAGCAGTGAACTTTTTTCCGCCCAAAATCGGATCATAGGATTGCGATGATTGAGCCGAATAATGCTTGGGAGTACGCCCAGAAGCCGCAATATGTTATCCACTTAAAGGAGTATCTTATCGTGACTAGAAAGATCCTGTTGCTGCTCGCAATGTCGCTTATGATCTTCTCAGTATATGCGCTTGAACCTCTCAACTTCGAGAATTTATTGCCACAAACCCGCACCGTCTATACAGCTCCCTATTCGCAAGATTTCAATAGCGTTGCCTCCGGCTATATTCCGGAAGGTTGGTCAGTTGATGATAACGGCGAAGCCGACCCTTTACCCTGGCAAGTTAGGCATAGTCAAGCATGCTGCTTTTTAAACGATTACTGGATGGGTCAGGAAAGGAGCCTATGGACTCCAGGAATCATAATTCCAGGGCCACAGTACAGACTGAATTTCAAGTGGTCACATGGTCAGAGGACTGATTACAATTACGACTCCGGTGCTGTTTACGTATATGTAAGCGGGACCAATCCCACTAAAGTATGGGAACGCTTTGGAACTGCCTTCAATTCAAATGATGGTTACTCCATTTCGGAAGACAGCATTGGATCCCCAGGTACGGGCGTATCGGAAAGCATCGATCTGAGCAGATGGGCAGGACAGGAGATCTATGTTTTGTTTAAAGGAGGCAGCGGTTGGGGTCCCGCCTGGTACGTTGATGATTTCAGTGTGCAGTATCAGGATACGTCCATCAGCACCTTCCCTTCGACTCAGACCTTTGCCCAGCCCACCTTCCCTCCCTCTTACTGGTCGGTGCCTTACATATGGGATGCTCCAGATCTATATGCCTGGCAGCGCGGTAACAGCAATGCGTATGGAGCCAGTGGAACGGGGAGCGCGCTCTGTTCTTTTGAAGGCTTTCTTGCCGACCAGCAAATCGCCCTCACCACCCCATATCTGAATCTGAGTAATTATGGCGGGAAGCTAAGCTATGACTATGCCTATTCCCCCTATATGGCTCCCAATGCCAATGAGGGGCTGGACATCCAATATTCCCTGGATTACGGTATTACGTTTACTACTCTTGCCTCATACAATGCCGGAACCGGAGGAGGTATGGCTACCGCTGCTCCTCACTCTGGAGCACAATGGGCTCCTGCCTCCACAGAGTGGGCAAGCCGCACCTTGGATATTCCGCCCGGAACGAATCAGATCCGCTTCCTGGGTACCAGCGCTCACAACGGCAGGCTCTATATGGACAATGTCAAGTTTGAGAAGAACTACTTTGCTTCCGGCACCGGAACCCAGACCGATCCTTTCACCGTGAGCAATGCCAAGGAACTGAACCTGATCCGCAACTATCCGGGCTCTGCCTCTTCACGCACCTTTTTCAAATTGATCAGCGATATTGACCTGGATTCCTACCTAAGTCCTGGCGGAGAAGGGTATGCAGCCTGGGGCACCAATGGCTGGCATCCCATTGGAAACGACACCAGCAGCATGTTTTACGGTGGTTTGGACGGAGACGGGCACACTATCTCCAACCTCCGCACAGCTTATTACGGGTTCTATCACGGTTTGTTTGGAATGACTGCCGTGGGGAGCACTATCAAAAACCTGAATCTGAGCAGCACTTGCAGTATCCTCGGTGATGATGATACAGGCTCGATAGTGGGTCACAATAAAGGAAGCATCGAGAATTGCAGTTCGGCGGCAGCAGTCTACATCGGCAATGCAACCACAGGTGGAGGAATCTGCGGAAACAACAATGCCGGCTCCATCACAGGCTGTACTTTTACCGGCACTGTCTCAAGATCCGCCGCTGGCGTTACAGCTAAGGGCCTGGGTGGCATCGCAGGCAGAAATGAAACCGGCGCTGCTATCACTAACTGCAGTTCCACCGGCACAATATCCGGAAGCACCTGGTGTGGTGGATTGGTGGGCTGGAATAATGGAACCATCAACAGAAGCTTTACTTCCGGGAGCATAAGCAGCTATCAGAATTCCAATGGCGGACTGGTGGGTCAAAACCAGGGAAGCATCAATAACAGCTATTCCCATGCAAACGTCAGCGGAGCGGACTATATAGGCGGTGTGGTGGGCAATCAGGGTATCACCGGATCGATCACCAACAGCTTTTCTACCGGGACGGTTTCCGGAGGACTAAAAGGCGGTTTACTTGGTTCCCATGGCGGAAGCGTTATCAGCTCTTACTGGGATACCCAGACCAGCGGACAGGCAACTTCTTATGGCGGTACAGGCAAGACCACCGCTCAGATGCAGACTCAGTCCACTTTCGCCGGATGGGATTTTACAATGGAGACCACTAATGGCAGCAACGACTATTGGAATCTCAGCCCTCTGGATAACAGCGGTTATCCCGATCTGGCCTGGAGATATGCTTCCCAGATCAAAAGCCCTGTTTTAGTATCTCCAGCCAACAATGCTTATGGAGTAAACAAGGACGGCTTCAGCCTCGTCTGGTCTGCCAATCCGGTTGGTCTGGTGCCGGACCATTACAATATCTATCTGGTCAAAGATGATCCCGCGCAAATATTCAATAGCGGATATCCCGGCCAACACACTATCATCAACCTCACCGGAGTATCCTTCAATCCTGTGGCAGAGGCTGGATTGGGTTTCAGCTATGGAGAAAACTGGTATTGGACTGTAGTGGCCTATTCTTTGGCGGGCACAGCCAGCCCTGCTCCCGCCACCCAGAGCTTCCATATCCAAAGAGACCAATTTGTTACGGAGAGCTTTGAACTGGGATGCATCGACGGAACCTCCAATATTTCGGAGTGGACTCTGGCCCTGGAAACTGGATCCAGCCCCTGGACAGCAAATTCAACCTATTCTGGAAGCTTGGAACCCAGAACCGGCGACTTCAACGTCTATTTATTCCATTCAGACGGAGCGCCGGCAGTTTCCTGGTTGTTCCATCCCATCACGTTGGTTGGTTCGCGCACTTATGATGTTGAGCTCTATGCTCGTCAACAATCAACAAATCCAAACAATGCCCAGATGGGGATTTATTACGGTACTGATCCAACAATTGCTGCCATGACCAATAGCATTGCCGGTTCCACCTTCCTTGATACGAGTGAGTATAAGCGGATAGCCGGCAGCTTCACTCCCTCCAGTTCCGGAACCTATTATCTGGGGATCAGGGGATACATTGGCGGCAGCACAAACTATCTCGCCCTGGATGATGTGAAACTCAGCATCACAGCTCCCAATCCGGTCACTCTGAATTCACCACTCAATCAAGCCACCTTTGTAAACACCCTGGCAAGCTTAAGCTGGACAGCACCAGCCGCCGGTATTCCGCCCAGTTCATACAAGCTTTGCGTCAGCACCGTCAATCCTCCCACCCTGGCCAATCTCAGCGCAGTGGTAGAGGCACCGGCCACCAGCTTCACCTTGCTGGAAGCGTCCAGACTGCAGCCATCCACTACCTATTATTGGTCAGTGATAGCCGAAGCTCAGGGTGAGCACTCCCCAAACAATGCCGTGTATTCATTTGTCACCCTGCCTGAGGGTGCTTTTACTGAAGGTTTTGAATCCGGAGCCATACCGGGTGGATGGACCGTCCTCAATCTGGATGGAGGCACCCAGAGCTGGTCAGTGAGCAACATCAATGTCATCACAGGGGCGCTTTCGGCTTGCATCTATGCAGAGTCCTCCTGCCAGAATGATGATTGGCTGATCAGTCCCAGATTGGGTGGAAGCGAGATTGTCCCAGACAATTTCCGGTTTTCACTCCGCAAGATCTATTCAAACTATCCCGAAGAATTCGAAGTGCTGGTTTCCACCACAGACACCCAACCCGCTTCATTTACTGCGATAGGGAGCTCTAGCATCCCAGATCTTCAGGTTTTCAGCCCGAACTATAATCTGGATTCTTTTGGCGGTGCCCTGATCTATCTTGCCATTCGTTATCGCGGAAACAATGAAAACGGAATCTGGTTGGATGATGTGTTTGGCCCACCGCTATATACATCAAGCAATCTGGATATCGCCGCCACCTCCATCACAGGACCTTCCGCTATCGCTATTGCCAGGCCTTATGATTACACAGTCGGCATCCAAAACAATGGCTTTGCCTTGCAGAGCGGCTACACGGTGTATCTGAAATGTCAATCTCCCGAAGCTACCCTGGCTTCTTTTGCAATGCCGGCTTTAGGAGGCTATGCCTCCACCACCCATACGTTTAGCTGGACCCCGGATGCCATCTACGTGGGGACTGCCAATCTCTATGCCGAAGTAGCCCTGCCAGGAGATACGGTTCCGGCAAACGACATCAGCCCCAGTTTGGCGGTGACTATTACACCATGGGAAATGTTGAACGAAGGTTTTGAATCTGGCATAATCCCTGCCAACTGGACTGTCCTGAACGCTGACCCAGGCCTAAATCAATGGAGCATTTCGACTGGCAACATAGCTCATACTGGCTCACACAGCATTCAAGTCTGGTATGAAGACAATCTGGAGAGCAACGATTGGATCATCACTCCCCCATTGATGTTGAGCGCTTCACGCGTCGATACTATCAGCTTCTGGATGAATGGGTCTCCTTCTGATCCCTGGGAAGTGCTGGTTTCCACCACAGATACCAATCCCGCGTCCTTCACCATGATCGACAGTGGGTTAGCCAATTCGACCTGGAATCAAAAGACCTACAATCTGGATGCTTATGGTAATGCCGTGGTTTATGTTGCCATTCGAGCCTGGAGCTCTGACCTGTATTCATTGTGGCTGGATGATTTCGTAGGGCCTCCCATATATACGCCTGGCGGGCTTCTGGATACCCCCAACGTCAGTATCAGCTCTTACAACGGCGATGTTATCCTGAGCTGGGATTCAGTTGCGGGAGCCACAGAATACCACGTCTATAGCTCGGAAGATCTGGTAAACTGGTCTCCCAGCTACATAAACGTCACCGCACCAGACCACACTCTCAGCATCAATACGGCAACCAGTGGCAGGATCTTCTTCAAAGTGGTAGCCTGCAATCCTTCCAGCCCATCCACCAGCACAAATACTCAGACTGACTTGATGAAACCTCAATAATACGGGCTCTCTTCCAAATCGAGTGGGTGTGACTCCAGAAGTGGCCGAATTGGGGTGGCAAGCTCCTGCTTGCCACAGTGAGCTTGGCAGCCCAATAGGCGGTACGGCGACTGCCCGTACAATCTGGTGTATGGCACAATTCATGAGTTAACCACATAAAAGCTCACTTTTCTGGGGGAATGCCTTTTATTCATCTTGCCGCGTGATAATAGTTTGATTATCATATCGGCTGAGGTGATTGTTGTCTTGATCAGCAGGCAATTATCTGGCCCGAAAAGGGGGATAGATGCAACGACATTTGAAGATATGGAACACGTTATTGATAGCCTGTTTATGGCTTTTCTGTGGCGTTCTTGCTGCGGAGTTCATCACTCCCGCCCAGGCTCTGAATACTTCTGCGAAATGGTTCAGACACTTTCAACCAAAGGCGTCAACCTCGCTGAAGCAACTGCAAGCTTATCTGGATAGTGAGTTCCGTCCCATATCGGAGCAACAGGTTATTCTGGGCGATGATGACTTGCCGGAGCTGTATTTTGTCAGCTTCGTCGATGATAGCTTCGCCATTTTACCCGCGGATGACAATCTTCCTCCCATCCTCGCTTATTCCACTAAACCGCATAGTGTGGGGGCTTCGCTTCCCCCCGCCTTTTACGCGATTATGGAAGCCTATGCCTCCAATGTTCGCCAATCAAGGATCACCGGCACCACAAAGCCCGATCACCAAAGGCAGTGGCAACAGATGGCAGCCGATGACTTCTCCTTCATCAACAGCACGCGGGAGATCAATCCTCTGATCGATGTTACCTGGAATCAAGGCTGGCCATACAATGAACTCTGTCCTGTCGATCCGGCCGGTCCGGGTGGGCATGTTGACGCAGGATGTATGGCAGTGGGGATGGCTCAACTGATGAAATACTGGAATCGCCCCATTCAGGGAACTGGCTCAAACACATACATTTGCCCAAACTATGGCACTCAGAGCGCGAACTTTGGGGACACAGTCTATCAGTGGGATCAGATGCCCGCGGCGTTGCAGGCTCCCAATCTTCCAGTAGCTACTTTACTTTATCACTGCGGGGTGAGCATGAACATGCAGTACTCGGTTTCAGGATCAGGAGCATACTGGTATTACGTGCCGGATGCGCTGAGTATTTTTTTCGGCTATCCCGGTGCTACTTTCGTGGAACGGGCTGATTACCCCGACAGCTTGTGGACTAATCTTTTGCGGGATCAGCTGGATCAGGGCATTCCGCTCTGGTATAGTGGATCCAATGGAACTGTGGGCCATGTTTTTAATCTCGACGGTTATCAGGCCGGTGATTACTTCCATATAAACTTCGGTTGGGGCGGCAGTGGGAATGCCTATTATCATATTGATGCTATCAATTATGGATCAGCAGGTTATAATTTCGATCAATGCGCGATCATCAACGCTGTTCCGCAGGCTTACTCCATTGACGGTGTCAAAGTAAGGCTCAGCGCCCATGACGCTCAGCTCACCCATCCCATCACAGTACAAATCATCACCGATCCCATCTTGTCTGGCTGGAATGTGTGCAGCTATAACCTCAGCATTTCCTATCCATCTGAGGGCCTGATCTTTGATAGTGTCGATACCAGCGGAACCATCTCTGAAGGCGGAAACATGGTGGTGAGTACCACTGAACCGGGCATACTGCACTTATCCTGGACAAGAGCCAACCCACTCATTGGTGGCGGAGCATTACTGAAGCTCAATTTTGTGAGTACTGAAACCGGATCATATCTCATTACGCCTGTCGCGATGGACTATGCGGGAGTAAGCGTAGATGATATGGGAGGGGTGATGCTGAGCGTTCACAGCACCATAGACAGCCCCGCCGGGAGCTCCTTGCGGCTGTCCAATGCCATTGGAGTGCAGTACGGCGAAACCGCGACCCTGAATCTATACACATCCTATCTGCCACCCTCCTGGAACATTACCCATTATGAGTTTGATCTCGCTTTTCCTCCCGACAAGATTTCATTTAGCGAAGTTCAGACTTCAGGAACTTTGTCTGCCGGTGCAACCCTTGTCTCTGCCGAGCTTCAGAGTCCGGGATTGCTGCGTGTGTCCATCGATAGTGAAAATCCCATTACGGGACTATCGGAATTACTCTTGAAAATCTGTTTCATCGCCATCGGCAATACCTCCGGCACTAGTGTGGCACCGGTTCATCTCAATAATTACTTTTATAACGGCTTTGCCGTCCCCGGAACCATCAATGCTATTGTCAGTCTGGCTCCGGTAAGCGCGGTATCCGAAGAATTCCCAGGAGCTCAACTGATGATTTGCGCCTATCCCAATCCCTTCAAATCCGCTACGGTGATAAACCTGAACCAAAGGAAACAGGCTCCGCTGATCCTGGAAATCTACAATCTTAAAGGGCAGAAAGTATACTCGCTGCATGAAGGTAATCTGCCGGAGGGAAACCACAGCTTCACCTGGCAGGGTCGCGATCAAGCCGGCAATGTGCTCAGTTCGGGCATCTATTTCCTCAGAGCGAAGAGTCCGAACAATATGCAAATCATGAAGCTTACCCTGATCAAGTGAAATCCCGCCCATAAAAGCCAAACTCAATCCCCCTTCCTATCTTGTAGATGATACGCCTCCCATACACCGGTCATACACCGGTCGTACAATCGTATGACCGGTGTATGACCGGCTCATTAGATGCGTATGAAGCTCAAGATAGGAAGATCATAGAACCGGTTGGGGATGATTAATTAGGATCACTTTCAAACCATGTGAGTTAAGTTTGGCGGAGCGTTTCTGCAGATAGGTTCCATCTCGATCAGCCTATAGATCAAATCCAATAGTCGGCG
>JAEWNJ010000050.1 GCA_023392795.1 Candidatus Cloacimonadota bacterium
CCATTCAACTCACTCCGGCAAGGAATGCGGACTGTCCCGACCTTAATGGAACAACCCAATCCCCATACTCCAATATCAATATAGCCAAAAGCCCCCTGATCAATGCCGGGTGTCCGGAAATGGACGGAGAACCACAATTTGATCCCGATGGCACAATTCCCGCTATTGGTACAGCGTATTACCCGCATCACACCAGGAAGTACTTTGAGCGTGTTAATACATCCGGGATCTACTGGATGTCTTTCCCGGTAGTGGATCAGAGCTGTACTATCGATGGAATCTCCATGAACGAACTGGATGGTATATTCGCTGAGCGTATGATGTTACCACCCCTTGCAATGCTGCGTGATATCAGATGGAGCTATGATGGAACCAGAGCTGAAATGTTTTACCTCGGCGCCCAGTGGGTGTACTCAGACCACCTTGTTACTCAACCCAAGGGCTACAAAGTTCGGTTCTTTCCCGGGAATCAGGATTGTTCGGTAGTCGTGAAAGGCTTTAAGGCAGATCCGAATACCACGCCTGTAGCCTGGGCTGAGCTAAATCACCAGATGCAACCCTTTGAGAATTGGATTGGCTATTTCGTGGAATACCCCCAAAAAGCAGGTGATGCGTTATCACGCTATTTGCCCGGCAGCAACCGTTTTCGCTATATCGATTATGTGCATACGATCAAAACCCAAACCTGGAGTTCCAGCAGGATCGAAACACAGATGGGCAGCCCCTGGATCGTGGATCCCAATCGTTTCACTCTCCAGGATGGGGACATGATTAGCCTACTGCTCTTACCCGATGCCCCGGAAGAGATGTACTGGCTCTGTCCTGACGGCTCCATTCCTCCCATCGAAAAGCCCCGGGCAACTGCCTTTGAATATGTCGAAAAGCTGGATTATACTCCGGTGTATCTGCAGTTTGATCCCCAGAACATACCTGCTGAAGTAGGCCTTTACGTGAATGGAGAGTGCAGAGGCGCTGCCGTAGTGGATAGTACAGTGGTGGATGTCTGTCTGTATCCCGGATCAAACATGGATTCTGGAGAACTGGAGATATTGTTTTACTACAAAGATAAAGGGATAATTACTGCTCAGGGCTGGAAAACCTACAATCCCGATAGCATGGTCTTTGAATCTACCGGCCTGAGAACTGACCAGATTGGCAGATACGCGTATCTCTCCTTTAGCGATAAAGAAGGGGAAAGTCCTGTTCCACTCGTCACCTGCCTCAACCAGAACTATCCTAATCCTTTCAATCCGGAAACGAACATCTCCTTTGTGCTGGCTAATGACATGCAGGCTAAGCTGGATATTTACAATGTACAGGGGCAAAAGATTGCCACTCTGTGTGATAACGAACTGAGAAAAGGCAAACATACCTTGCCGTGGAAGGGTGTGGACATGCAGGGAAGGAAATTGATGCCTGGATACTACTTCAGCCGTCTGACCACTCCCGAAGGCAGTTTCAACCAGAAAATGATGCTGATGAAATAGGCTGCTTCGCAGCGAAATGGGTGCCTGCGGCACGAAATGGGCTCTTCGAGCGAGATGGGCGACTTCGTCGCGTTAGTGGGCACTGAGTGCCGTGAGTATTAAGTGCCGGAGAAGGCTTTACCGCCTTCTCCGGCTGAGATAAGGATGATTATGATACGTTATGGATTGTTAATCCTGATAATGGCCTTACCTTGCCTGGTCTTGGCTCTTACACATACAGTGAAGCAGGACGGAACGGGGGACTACACCCTCATCCAGGAAGCCATCACTGCTTCTGCCGATGGCGATACCGTGCTGGTTCATCCCGGCAGATACTATGAAAATGTGCGCTTCAATGGCAAAAACATCACCCTGGCCAGTCTGGAGATTCTCACTGGAGACAGGGATTATGTGTATTCCACGATCATTGATGGTAATCAAAGCGGGCCTGTTGTTCGAACTACCAGGGATGAAACTAACATCCATATTCAAGGTTTTACCATTACCAACGGGAGCGGAGACTTCAATGAATTGTACGATATGACAGTGGGTGGGGGCATTATTGTCAGCCATATGAGTGGAGATAGATCAGCCTCAATCATCAACTGTGAGATAACTGGCAACAAAGCCACCAATGGGGGAGGATTTTGGGGAGGGGTATGCCATCTAGATCTCAGTGGGGTATCAATCCATCACAATGTTGCTTCCGCAGGAGGGGGTATGCAACTCGAGGGTGCTACTCAAATACCTTATAGTATAAACTTCGACCCCGTCAACCGCTGCAACATCTACAGCAACTATGCCGCTTTCGGCAGTGATCTCTACTTTTACAATGTGAACTCAGTGCATGTGGTAGTGGATACCTTCACTGTGGCCAATCCCTGGAACTTCTATGCCACGGCTGTTGCCGCCAGTTCCAGCATTACCAATCCCTATACTTTTGATATCCTGAATACGGTACACCAGGAGGTCAATCACGATCTCTATGTAGCCCCCTGGGGGGATGACGACAACAGCGGTTTAAACCCCGGAGAGCCGATGCAAAGCATCTTTATGGCCATGTACCGCATCGCTTCCGATCCCGAGGATCCCAAGACAGTACATGTGGCAGATGGACACTATTCTCCCTCCCTAAACAATCAGCTATTCCCCATTCCGATCAAGAGCTACACCAGTTTGGTGGGTGAGTCCAGAGAGGGAACGATACTGGATGCGGAAGGACTTTGCTTTAATGTGTTCGTATCAGCTTATAGTAAGAAATGGATGTTGTACAATACTACTCTACAGAATGCCAAAAAAGGAGTAGATTTAAGTCGGTCTAATAATTATGATATATCATCTGTAATAATACGCAATATTGATAATACTGGGATTGATCCGTCTGCAATAAACGGTTCACACGCAACTGGGGAGAATAGAATTAGCAATACTTTGATTAATGGTGTCACCTCCAGAGACAGAGCCACTCCCCTTTATTTCCTGAGCTATTCGGGAAGTTTGTTCATTGATAATGTTGATATCTCCGATTGCAGTGCCCCGTTGTTACCAACCATTACTATTTCCGCCGTGGATGAATGTGATGTCATTTTGGATGGCTGTGAAGTTCACCACAATCGTAGCAGCAGCTCCGATGTGTTTGGTTTCAATACACTATTCCAGATATCACCATCCATGCCCTACGCCACCCGCCTTGGTATAGAGATCAAGAACTCAGCATTCTATGACAATTATCAGGCTACAAGCAATGTCATGGGTATGGCCCGCTCTCTGAATGACACCCTCTTCATTTCCAATTGCACCTTTGCCGGCAATAGCGGGGGCAGCGCGGTGATCGCCGTGCAGGGGACCAATGTGCTAACCAACAACATCTTTTACAATCCGGATATCACTACCCAGATCCTGATCCCAAACTACATCTCCTCCGGCATATACAGCCCCACCACTTTGATCAATAACAACATCCTGGGCGGCTCGGCCGGGGTGTACAGTGCGACTTCGCAGAATCCCGTGTATTGGGGAGAGGGCAACACCATGCTGGATCCCGTGTTCACTATGTCCGGCAATCGTCCTTACACCCTGGATCCCACATCCCCCTTGATCGATATGGGATGGCAGGCTGGGGCCTGGATGGATCAAAGTGTTGACGCCGCCGGCAATGAACGCTATTGGGATGGCGATGGTGATGGGATCACCCGCATCGATGTGGGAGCATACGAGTACCAGCCTGTTTATGCTCCGGGCAATCTCCAGGCAGAGCTGTGGCAACAGCAGATCCTGCTATCCTGGCAGATGCCGGAAGCGGATCGCGGGCATTCGGGCTTCCGGATCTATCGCCAGGGCCAGCCCTATGCCGATCTGGCAGATCCCTCCGCTCGCGCGTTCCGGGATTTCAGCGCAGTGAACGACACCATCAGTTACTTCGTGGTTGCGCTCTATGGCAGCGTGGAATCAGCTGCATCCAACAGCGTAACAGTGATCATCGACTGTGTGGCCAATCAGGATGCTCAGATCGTTCCTGTTCCGGCAAAGCTAACTAGTTCGCCCAATCCCTTCAGCGAGCTTGCCGTGATCAGTTATCAGCTTGAGGCCAAAAGCGAGGTGGAGATCAAGATCTACAACCTGAAAGGGCAATTGGTGAAGCATCTCTATACCGGCTCTCAGGACAAGGGAGATCAGGTGCTGGCCTGGGAAGGCTGCGACGACAGGAATCAAGCACTACCCTCGGGGGTTTATCTGCTCCGGCTCAGCATCGACGGGAAGCCCAAGCTTACCCACAAAATACTAAAACTGTAAGGGAAATCCATCTTCCAGACCAACACACATCCCGAGACTTATGGCAAAGGCAGAAAAAGCTTGACATGACCTAAAACAATGATTAGCATATAGTTGTACGTGTCACATAGTGGCCTTCGGTAACACAATCTGGATTAGGAGACACTAATAATGCTACATATTGAGCAAATACTCAATCGAGAAACCCTGCAACAATTGATCGCCAAAGATGCGTTGATAGACTTTCTTTACACTCACCTCGATCGTTTTCGCGACGATAAACCAGCCATCGCTAAAGCCATAGATTATGCATTCAGTACCCAGCCCGGAAAGGGCGGTTTTGTCCTGCTGGCTCTCGAAGACAAGCAGGTAGTGGGAGCCTTGGTGATGAATAATACGGGGATGGAGGATTTCATACCGGAGAACATTCTGGTTTACATCGCTGTAGACGCGGCCAAACGGGGGCAGGGGATCGGTAAAGCCCTGATCGAAAAGGCATTTGAGCTTACCAGAGGCAACATTGCCCTGCACGTGGAATATGATAACCCGGCAAAGAAGCTTTATGAACGTCTGGGTTTCAAAAGTAAGTACGCTGAAATGCGCTGGCAGAGGAATTGAGGGATGGCGCGGCTGAAAGTTCATATCGATCGCCTGATCCAAAACATTGAGATCATCACGGAGTTTATGAATACATATCATAAACAATGGTCTCTGGTGGTGAAAGTACTGGGCACGGATAAAGCGGTACTTACCAGGATACTCCAGCATCCTGCCATCCTTGGCACCCATTCCATCGCAGTATCCCAATGGAAATCGCTGAAGATGGTGAAGGATCTGAATCCCAGCCTGCGTACCATGTATATCAAACCCCCATCGCCAAAGAACGTAAAGGAAGTGGTCACCTACGCAGACATCTCTCTAAACACCAGTCTTTCCACCATTCTGGCTTTGAATGACGAAGCCAAAAGACAGAATAAAATCCACCAGGTGATTGTTATGATCGAAATGGGAGAGCTGCGTGAAGGCATCAAACGGGAGGGTCTGATCCCATTCTATAAAAAAATCTTTAAGCTATCAAACCTGGAAGTAGTGGGAATTGGTACCAATCTGGGCTGTATGTATGGCGTACAGCCCACTTACGACAAACTGATCCAACTGGTATTGTATGAACAACTGATCGAAGCTAAGTTTAACCGGAATCTGGAGCTGGTCTCCGGGGCCAGCAGCATCACGATGCCGATTCTGGAACGCGGCAAGGTTCCCTCTGGTATAAATCACTTCCGCATCGGAGAAGCTGCCTTTTTGGGAACCTCCCCTCTGGATAACAAACCGATTCTGGGACTCAATACCGGGGCATTTACATTCGAGGCGACAATCGTGGAGTTGTACAAGAAATCCAATGTGCCCGATGGCACGATCACCGATGGGGCTGTTGGAAACACTGCCGATGAAGATGGTCCAGAAGAAGAAGGACAGAGCTTCAAAGCAGTACTGGATTTTGGCATCCTTGATGTCGATGCGGATAATCTGATCCCGGATGATCCCGATATCCGCTTCGTTGGTAATAGTAGCGACCTCACAGTATATGATCTGGGAGATAATCCCCAAGGCTATAAAACAGGCGATAATCTTCGCTTTAGTCTGAAATACATGGCCGTGGCCAAATTGATGTATTCACGTTTTGTGGAGAAAGAACTGATCGATTAGTAATCCTGAGCAATGATGATTGAGAATTGAGAATTGAGGGGATTACTCAGTGATAGAGACAGGATTTGTTGGCACGCGGATTACACGGATAACGCGGATTTAGAAGAGAATTGGCTGCGCTGGGAATGAACAACGAAAGGTGTGTGGCTGGAAACCTTGACTCTACTGATGGGACTGGATGGAAAGATTTTCCTCACGCGGATTATACGGATGACGCGGATTTAGAAGTGAATTGGCTGCGCTGAAGTAGCCTGCAGCAAGCACTTGCGTACAAATGCCCCCCCCCAAATCCTGAGAACTTGATTGCCTCAAAAAAGAGCCCCGCCATATGGCAGGGCTCTTTCTATTGAATCTTCTTCGTTGTACTATGCTCTGAGCTGGAATCTGAATTGGTAGCTCATATCCTGCTGAACGTTAAACTTCCAGCTTTGAATGATGCGCTTCACTTCAGATACGAAGCTGGCGGGATACTCACCCAGGGGGACCACGTCGGCCGATCTCACCGCTCCGGTGGGAGCGATATACAGGGTAACCTTGAAGCTCATGGATTGGTTCAGCTGAGCTTGGCGGTAGGCTGCTTCGATCTGGCTCTGGCGATCTCTTACCTGTTGACCCAGGCTGGTGTAGCGGGCCTGTTCCGATGCTTCCAGCTTTGCTATTCCGGTTTCAGAGACAGTGGTGATATTGCGGCTCTGGAAATCCTTCATGATCTGGACATCGCGGCTGCTTTGTTCCCAGGATCTGCCGCTAACGGTCACGCCACTGGCATCACCGGTGATATGACGGCCGGATCCACCTTCAGGACGCACTGCGTAGCCTTGGGTAGCGGGTCCGGATGTGGCGATAGCGCCGATACCTTCAGTAAATCCAGGACCTGCAGCAGCGTTGAAGCTGGTTCCCCCGCCGGCTACAGCACCACCTGCGCCACCACCGCCACCGGTTCCTCTGCCGCTGCCACCGCGTCCGCCTACGGCAAAGCCTTCGACAGTGGTGACAATGGCATATTGGGCTGGGGCACGGGTTGCACTGGGATCGAAGTTACCCAGCATGCCGGAAAGACCGGCAGCGCCAGTTCTTCCGGCACCAGTTTGACCAGTGCCAGCAGCAGGCTTAGTGGCAGTCTCGCCACCTTCAGGTTCTTCGATTTCCACTTCGGCAGTAATGGCCGGAGCGTCAGTGATCTGCGGAGTTACTTTTTGTGCGTTCATGGTGAGAAGACGATCTTCCACTGAGGCATCGAACACCTGATCTTTCTTGAGGAATAGATCAAAGATCACAAGAAAGAGTACGGTGAGGATGGTCGCGATCAGCAAAATCGCCCGGTTGAACTTGCTTACGGGATCAGCAGTTGCTCTGGTGGCGCATTCTGCCACGATCTGACGTTGCTCATGGGTAAGAACGGCAACCCAGGGTTCGCGGTACTCAAAATCAACGTCCCATTCTTTGTGTACATTTACATTGCCTTTGAGATTTTGATCCAGTACCAGTTGATTGCCGGAGAGCAGGTTGTTTTGCTGCAGATAGCTGCTATCCACTTGTTTCCCATCTCTTTCGCAGCTGAAAGCCGCGCCAGCAGGGATGTTCATCACCAGGGAATTACCCACTTGTTTTACAAACAGGTGTTTGTCCGGGAATGCGGGATCAAGGATCTGCCATTGCAGATTCTTGTTTGAACCGATAAAGAACTGTTTGCGGATTTCCTTGCCTTCTTTGGCGTAATCCAGGAACTGCCCTTTGTAGTTCAATCTGAGACTTAGTATTTTAGCCATTAAACCTCCCGTTACTCAATGGAAGCCGGACGGTAATCAGATAACCAATCCGGATCCTCGATAGTTGCGAAATAGATGTTTGGGAAGTTCGCATAAGTTGCTACTCTGATTATTTCAGTTAGATATACACAGCGCAGATAGGCATCTGCCTGAACTACCAGGCAGGCTTTATCCTTTTTGTCTTCGGGAATATTTGCCATCTCGTTCTCGAAGAACTGCTGCATGGCCAGACGTTTGTTTGAATCGGCGATCAGATCATCTGGCTTGCCCAGAGGCAGGCTATCGATGCCAAACAGTACACGATCCTGGTACAACTTTACGGGTACAACTTCCGGGTTTTCCATGAGTTTTTCGTTGGTAATGGTATTAGGGTAAGTCATATCCGGCAATTCGGAGATCTTTACTGTTTCCATCGAAACGTTTTTGATGAGGAACACCAGGATAATGGTGAGAACGTCCAAAAGAGATGTAATGGAAAGACCCTTAACTTCTTCTGACTTTCTTCTTACTCTTCTGGTACTATGCTTTCTATATGAGCTCATTCATTACCTCCCCAATCCTAATAGTAATACATTTGTTTGGGGTTCATATACTTAACCGTAACAAATCCGGTCTGTTTGCAGAGGTCGATGGTGCGGATCAGCGTATCGTACATAACGTCGGGATACACTACCACAGCCACTTCACTCTTGTCCGGATACTTGTCCTTTAGCTGGACAAGCTGCTGTTCTAAGGAGGCAAAATCGTAAGCCTCTCCTATCTTGGGGAGTTTGGTGGCTTTCTTATCCAAATCACGGATTTCGAAGCCGGGGAAGAGACCGGTCTCATGCGAGGACGCGTAGAGGCGAATCTCCAAAAGGGCATCGCTTCCGCCGCCTCCTGCACCGCCGCCGGTACCACCGACTTCGCCGCTGGATTCAAAGTTTAAAGCCACCATGGCTACTTGTGAGATCACGATCATCAGCATCAGGAAGGGAATGATCGATATAAACAGGTTCATGATCGGAACCAGGTTTGGTTCCCCTGGCGCTGTTTGAGATCTCTGTTGCCTCGCCTGTGAAGGACGATACACTGCCATAATATTATCCCTTGATCAGGTTGTTAATGTAGTTCACCAATTTTACGCTGTATTCGTCGATGTTGCTGATCAAATTTTGTGCGCGGGAGAAGAGTCCGCCTTTGATCAGGGTAAGAGGGATAGCTCCCATCAGACCGAGGGCAGTAGTACCGATTGCCACATAAATACCATTGGTAAGAGCTCTGTTCGCTTCAGCACCGGTGAGGCTGCCCAGGGCATCGAAGGCCTGGATAAGGCCGAAAATGGTTCCCAGTAGTCCCAGATAGGTACTGATTTGAGCCAAAGTGTCAAACCAGAAGAGGTTTCCGTCCAGTTTATGCACAGTTTGCAGCACTGCTTCGTCGAAGGCGTTTTGTACGGCAACGCGGGCTTCTTCACCGGTCTTTCCGGCTTTGGTGATGTCCTTATAGACCTTGAGACCGCTCCAGAAAATGAAGCCCATGGTGGTTCCGCGGAACTCATTGGTAACCGTGATAGCTTCGTCAATCTGGTTGTTTTTCACATAGTTTTTCAGTTTCACGAAGAACTTCTCTGCATCCATCTTTTCACGTACATAGAGCTGGATATAGCGGACGATGCCATAGGCAACACCAATGATAAACACGAAAAGAATAAGGTATGCTACTGGACCGCTGGTTTGAAACATCTCAACAAAGTCGATGCTTCCGGTCGGGGCAGGAGCTGCTGCTTCTGCTTCGGTGGCTTCCTGCGCGAAGAGGAAACCGACACTGAGAATGAGGGCGATCACAACGAGTAAGGTATTCTTGATTTTCATTTTGACTCCTTAAGCCATTTATTTAATAGGATTTCACTGTTTTCTCTTACCATCTGGTCGTTTAGCACAAAGCGATACTTACCGCTGAGGGTGTATGTCTCACTTTTGGCTTTGTAGATACCCGATTCAGGCGCTAGAGCTTTCACATCGATAATAATCTCTTCTTCATCCACATACACGTTGCCATTGCCCTGAGTTTGAGCTTCCTGGGCTAGCAAAACCGCGCTTGCGCAGACGAATAGACATAGCAGGATCAGGATTTTTTTCATCGGATTCCCTCCTTCCCGGCCCTGGCATAGGTGATGGTGGCCAGGAAACCACGATAGGCACTATTATTGGTTATCTCAAAACGGATGGTGTTTTTACCCATCTGAACCATACTAGCAGGAATCTCGATGGGCAGGGCATAAATCATCAGCGGATCGGGATCATAATCCATCGTGGCGCTGCTGAGGCGGTTGCCATTCAGATAGATGGTGACATCTTCCGGAGCCACGAGATCAATGTGACCTTCGCGGAACTCTGAATCCAGATTGAACTCAGTTTCCAGGATCACGTTCTGAACAGGAGCTTCAGCGGTTTCATCCACCCAAATCGGAGTGGCTGAACTAGGAGCAAAACCGTCGATGTTTTCCCAAGCGATATTCCAAACACTGGCAGGTTTGGCATAGGTACTGCTTTCTTCACCGGTTTCCGCATTGGTGGTGATCACACGCCAGGTAGTATTGGTGTGGATGCTGTTCACCACGGGCGGGATGTTTTGCTGGATTCGGTATTCACTGGTGCGAATCTGCAGATTCATACCCATATCCTGGATTGCTTCGCGCTGATTGGCGAATTCCAATTCGATCTGGTTGGCGCCGGCGACGAAGCTTTCTCCGGGGATGATCACAGCGTAACGCGTGGTGGCCGGTTTGCCGGCAGTGAGAGTATCCACGGGAATCCATTCAGCATCGATCACGCTACCGTTTAGCTTGATCTGCACGTCCATCGGGTACATCAGATGCAGGTAGGCAAAATCCGGGGCAAGGGCGGTGGTAACCGATTTGTTTAGGCGCAAGGTCTTCTGCGCGGGGATGCTAACCATACCCAGATTGGTGCCATTTGGCGTGCTTTGGTTACGAATGGCCAGAGCAGAGCCACCTTCCACCAATTCCTGCTGCCAGCTGGAGCTGAGGATATGCTCATCATTGCGGTAGTCCAGGCTAATGCCTTTTTCGGTGAGCGAAGCCACTGCAGCATCAATGGTGGGGTTGTGATATCCGGCGAGGTGATATAGACGGAACATATTGAATTGCCAGGTAACCATTTCATTGGCATACTGTTGAGTTTGCTGACCGGCGACATTGCTGATCACAGCATTCAACTGATCACCGGGATACTGATCGCGGTAGTATTGGGCTTCGATTGCCTCGCGGAAATACTTCTCCACTTGGACATTGACCACCGTAATGGCGCGTTGATTGATCTTGGCGATCAGGTCTATGGCTTTTATCCGGCGATCGTTGTCGATGAAGTAACCGGATTCATTGGCCTGACGGATCAGGGTGGTCACCTTGGTCACTTCGGCCTGAACCTTGGTTCTAAAGGTCCCCAGACGATTCTGCCCCGAAGCCAGATGCTTATCCCAGGTAGTGGCATAATTCACTTTGATATGAGTGGCGGGTGCTGCTGTGAAGAGCCCTGATTTGGCCAGAGTATTGAGCTGTTTGTCATAATTGGCCAGGTAGGTTTTCTGTTTCTGGATATCGTCGTACTCTTTTTTCACTGCGGCGAAGAAGGTGTGCGCTGCTTCGTTTTCAAAGCTGAGACCTTCCTTCTTGTATTGGCTCTCCACTCTCAGGTATTCATCTCTAAAACCAAAGGCAGCCTGATAATCGCGATTGTCATACGCCTGGCTAAACTGGGTGCCAATGCGGTCCAGTTCCTTCTGAGCCACAAAGAGGTATAGCGCGTTACGGCTGGGATCGCGACGATAGATCTCTTTGGCCAGACGGTTGTAGTCTTCCATTTCATTGCGATCAAAGTGACCCTTGGCCATGTATTCCATAAAGGGGATGGTGTTTTCATGATTCGGATAGAGGGTGATGAAGCGGTTGCGCAGCTCGTATTCACGGGTTACATTGCCGCTTTTCACGAAAGCCAGAATGGCATCGTTGAGAATGCTGCTGGCCGCCACATCTCCGGAATCGGTTCTGCGGTTTTGCACATCCTCAAAGAGCTGCAGATAACCTTCGGCAGCTTCGTTGGCGCGCGCGGGATCGTCGAAAGCGTCTTTAAGATGCACCATGCGCAGGCGGAAAGCATAATTGCTGGCAGGGTGTTTGGCTATGAAATCCTTTTCCAGGCTGAGCGCCTTGGCGGGATCGTTCATCTTGTCAGCGTCGCCGGCAATGCCTGCCGCTTTATTGTACCACGCGTACACGCGTTCCACGTCTTGCTCATTGGCCGATAACTCCACCAGGAGATCAATGGCTTGCTGATATGCTTTGGCGTTCACATAAGCTTCCACGGCAGCGTATTTCTGGCCCAGTACTTCGTCAGCCTGGGTGGCTGGATCAAGCTGAGCCGCGAAGCGCAGGCGTTCTGCAGCTTCAGCAGAGAAGTCTCCCTGAGTGGAGGCGTTTTCAAACGCGTTCTGGATCTGAACCAGGATCTCGATGCCGATATCCTCGCGTTCTTGCGCTGATGCCGCCAGAGGAAGAGCCTTACGGAACCAGTTTTCAGCTTCAGCGAAGCGTCCTGCTTCACTGTGCATCACGGCAAGTCTCAGATAGATGTCTTTTTTATCTAAGGCAGAGAGGTGCTCTTCAGCTTCAAGAGCTTTATTGTAAAGCACGATGGCTTCATCTTTCTTGCCTCGTTCACGTTGGATCTCAGCTAGATTTACGATCAGGATTGCTGCCCGGTTCAGGTTTTCCGGGGTGGCAAAAGCTTCTTTGTGAGCCGTATCCATGAACCTCATGGTGGCGCTGTGCAGGAAGCTGTATGCTTCGTCAGCATTGGCTGGCTGCCCGCTCGCAGGGGCGTATCCGGGTTCTTGCATGGCCTGAGTGCTGATCTCATACACTCTCTGAGCATAGAATAGAGAGCGTTGTTCATTGTAAAAATAGCTCAAGTTTTCAGGATACTTGTCGTTATATGCCCGCAGCTTGGAGATTGCTTCCAGATAGTCGGCAACACTCTGAGAGTTTTCCGCCAGAATCGCCTGGAAATCTACAAAGATACTGTCCTTGTCTGCCTGGAACCTGGCGTATCGGGCCGCGTCAAACTGCTGCATGAACTCATCGTATTGTTCCATGTGAGTTATGTAGCTCTGCATGGCCTCGCGATTCCTGCGGGTGGCAAAGTCGTTGTAGTACATTATGCCAAGCTGTTCGTAGGCTTTATTTACCACACTGAGCTGAGGCAGGATGTCTTTATCTTTATTCTCTTTGTACCAATCGGATTTGTAATTGTAATTCGCCGAAGTTTCGCGGTAGGTCGAGCGGATGATCTGGGGTAAGCTTTCCCCTTCACGCAGTTCGGATGAAGAATTGGCATAAAGCACCAGCATTGAATCCAGCAAACTTGGGTTTTCCAAGGCCATGGGGAACATGCTGATCCGGTAGCGCAAGAAGTCCGCGGCTTGAATGCGGGCTGCCATATTGCTCTTGTTTTGGGTGGCAAGATCGATCACATCGCGGACCACTTCCCGGTTCTGATAACCGGTAAAGAGGCGCTCGATTTCCGCCACACCCAGAGATTGCTGACGGAAATCGGTTCCATCAAGAGCTATCAGGCAATAGGCGATATTATTCACGGAGTCGATGCGATAATCGCGAGCCAGATCAGGATTGGTGATGCGTCCGTCTTCCACTGCTTTGAGCAGCACCATGAAGTCATTCATGGCCAGGCGCAGGTCTTCGTGCTCATAGCTATTCAAGCGTACCCAGCCTCTCTGATAGATGGCGTCGTAGTATAGCGGGCTGTCCGGCTTGGCAATTATCTGATCAAAGAATCCTATGGCAGTGTTACGGTACGCGACCGGGGAAGTGGAATCCTCGGCAAAGCGGAAATGCAGCAGCCCCAGGCGGTAGATGGACTCTTCATATACCTTGGATTCGGGATATCTGCTTACGATTTCTTGTAAGGCGGCTAAAGTCTCGGCAAAATTGCTCTCGTTGTAAATGGCATTGGCCGGGGGGGTGGAATTGATCGTCGCGGTCTCGCGGTATGCGATGCGGTTGCGGTCGATATCCGCGCGCATCAATTCCGAAGTGATGAAAGCGATGTTATATAGTGCAAGATCGCGATCCGGCAGGTTCGGATCCAGTTCCAGGGCTTTCCGATAGCTGGCAAGAGCGGGGCTGAGATCCTGAGGGATGGCGTAATACTGCAATTCGCCCAGATTGTAATAGAGGTCGGCAGCCTCTGCCAGATTTCCTCCGCCGGGCTGATTGATGGCTGAGAAATTGGGATTCTCCATCAGGAAGTTACTCATGTCGTCGATCAATTCAAGCTGTTCCCGACGAAAATCTGTCTGCATAGTGACCCGTTCCTCATCCGGCAGGGTCATTTGATTGCGCTGGAAGATGTTGTAATCTGCCATCAGATCCCGGTAACTCATCTGTAAGGTGATGAATTCCAGGTGATCCAAGCCATCATTGAAGCCCTGAGTAAAGACCTGATGGCGGGCGCTGGGATCGCTGACGGAACTGAGGATGGAAGATATCTGAGGGCGGATCTCGCTGCGCACTTCCTCGTTCAGGATGCTGCGCACTTCTGTATAAACGTAATCTTCCAGCTCTCGGGCAGTAAGCTCAAGCTGGCGTTTATCTGCCAACAAGGCGTTGTACTCACCCAGGAGTTCCATGAAGATCTTTCGCTCCGCCTCGTCCGGATAATTTATCTCAGCCAGATACTGCTGACGACGCACTTCCAGATCAGCTTTCTTTTGTACGGTGTCGGCACGCTGATCCAGCAGCATCTGCCGCTGTTGCGCATCATTGACCTGGGTAAGCAGATAGTCGATCTCATCCAGGGTCTCAGAGTATATGGAAATGGTCCGATCGGTCTGAATCAGTTTATCCAGGTAAAGATCGGCAGTATAGTTTTGTACTTCAGATTGAGATCCTGTCTCCAGCAACCGCTGATAACGGTTTTGCAGCATCTCGTCAAACTTGCGCAGCACTGCGTCATAATACCCGATACTGGCTTTGGCAGCGGCGATATGACCGTCGGCAACATACATTGCCTCATTGGTCTTGATCTGAGCATTAGCGTATTTTAGCAGCAGTTGTTTCAGATCGTTCAGGTTCTTGGTCTCATAATTGTGAATGCTCTGGATCTCATTTACATACACCATGCCCTTCATGGAGATGATCTGATTGTTCAAGGCTGTGATATCGCGCAGGATCTGATCGATTTCAGCATTGATGGAGTTGAAGCTTTGTTGGTTTGGGTTATCAAAATATGATCCGATATCCAGGGCATTGAGTTTTGCCAAAACCTTTTCTCTGGCGGGTAGCAAGAGATTTAACACGATCTCACGGTTCTCATTGTAAGCCTGAACCAGGGAGATGATCTCTTCGTAGTTTTCGCTATCCGCTGAGATATCGCTAAACAGATAGAGATAAGCAGGGAAATAAGGAGAAGCGTTGTAGTTCTCAAAGACAATCGCCCTCAGGAAATCCTTTGCGGCGGCTTCGTTGCCCTGATCCAGCAGAGTGATCAATCTGCGATATAGCACCAGGTTGAGCATTTCGCGGGCGGATTCGTCCATGTTATTTCGTAAAACCGAATCAAACATGGTGATAGCCTTGTCATCCTCTCCCTCTCTGGCATACATATGCCCCAAAAGATACATGACCTCAGTATCGGTCATGGTGTTCAGCATGCTTAAAAAGTTATCCAGTGCCTGGTTGGCTTTATCAGGATCAATGGAAGCGATGACAGGAAGCTCATCAACCAGGAAGATTTTTGCAGCCTCCCTGATGGCTTGTTTCTGCTCGCGGATGAGCTCTTGTAGCTGCTCTACTGTATATTGCTCCTCATCAGCCATGGTTTGGGCAAAGACAAGGGAAATTGACATCAGTGCAAAAACAACGAGCAAAAGCACTCTATTCTTATTATTCATAACCCCGCTCACTTTAGACTCTCAAAAATTAAAAAACAGGTTCTTTTGTAGCAGACCGGGACACCGCCTGGCATCCCGGTTCACTACACATTTATATAGGAAGTACGAGTCCTACATTAACACTACTATAGCTATTTAGATATACATTAGGGTTGTTGGGTCTTCATCTGTTGGATCCAGGCACGAAGGTCGTCCAGGGATCTCTGAGCTTTTTGGCGTTCTTCACGCAGGACACGCAATTCTTCCAGAAGGTCGCGCACTTCAGGAGACAGCTGAGAATAACTGGCGCTGCCGCCGGTGGTCAGACCGGGAGTTTGCAAAGTGGTTCCGGAAGGGCCCGTGACTACTTCGGTTCCGCTGGTGACGGTTCCGGTAGTGGGAGGCTTGACAGGGCTGGTGGTAACGGGAGGAGTAACCACTGGGCTGGTTGTGGTAGGCGGAACTACTACTGCGCCGCCTGCGGGCAGTTCGGTGGTAACTTCATAATCTACAGGACTGGTCTCGGCATACTGCCAAAGGTTGGGGCGGCGATTGCTGCGCTTGGCTTCGGCAAATTGATCCATCAGGTAGGAGATACCAAAGGCCACCCTGAGGTTGTCTTCATATCCGTTATCCTTGGTGAGATCTTCCAAAGCTTCGGCTCCGATTCTGAAGCCCCAGTTCTTGTAAACATACTTGACGCCGGCGTTGAAGTCATGACCGCTGAATTCTCCCTGCAAATAGAGGTTCTTGACTGGGGACAATTCGGCAGATGCAAACACGCCATTGAGGATACGGGCACGAGCTGCCTGACCGGTGAAGCGGTGAGCACCCAGGCCGAGGTTGAACATCCAGGGAATACCGAACACAACGGCTTGCTTGGAAGCAACTGCGTAAGGTGAGAAAGCTTCGTAGTCAGCTTTGTCGGGGTGAGCATAGAAGTCATCACCGGGGTTCAAATCTTCCACGCTGGTTTCGCCTACGGGGGACAGGATGTTATCCATACCGACAGAGATCTGCGGCAACTTAAGGGTCTCCTGCAGGATTTTTACTTTTAAATTCAGAAAATATACCATGTCATCATCGACCTTGTCGCCAACGAACATTCCTAGCTCGACGCGATCCATCAGGCCAACACCGGCCATAAAATACAGGGCAGGATCATCCGAGGCTACAGGCATTGCGATGTCCCTGTAATAGCCAACGAGCATGAACTCAGCGGCTTTGTGGGGCAAGACATAGGCATCTGGTGTGCGCAACATGCCCAGAGTCTGGAAAGGCGCTGCTTCCAAGAAACCAAACATTGCTGCGAGAACGATTACACTCAATATAACTTTTTTCATACTTCCCTCCACCTTTCGGTGATGTTTTCTATTCATGACCCCTAAATATCATTGACAATTAATCCGTCAAGCTTTTTCTTGGGTCATGAATCAATATCTAAAACAGGATTTGGCTAGGATCGGTGAATCACTTGCGGCAAAATACCTTGAAAGACAAGGATATAAGCTGATATGCCAAAATTTCCGCTCTGCTTCAGGGGAAATAGACCTCATTGTGGAAAAAGATCAACACATCATCTTCGTCGAAGTAAAAACCCGATCCCATCACTCTATCACATCCGCCGTGGAAAACATACACTACCGCAAGCAGCAGCGTATTTCGCGCACGGCACATCTATATCTTAAGCAAAATCCTCAGTATGACAAACACGATACCCGCTTTGATGCAATCATCGTCCTGCACGACAAGCGAGATGACAGCTTTGGCATCACGCATTTTACCGATGCCTTTCTGCCTGTGCTGGATTGAGCTTAGCCAGTTTTCTTTCGCTCAGTTTCTTAACAAGCTATCATCGAATTCACTGCCCAGATAGCTCTTGTAATCGGGGTTGGTATTCTCCATGGTGTCGCCCTTCACATAGTACAGGCGGTAGTTGTTATTCATCTGAATATCGATGAAAAGGTATACAGGTTTAGTCCCGCTGTTATACTTCCATATCTGATAATCTTTGCGCACAAACCTGGTATCGTCGGAGCTGGTTCCGGTCTCGATATCCGCTGGTGCACCATTGCGGATATAGATCCTTCCCATATCGGAAGTCCATCCGGCTCGCAGGCTCGAGAAGTTCTTGTTGGCATGCTTCACCCGGTCATCCACCAGCTTCATGATGTCATCTTCGCTCATCTGAGATTTTGCTGCCATGTTTTGCCAGAAATTGTTCACATAGCGGTTCTTGCTTTCGGAGTTCATGGACGACCAGTTTGGAGCTACGCCCACCATAAAGTAGCGCATCAGATTGTATTCATCCTCAATGTCTTCAAACACGCGATAACGCTGCTCAATATCCTCGCTGAGCACGAGCTCAAAATCTCTGCTTTCCGTGCTTTCGCCGGCTTGAATGGTTACCGTACCAGAGTATTTCCCCGGGGACAGATCTGCCAAAGGGATCTTCAGGCTGAGGGCGTCGGTGGTAGCCCTAAAGCTGCTGTCCAGATACTCATCCATCACGATATGTCCATCCGTCTCCAGGCTCAGGTTCAGCATATATGAGCTTTGCAGATCAGCGGGAGGGCAGTACAGCTCCATATAAATGTGAGCATACTCGCTGTAGGTCTTACTCAGCAGGATGGAGGGCAGGGGTTCATACACCACCTTGTTGCGTTGAAACTTCTGTAGATAGTTGCTACTATCGGCATACACATGGCTGTTCAGTTCAATATCGCTGATGCGGGTTGCAGGCGGTAATGCCAACACATCTTCCTGCCAGAAAAAGAGTGCTCCGGAGTTCTTGTCCGTAGCTCTGAAGGTCACATTTTGCGTGGATTCCGGTAGCGTGTAGGCCAGGCGGTTCAGATATGACTTTCTGGTGGAAGCGGTATCGTACTTGTTGCTGACGCCGATATTGTCGGTCACCGTTTGCTCTATGATAACTGAATCAGCGTTGGCGATCTGAACATTCACTTCCAACTGCGCGAAGTATCCACCGCTGTGAGCCAGAAACATCAGGTTTCGATATAGTGCCTGATAATCCATCAGCATGATGGTACTGCCCTGGTCATCCAGAAAACGGTTGTAGTCCACATGCATATTTAAAACGTCGGCTGCCACCAGTGCGGGGCAGAGCATGAGCAACGCCAGACCAAGCGTCAGGCTTCTAATGATCGAGGTATTCTTCATCTTTGTTCCTCAAAGTGTATTGGCCGTAGCCACGTTCATCGGTGAAGATAAAGGTTCGGTTCAGGCGATAGTAATACCACCTGATGCTGGGAGCTTCACCGATCGGAAAAGCGTTACTGACGATCTGTTCCGGTTCTCCGAATTTGATATAGATTCTTCCGCGGTCAGATCTCCAGCCGCTTAGACGTTTATGGATGGTAAACAGCTCCTCAGCCCTCAACACGCGGGAGTAAAAGCGTTCACGAAACTCGTTGCGCAGTGTGCCCGGACTGGGATCTTTGGCCTGCCAATAGCTTTCGATGGCGTCCGGGATCTTGTTTTCCGGTACTTTCCGCAGCACCTGCCAGTCGTTTTGGTCTGCGATATAGCGGATCTGCGCTAGCTGATCCTTGGGCGAAAAAAGCGCGTTAAAGGAGAACCATGGCTGATACACCAGTGCATCCACATTGTAGCGGATATTCCCCTCGATGAGGCTCAGTTTCACGCTGCCGATGCTATCCGTGGTAGCCAGTTGTTTCAGATCAAGCTCCCAGGGGCTTTGCGGATAGGGAAAATCGTAGGTGAGGGAATCCAGGCTCACACTAATCTGACGTATGGGTACAGAAAAACTCTGACGCAATGTCAGGGAGTCATACTCCGCCACATTGATGATCTCCGGAACAAATCTGATGTCCTCTTTCTGGGCGATCACGTAGGGCTGGCCTATTTCTGTGCGCCTGGTACCGATGCTGAAGGCTTTGCTGTAACTCCTGCGATCCCCCAGTTTCTTGTTCCTCAGGCTCAGATTCAGTTGATACGATCCCGGTTTCAATTGATACTGCTGCAGCATCGGGATCGCTGTCCCATCCAGCCACTGCTTGCGGGGGATCAATATCTGCTCTTCGCGTACGCTCACCTGTTTACCCTTGGCATCTTTGATCTGCGTGCTCAGTTGATACTCCGATTCGCCGGAGCTAAAGAGGAAGAGATCATAGGGTAAAAGCAGCCAGATGTCAGCCGAGGTGTCGTAACTCTCCACCATGACCTCCAGAGCGGACAGGCCGGCTATGCAGAGAACAAACAGTAGCAGACTAAGCGTTTTTAACATCTGAGACCACACAATCCAGGCTGAAATCCAACTTTTGGGCGTCCAGCCATTGCAAAATGGAGTTATCGGGATATAGCCCATTTCCCGCTTCCAGCAGATAATAATCCTCATCGCTGGCTTGTGCTTCTACCTGCAGCTTCACCAGGCCGCTGCTCTGTTTGAGGCGGCGGGTCAGTTCCAGCAACAGTCCTTTCTTTACCTGGATCTGATTCAGCCGAATCTTCAAGGTGCCCCGTAGCTCGCGAGCCAGATTCTCAAAGGGGAGCATCGCTTTGGGCATCACCCTCAGCATGCCATCGTCATTCCCGTTAAATTGACTCCTGACGCCATACACCAAAAACACTCTACCCACTTCCATCAGGGGCAGATAGGACTCATAATCCCGGTTAAACAGCGGCACTTCGAACTTACCGGAGAGGTCCTCCATCTCGATGAATGCCATGGGGTTGCCCCGGTTGTCCTTTTTCTTGGAGATATTCGATACGATTCCTACCAGATACATCTCGCCGCTCTTACTCTTTCCAGAGCTGGAATCCGCAGTGCAGAGATACTTTAGCATCGCCCGGTATTCAAAGAGCGGATGCCCGCTCATATAGAAACCCAGTACAGCCTTTTCCATATCCAATTGATGCAGATAGCTCCAATCCTCGATGGCAGGCAGGGGCGGATAATAGTCCGTATCCTCACTCTCATCGCTGATCAGGTCAAAGAGCGAAGTCTGTCCCTTTTTGCGATCCCGCTGCTCCGATGAGGAAAAGGCCAGAGCCTGCTCGATCATCGCCCATTTCTGAGCGCGAGTGCCTTCCAGTTCATCCATAGCTCCAGAGGCAATCAGGCTTTCCAGCACCGTTTTATTCACTGCAGAGCTATCCAGACGTGAAGAGAAGCTGAAGATATTGGTGTATGCGCCATTCTCGAGGCGGTCTTCGATGATGGCGCGCATAGCGGCTTCGCCGAGGTTTTTAATCGCCCTGAGACCAAAGAGCACTTCCTTGCCATGAACGCTGAATTCCGCATCACTGCGATTGATATTTGGCGGAATGATGTTGATCCCCATGTTTTTGCATACTTCTATCTTCACGGGGATGGCCGAGGGATCATCTTCCAGCGAGAGCAGCGCCGCCATAAACTCCACCGGGTAATGCGCCTTCAGCCAGGCTGTCTGATAGGCCACCAGGGCATAGCAGGTGGCATGGCTCTTATTAAAGGCATATTCGGCAAATTTCAGCCAATCCTGCCAGATTTTATCGATCACCGTGGCTGGCACACCGTTTTTGGCTCCACCTTCCACGATCTTTTCCTGAAACTTCATCATCAGATCTACGTTCTTCTTACCCATGGCTTTGCGCAGAGTATCCGCTTCGCCGCCGCTGAGCCCGCCCAATTCGCGCGAGATCTGCATCACCTGTTCCTGATAGATGGTAACGCCATAGGTGCCTTTGAGGGCGTTTTCCACCAGGGGATGATCGTAGGTGACCTTTTCCTTGCCGTGTTTGCGCGCGATATAGCGGTCGATGAATTGCATCGGTCCCGGCCGGTAGAGCGCCACCATGGCGATCAGATCCTCAAACATATTGGGCTTCAGTTCCATCAGATACTTGCGCATGCCGTCACTTTCAAACTGGAATACGCCGTCGGTTTCGCCCCGGCTGAGCATGGAGTACACCTTTTTATCATCCAGCGGCAGGCTGTCGATATCGATCTCGGTGCGATGGCTTTGGGCGATCAGATCGATGCTTTTTTTGATCAAAGTAAGCGTCTTCAGCCCCAATATATCCATCTTCAGCATCTTCAGTTCGTCCAGCCATTTCCCTTCGTATTGCACCAGGATCACCTTCTCGCTATCCTTTTGGATGCTGCAGGCCAGGGGCACATAATCGGTAAGATCTCCCGGGGCGATCACCACGCCCGCGGCATGAATCCCGGTCTGGCGGATCAGTCCTTCCAGCACGATGGAATGCTTCAGGATGCTCTGATACAGTTCATTCTGATTGATCAGATTGCTAAACTCCGGATATTGCTTCAGCGCGTCTTCCAGGCTCTTCACCATGCCGGGGATGGTCTTGGTGATGATATTGGCTTCAGACGCAGATACAGAAAGCACCCGCGCCACGTCCTTGATCACGCTTTTCGCGCCCAGAGTTCCGAAGGTGATGATCTGCGTAACGCTCTCGCGGTTAAACTTTTGTACGATGTAGTCGATCACTCTGCCCCGGCGTTGGGCGCAGAAATCAATGTCGATATCAGGCATGCTGATGCGGTCGGGATTCAGGAAACGCTCGAACATCAGTCCATATTTGAGGGGATCTATCTTTGTGATATCCAGGAGATAGGCGATGATGCTGCCAGCCGCGGAACCGCGCCCCGGTCCCACCGGAACGTCCTGTTTACGCGCGTTGTCGATGATATCCTTCACCACCAGGAAATAGCCCTCAAAGCCCATCCGCTTGATTACTCCAAGTTCGTAATCGATACGGTCGGTAACTTCTGCACTCATCTGCGGATACTTGATCTTGGCGGCTTCATAGCAGAGATGACGCAACCAATCGCCCATCTCAGGATAGTCTGGTGGGGTCTCTACCTTGGGCAATAGGAAGTGGTCGTAATTAAGCTCCAGATCAATGCGCTCGGCGATCTTCAAAGTGTTTGCGTAGGCTTCCGGGACTTCCGGGAATATCTGTGCCATTTCCTCTGGAGATTTAAAGTAAAGCTGAGTGGTATTGTAGCGCATGCGGCCGGGATCGTTCAACAATTTTCCCGTCTGGATGCAGAGCAGGATGTCATGCGCTTCGTGATCCTCGCTGTGCAGATAGTGACAGTCGTTGGTGAGCACCAGCGGCACATCCATTTCTCTGGCCAGTTCAATCATGCGGGGCATCACCGCTTTTTCCATCTCCAGCCCGTGGTTTTGGATCTCCAGATAGTAGCGGTCGCCAAAGAGCTCTTTGTACCAGTTCACCACTTCTTTGGCCTGATTGAGGCGGTCATTTAGCAGCAGAGATGGCACTTCACCCTTCACGCAGGCCGAAAGGCAGATCAAGCCTTCGCTATGCTGGGCCAATAGGGTTTTATTGATGCGGGGTTTGTAATAGAATCCCTTTATAAAGGAAGCGGAAGAGAGCTTCATCAGATTCTGATAACCCTTCTGGTTTTGGGCCAGCAAGATCAAGTGATGCCGCGAATCATTCTTGGATGCTTCGCTTTCCAGATCACCGCTGATGATGTAGGCTTCGATGCCGATGATTGGCTTGATTCCCGCCTTTTTTGCGCACTTGTAAAAGTCCACAGCCCCGAATAGGTTCCCATGATCCGTGATCGCCAAGGCCGGCATTCCCATCTCGGCAGCCAGCTTCACCATGCGGTCCACCCGGCAGGCACCGTCTAACATACTGTATTGAGTATGGTTGTGCAAGTGTACAAAAGACATCGTCATCTCCATCATTAGCCTTGGTATCAGCTTTTAGATTTGGGTGGAATATGTCAATCAAAATCC
>JAEWNJ010000098.1 GCA_023392795.1 Candidatus Cloacimonadota bacterium
ACCACAAAGTATTGTGGGATGGGAAAGACGCTAACCAAAGAAACGTTAGTTCCGGAATTTACTTCGTTAAGTTACAATCATCAGGAGTCTCCTCAACTAGGAAGATAATGCTAATGAAATAGTATCAAATGACAGGAAGCTGGTTCCCACGTCCTGTCAGTAATAACTTCATTGTTTCTTCCTATTACGGAATCCTCTTTGAAATGACACAATCCATTCCCAGCCCGCCGCCCTGTTTGTATGAGGCGGTGCCCCATGTTCCATTTGATTACGTCACTTCAACGGTAACTTTGTATTAGGGACTACATGAAAATCATATAGCGAATGGGCGGTACTGCTACCGCCCATATTTGTGCAAGATCATTATCTGATGATGCGTTTACATCGTTCAAGCTTGTGCTTTTTCCACCGGAACCCATATTTCCATCACGGAATCTCCGAAGCCATATTTGAAGCGATTGTCATAGAGCTCGAAATCATCAGTTGCCTTGCGCTTGTACTCGCTATTGGGCAACCATTCGCCATAGATTGCGGCATAGGTATCCTGCAGATTGTCCAGGGTACCATGGTGCTCAAAAACCGCGTAATCAGAAGCTGGCACATTGCGGCTTTCCAAACCCGCTGGTACGGGCAGTTCCTCGGGATATTCCACACCCGCAAGGTAAGTAAAGGGTGTATCTTCATTCATTTCTGCGCAGTCCAAATAGAAGCAAATTCCCAGCGCGACATCAGGGTGCACTGCCTGGGGCACTTTACCGCAGATGCTTTCGTGAAAGTTGTTCCACAGGGCAACGATATTATTCTCTTTCATAGTGCTTTGGCAGGATATGCCGACCACGCGAAATCCATCTTTGTGTTGAATAGTGGGCTTGATCATCGTGTCTCCTTTTTCTAGATAAATGATCGCATTGAAGAATTGCAAGGGACCCACCTGGCGTCTCAATCTCCCCGGGCTGATGTTGTAAACGCTGGAGAAAGAACGGGTGAAAGCAGCCTGAGACTCATACTGATACTCACCGGCCAGTTGTTTGATGGGCTTGGAGGTGAAGACCAATTCCTTGGAGGCTTCACTCATCCTGCGTTTGCGGATGTATTCTCCCACCGTGATTCCTGTGGAAGCCAGAAATACGCGGTGAAAGTGCCACGCGCTCATGTTTGCTTGCTCGGCGATGTCTTCCAGGATCAGTTTTGTCTTCAGTCCCGCTTCGATGAAGCGGATCGCTTTGTCCAGATCGTTTCTTCGGTGCACTTGCTCATCCTTTTGCGGTTTTGATAATATTTGCTGTACCCTGCAGCGACAAAGCAGTCAAGCACTAAACTTTGATATTTTTTGCTCTCGAGATATTCAGGGCAGGATCAGGGACGGAACGACCAAGATCCCGCGTCGAAGAAGGAACCGATATCCACGAGGTCTTTACCCCCGAGCCGAATGTAGTGAAACACATCTTCACTTCCCGCGTCCAGATATGCCGCTCGGATCAATTCTGAGCAGTAGAGCTTCCCTCTATCGCTGAGATCATAATCGTGATCAAAAGGACTGGCCAGATTCAGATAACGCAGACCGCTTTGCTCCACCCGGGAACGGTCAATAGGGAAAGCAGGACGGATATGAAACGCCATGCCCGGCTTTGCCTGGGCCAGGAAATCTGCCACGGGATCCATCCGCACACCATCCCGATCATCGATCTTGCCGGAGATGCTGTGAATTACTTTCCACTCGCCATCATCACGCACAAGGATGCCGCAATGGGACATTTGTCGGGCATCTGGAAATGCTCTGGCAATCAGGGCTGAGGCCAGGGATGAGCCCCGGCGAAGTAGGATGTCTCCGGGTGCAAAGTGATCTGGATCGATGCCGGGAAAGGAAGATAAAACATCACTGGTTACAAAAGAAGCTCTGTTGGCATGAACAGAGCTTCCAGGTTGTGATAAAACCAGTATTAAAACAGCCAGCAGCGCCGCGCTATTTTGCCATATTGCCTTTTTCAAGGCTCGCTTTCCACTGACCATCGACTTTCACGATTTTTAACTCCTGCTGTTCGCGTTCATCAGGCTTCAAAGACGTCCAGATTTCATAGCTGACCTGAGCAGAATCACCTTCGACCACGGTATTGGTGATCTGATGTTGATATACACCCACATCCTCTTCTTTCATGTTTGCCATGAAGGATTCGATGATAGAAATCATGCCTTCGGATTCAGGGGTAGCCATCTTTTTGGCAGTCTCAAAATCTTTCTTTTCCAATGCGGTCAAAAAAGAATCGGCCACTCCTTCAGGATTGGCTTTCTTTCCGCAAGCTGCTATTGCCATCAAGGTGGCAAGGATCAGAATTACGATCATGGTTTTCTTCATTGTTCTACCTCTTTTTTCTATGCTGCGGACAGCGTGAAATGTTGTGTGTATTCGTCAAGAACTTTTCTTTGTCCGCTTGCTTTTCTGCGTTGCAAATTGCTTGCCGCCCTTATCTCGGGATCTGCCAGTAGCTTTCTTGCCGCTACCTTCCCAGATGTTACGGCCATGATATGTGGTGTCAAAATCCACATGGTCTTCAAAGTTCCGGGATTTCTTGCGCTCTTTCCAATCATCCTTTCTGCCGGATGTGGTTTTTGAAGCCTTACCCACTGAAGCCTCGACGGCTATTCCCTTATACTTGATTTTTCCAAAAGCTTGCAGCAGTTCATTATGATAGCTGGCATCCAGATCTATCAGCGAGTAATCGCCAAAGATATTGATCATCCCGATCTCGATTCCCCGCGTAACCTGTAACTGATTGATATAGCGCATCAAATCCCTTTTGGTCAAGCCGATGCTGCTACCCAGGTTTAGCCTGAAGGTGGTAAACTGGCATTTTTCTTTATCGGCCTTTTTATCAGATGCTCGCTTCTGAGGTAGGGGGTTATCCAAATCCGGAATATCTTTGTAATAGTTTAAAAAGCGGTTAAACTCCACTGAGACAAAACGCTGTATCAATTCCTCGCGCGTCATCCAGCTGAGTTTTTTATACACATTAGCCATAAATGAGCCAATCTGAGCTTCATCGATCTCCACCCGTTCGACATTGTCGATGAAGTGAAAGAGCTGTTTCTCGCAGATTTCTCTGCCTCCGGGCACTTTCTGCCAGGTGATTTCTCTACCCAAACGCTGTTCCACTGCTTTCAACGCGCCAGCTTCCTTGGAATGGATAATGGTGACCGAAATCCCGCTCTTCCCTGCTCTGCCTGTCCGGCCGGAACGGTGAATATAGATGTCCGGATCAGTGGGAACATGGTAATTTATGATGTGAGTGAGATCATCCACGTCCAGCCCTCTGGCCGCCACGTCTGTCGCCACCAAAAGCTGTACGTATTTGGTGCGAAAGCGCTGCATCACAAGTTCTCTTTGGGGTTGGGAGAGATCGCCATGCAGCGCGTCAGCATTGTAACCGTCCTGTTGAAGCTTATTGGCAATATCCTGGGTTTCATTGCGGGTCCGGCAAAAGATAATGCCATAGATCTTGGGGCTCATATCGGCAATCCGCTTCAATGCCAGATACTTATCTCTGGCTTGGACCTTGTAAAAGAAGTGGCTGATATTATCCGCGCCCCGGTTTTCACCTCCCGCGCTCAAGCGGGTGGCATCTTTCATGAAGCTATTGGCCAGATGCTCCACATCCCTGGGCATTGTGGCTGAAAACAGCAGGGTTTGCTTGGTTGCCGGAGTATGGCTCATGATCTCAAAGAGTTCATCCTTGAAACCCATGTTCAGCATTTCATCAGCTTCGTCCAGCACTAAACGGGAGACCTGTTCCAAATGCAATACATTCTGGCGGATCATATCGTTCACGCGGCCGGGAGTACCAACCACAATGTGCGCCCCGGCTTTCAGGGCATCCTTTTGTTTGAATATAGGAGCGCCGCCATAGACGGCCACTATTCTCACTTTTGGCATATACTTGGCGTAAGCTTCCAGATCTTTGGTGATCTGTAAACATAGCTCGCGGGTGGGACAGAGTATGATGGTCTGAACCACGGATTGTTCGATATCGATGCTGCTGAGGGTTGGGAAACCAAAAGCAGCCGTTTTCCCTGTGCCTGTTTGCGCCAGGGCAATGAGATCCGTATCGTTTTCCATCAACCAGGGAATGCAGAGTTCCTGCACGGTTGTGGGATGCTCAAATCCGAGATCCTTTGCGGCTCTGAGAATGGGCTCAGGGAGTGTTAAATCGGTGAATTTTGTCACTTGGTATGTATCCTTTGGGTGTTTATCAGGTCACGATGTTTGGAGGGCTGATTCTGTAAAGGATTAGTTTTGCCAAGTGCTTGAGAAGTTGGCCGAAACAGGCTGGCTCCCATCGTTGATAGGCTTGATCAAGAGCTCTGGTGGGGGTGCGCTTATCGTGAAACAAGCTTAAAATTGTATCGCCCACTAGAGGCTATCGAAGGCTTACACTAACGGATAATAGACTTTTTCCGCTTTTAGGACGTCCTTCCATATGCCCTTAGACTCTATCCAGGCCTTAGCTCGAAAGGGGGTTTAGATCCTGACACCCACTATTGTCCCTTGATTCAGTTTTAGCGCTGCTTCACCGTGGATCATCATTATGATGCCAAGTTCCTTGCCGCAGGTGGGACAAAGCGGACGGCTAAGGGTAGGCACTCCCTTCAGACCCACATTATCTTCGCTGAGCCGGCTGATCATCAGCTTGATCAAACGGCCTTTTCCCGCCTTGAAATAGCGGAAGAGCAGGCAGCCGCATTTGCAATGAATATCGATTATCTTTCCCGTGCGCATTGTCGTTTATCCAAAGAAAAGGGGGGAGCATGAACACATACTCTCCCCCATATCATTACAGCCTTGGAGGCTATTTCATCAGCATTGCTTTTCGGGTAAAGGATTGCCGCGGGGTATCCATACGAATCAGGTAAATCCCGGAGCTTACTCCTCTGCCATTGTCATCATCGCCATTCCAGGTGATACTGTGTGTACCGGAAGCCATATCACTGCTGAGCAGGCTTTTCACCTTTTGTCCCTTCAGATTGTAGACATTCAGTTTCACCCTTGCGCTTTCAGCCAGACTGAAGGCGATAGTGGTGCTGGGGTTGAAGGGATTGGGATAGTTTGCGTTCAAGGCAGTAGTTATCTGCGGAACAGGGTTTTCCTGATTGCTGACTCCATTCCAGTGAACGGTAATGGTCTCAGAGGCACGGCTAGCACCCTCGGCATACAGGCACTTCACGTAATACTGATATTGACCCAATCCGGGCACAGTTTCCTGGTAACTAGTGTTGGGGCCGGAAAGAACAGTCTCGAAAAGACCGCCTCCCATTCTGCGATACACTTCATAGCCCACTACATCGTATTCAGGTTCTTCCGGCGCGCTCCAATTCATAGTGACCACACCGTCCCACACGTTGTGTTGCAGGTTACTCACCGGGAGCAGATGGCCTAGGTAATAATCGTGCTCCAATTCCGGTTCGCCGTTGCTGAGGCTGATGTTCACAGGATCGAGGGAGTAGTAACCTTCGCTACCCGCACTCACTGCGTGGCTGCCCATCGGTAAGAACAGCTCAAACGCCCCTGAGGCATCGGGATAGGCACAAATCCCATCTTCACTACACACAAGCACTTCAGTGAAATTGATCTCAGGATTTCCGCTAAGGATGCTACCGTGGAGTTTTCCGGCATATTGAAGGTATCCGGTAGTACGCACATCATCGATAAACCATCCCTGACCAGTGGTATTGGTATCGGTGGCAAAGCGGAAGCGGAAGATGACATTTTGATTGGCAAATCCTGTCAGGGGGAAGCGAGCCGAAATCCATCCCGAGGATTGTCCGCTGAATCCTGCCGAAGCAAGCGCGCTTACCGTATTGTCAGTATATCCGCCATCGGGCTGGAGCAAGGTCCAGGTCTGCCCGCCATCGGCAGAAGCCTGTACGCAACCG
>JAEWNJ010000117.1 GCA_023392795.1 Candidatus Cloacimonadota bacterium
CCACGGAAGAGGATTCCAGGAGAGTGGCAAGTGGGCGGAATGCCAGCGTTAGGATTGCAGGCGTCCCCGCCTGCATAAGCAGCATTTGCTGCTTACCTTTCGCCTGAGACGCTTCTGCTTATGCCCCGGGGATATACGTCCACAGGCTTGAGAGTGGTTCACAAGTTCTCGCCAGGAAAGTCCTTCGCCTGGATTAACTCCCGGTTATTGATAGCTTTTTCCCAAGTCCTCCAGACTCAGATAGCGATATTCAAACTTGTAATCCGGATACTGGACCCGAAGCTTTCTTGCTTTATGAACAAGTTGATCCTTGCGGATATTTTTCTTTTGTAGCTTCACCTCCGCAAGCACCATCAGTTTGGCCGCGTCGTTCACCGCCACCAGATCGATCTCGTTTGTGAAACCGCTCTCCCAGTAGGAACCCACCCGGTTGTATTCTCCGCTTTGCATGTAAATGTCCGCAAACAGCCGTTCCAACCAATAACCGGCAAACTGAGAATACTGCTCCTGGTAGCGGTCTTTCAGATATTGAATGTTGGAGCTTTCCATGGCACTGCGGTATCGGTAGAAAAACGCAAACCAGAAAGCCAGGAAGGGATCGTCCAGTTTGTACTTCACCGATCTGCTGCCCGGCCTGGCATTGAAGGGCCGGTATTGGGTAATCAGGCTGTAATCCTTTTCCAGGCGTTCCAGATGACCACCCACTCCGCTTTGCAGGATGGATTCAATCTCCACCCTGGAGGTCTTACCGCTGGCGATCAGCTCCAGGATTGAGAAATAGACTCCATAGTCTCTGCCAAACTCCTCTATCAATAGATTTTTTCCCTCATCGGCAAAAACGGAATAGGCGCTGAAGATATAATCTATTGCACTATCCTCACTCAATGATCGCGTGTCTCTCAATATCTCAAGATAGCGAGGTATTGCCCCGCTGACTATGTAGGCGGCCAGCAGGTTTTCAGCGGAGAAGACCTCTTCTTCCCTCAAAATCTGGACCAGAGTCGAGATCGGAAAGGCTTTGAGCTTGATCATCAGATCGGCCCGGCCATATAGAGGCTGCTCATACTCCATAAAAATCCTGTGCATCATGGAATATACCGAACCAGATACGATCACATGCAGATGACTGCTGTGCTTGCGAGTGTCCCAAAGATTCTGGAAGTCGGCAAAGAAGTTCGGATTTACCTGTAGCAGCTCCTGAAACTCGTCTATCACTACGATCAATTCACGCTGCTCCCCCAGATCAAAGAGCAGCCTGAAAATGTCTATCAACCGTGTGATTCTGCCATAGCTGCGCTGCTGGAAAAGCTCTTCAATATAACCCATAAACTCGTCACAGAGCACTTCTTCGCTCTTGCGTGAGATAAATAGGTACAGATTGCTGCGTTCTTCACAAAACTGCCGGATCAATCTGGTTTTGCCGATCCTGCGTCTGCCGGTCACAACCGTCAGACAGGAAGAGCTACTAATCTGCTCATGCACCTTCTGAAGCGCGTTGAGCTCTTGTTCGCGATCATAGAAACGCATATTGTAACCACCGTTACAGTAATAATGGTTACGATAAACTCCGAAGCTCTGCTTCTGTCAAGGTCTTTTTCCCGCCTTGATAGAAAGTAACACCCACAATTGCAAGTGGGTATCACCTAACACAGTGCTTGCAAACCCCCACATAAATCAAACACGATATTCATATAAAAGCTGAGAGGGCTTGGCGAGTCCGAGAAATCAGTGCCCAGAGCTTCGCATCATTCAGGCCCCATAGCTAAGATCCTGCGTCACCAGGTCTCTGATCATTTTGGGGGTCTTCAATACCTGAAACACCTGCATCTGGCATTTAAAGAGTGCTTCTGCCACCAGAGGATCAAACTGCGCTCCCTTGTGCCGAAGTACCTCCTGCACCGCTTCCGCATAATCCAGTTTGTCCCGGTAGTAACGTTTACTGGTCATGGCATCAAAGCTGTCGGCGACGGCAACGATGCTTGTGAGCGGGTGGATCTTCAGATGATCTATGCCATTGGGATAACCGCTGCCATTGTACCATTCATGGTGTTGGAGGATGATCTCACTCACCGTTTTGGGTAGTCCGATGGGATCGATGATCTTGGCGCCGATGATGGGGTGCTGTTTCATGCTGTCATACTCAGTGGGAGTGAGGTTTTGATCCTTCTTCAGCACCGTACTGGTGATGCCGATTTTCCCCAGATCGTGCAGCAAGGCTCCGATGCGCAGTACATGCATATCGTCGGCGCTGGCTTCCAGGGCTTGTCCCAGCAGCAATGAAATGGCGGTCACGCGTTCGGAATGACCTCGGGTATAGATGTCATTCACTTCTATGGCGTTCACCATGGCGCGGATGGTGTTCAAATAGCTCTTTTCCAGCATCATCCGGGCTTGATTCAGTTCATGAGTGCGGAGTTCCACCAAGCTTTCCAGATGATTCTTGTACTGCTCATTCTGTACCATCAAATCGTGTTTCTGCACTGCTTGATTCACGATATTGTGCAGGGTGGTAAGAGAGAATGGCTTGTGCAGAAAGTCGTAAACCCCGTTATGGATGGCTTGCAGCATGATCTCTTTCTGGCTTTCTCCCGTGATCAATACCACAGGAATATTGGGGCGATTTGCATTTATCCATGCCAGCAATTCCAATCCGCTCATACGGGGCATCATCACATCAGCGATCACCACGCTGAAATCCTGGGTGTTCAGCTCTTCCATGCCGCTAAAGGCATCGGCACAGCATACAGGCCGGTATATCCCGCTGTTATTCAGGCTCAGACGCAGACAATCCAGGACTGCCGGATCGTCATCGATTACCAGTACGTTCGTTCTTGGTTTATTCAAAAAATCTCCATTTGGGCTTCGGGAAGTACTCTCTGTATCAGGGAAGCTTTATTGATTCCGACTCTATTGACCTCACGGCTTACGGGATGGGCTTTCAGGCTATCCTCTGCCGCGGGATTCAGCAGCGCGCGCAGATTGGTTAAATCCTGATTGCGCGGATCCAGGAAGCTGTCGATATCACTGCCGTTCATCACCAGAGGCATCCTGGAGTGCAAGGCGGACATGAAGCCATTCGCGGCAGTAGTGATGATGCCCAGAGAGGGTAAGTAGCTACCGTCATTGGATTCCCATACGTCATAGATCCCGCCCAACAGCAGTAAGTCATCTTGCGCAGAATAAATGAAATGAGGTGTTTTATCGCTTTGCCGCCATTCATAAAAGCCATTGACGGGGATGATGGCGCGCCGCCGGATAAAAGATGCCTTGAATGATGGCTTTTCATGGATGCTTTCGGCGCGCACGTTTATCAGCGCTGTTTTGGGGATTTCTTTCATCCAGGAAGGAACCAAACCCCAGCGGAAAAAGCCCGTGTAGCGCAGCTCATCCTTGGCCACAATGGCCATCACAGTATTGGTGGGAGCCACATTGTATGACAGCTCGAGTTGATCCGAAGTGATGTGTACGCGCAGTTCCTTCGCCAGTTTTTGTAACTGGTCGTGAATAATCACCTGGGCAAATCTTCCGCACATGTACTGTATTATCCTTTGAAGTTGACAGGAAAAGAAAGGCGTGAATCATGGCAAGTATATTTTTTATGGTCCCAATGGGCGAAAATGGAGTAGACATGACAAATGGTGATATCGACCGGGTAATGACCCTGCTGGGCAAGCATTTCAAGGAAGTGAAGACCCCAATCGTGGATCTGATCCAGGCTACCACGCAGGATCCCTTCAAGGTTCTGGTGGGCACGATCCTGAGCGCGAGAACCAAAGATGAGACCACCGCTGCAGCCGTAAACCGGCTATTCGCGAGGATTTCCAACGCCGAAGAATTGAAGGCTCTGCAGGTGGAGGAGATCAGTAAGCTCATCTACCCCGTGGGATTCTTTAATGCCAAAGCTAAACACCTCAGCGAGTTACCTGCAGCCTTGGAACGTGACTTTGACGGCAAAGTCCCCTCGGAAATTGACGACTTGCTGAGGCTCCCGGGAGTGGGACGAAAAACTGCCAATCTGGTGAGGGCGGTGGGATTCTCGCTGCCAGCCATCTGTGTGGACGTCCATGTCCACCGGATCTGCAACCGCTGGGGATACATCAGTACCAGTACTCCTTTGGAAAGCGAAATGGCCCTGAGAGCTAAACTGCCTGAGCGGCATTGGCTAAACATAAATTCTTATGTAGTGGCGTTTGGGCAAAATCTCTGCACTCCACGCAAGCCGCAGTGTGATAAATGTCCTATCCATCAATACTGTAAACGAGTAGGATTGTAAAGCTATCGAGCCGGTTGCTCCGGTCAGATACTTATCTAAATGCTGTATCGCGGTAGTGAAAACTCCGCTTGCCGATGGCAGTGCCAATGCTTAGCTTATCCGATAGGGGAGATCAACAAATGTGTGTTTTTTGCGATATTCAGGCCGATAAAAAAGTGCAGGAAAACGAGCATTTCTTCGCCATTTATGATACACGTCCGGTAAGTCGCGGACATATCCTGATAATCTCCAAACGGCACGTGGAATCCTTCTTTGACCTTACTGATGACGAAGGCCCGTCCCTGCTGGAAATGAGTAATACATGCCGCAGAATGTTGGAGGACAAGTTTGGTCCCACCGGTTATAATATTGCCATAAACAATGGGCGTAGTGCGGGGCAGACGATATCTCACTTCCATCTGCATATCATCCCTCGCTACGGTTAATCTGGTATAGCTTACTTACTTATTTATTCCCCTCATAGGAGGTCGCCATGCCTAAAGCACTGAGTATGTTTTTGCTTTTTTTGTCCCTGGGTAGTCTCTGTGCCCTGAGGATCTCGGATTATGATCAGGGTGTGGTAATATTGAAGCTTAAGCGAGATACCATCAGCTCAAAAAGCTCCACCGGGCTAGCAGATATTGACACACGTCTTGCTGCTTTTGGCCTCAAAGCTGTGGAACCCCGCTTCCCCACCGCCAAATCAGCTGATCTGGGGCGGATCCTGAAGATTCACTTTGATTCCTCTTATGATGCGTTGGGGGTCTGCAATTCCCTGTCTGCCCATCCCGATATTGAGTACATCGAGCCGCTATATATCGATGAAGTGCTGGATGCCCCCAATGATACCTATTATGCCTCCACGCTAAACTTTGCCTCATTGCAGGCGGAGGCTGCCTGGGCCATTCACAAGTGCGAAAATGGCAGCGAAGACGTCATCCTCGCCATAGTGGATTCAGGAGTCAAATGGATGCATCCCGATATAGCGGAAAACATCTGGAACAATATGGGTGAGGATGCCAATGGTAACGGCTATACCCTGTATCACAATGGAACGGCCTGGGTGATGGATAGCGGCGATATCAACGGCATCGACGATGATGGCAATGGCAAGATCGACGACCTCATCGGATGGGACTTTATGGTGGATGCTCTCGGCACTCAGGGTAACAATCCTGATGATCCCGGCACCCACGGCACCAATGTATCCGGTTTGGCGGGAGCCCGTACCAATAACGGCATCGGCGCTGCCTCCCTGAGCTGGAACCCCGTGATCATGCCCATTTCCTGCGCGCGACCAGGTGCCACTTCGACTATCTACAACGGTTATGATGCCATCATTTACGCCGCGGAGAACGGGGCGCATGTGATCAATTGCTCCTGGGGCGGCCCCAATCATGCAAATTCCTCCCGGGACGCTATCGCCTATGCGCAGAGCCTTGGCGCGATCATTGTGGCAGCCGCCGGGAACAATAACAACAGCGTTCTCACCTATCCCGCTGCCTACCCCGGAGTGCTGTCCATCGCATCCCTGATGAATAGCGGGGCAAAATGGAGCGGATCAAGCTACGGCGGATTTGTGGATGCCGGAGCTCCCAATGAAAGCGTTTATACCATCACCGGACCTTCGTCTTACGTATCCAGAACGGGCACTACATCTTACGCTTCGCCCATCGGCGCGGCTGCTGTGGCCTTGATCAGGTCGCTGCATCCGGATTGGAGCACGGCGCAGGTGATCAATCAATTCAAGGCCACTTGCGACGATGTCAATGCCTTGAATGGGGGGTTGGAAAACCTGCTAGGTGCGGGAAAGATAAACGCATTCCGGGCTCTATCGGAAGTGAATCCCAGTCAGTCTCCCCACTTGCATCTGGCTATGTTTGAGCTTGGCACCCCCACAGATACCAATGCCAATAGTGCAGTGGAGCCGGGGGAGAGCTTTCAGCTCAATTTTACGCTGCGGAACTACAGCGATTTTTCCGCCCCAGTGCAAATTGCTCTTAGCAGCACGAGCCCTTATGTGGTGATCAATCAGGCATCTCATTCTGCTATGCTCCCGGCTGATAACTGGCTTGAGATCAGCGAAGCCTTCAATATCTCGGTACAGGAGGATACACCCTCTTCGTACCTTGGTTTTACCATTACCATTAGCTCGGAAACTCCCATCCTGAGCGGAAGCACTCAGAGCTTCAATATCCTGGTGCACAATGGAGGCAGCTTTGTATGGGAAGCCAAAGCCGGGGCGCGTAATCAAAGCGGCGTATTTATTCGTGACGCCCTCTTGGGTATGGGCAAAGAAGTGGTTTACGGGACATCGTTCCCTACCTCATTCCACAGCTTTGACGCTGTGTATCTCTCTTTTGGAGCTGTGGATGCAAATGTGGGACGTTTCAGCTCCCTTACGATGTATGGAGCCCTGCGAAACTATCTGGAAGCGGGTGGCAGGGTCTATCTGGAAGGCGCGGATACTGTAGCCTGGGATATGGCGAATTACTTTCCTCTGATCGATGGCATAAACGACGGTCACGAGATCCTTTGGCCCCTATTGGGCATTGCCAGTGCCAATGACGGCGCCACCAATTCTGTTACTGCGTTGATTGGTCAGCCCGGACCGACCAATGGCCTGCTCTACAATTCATCCAATCAGACCAATGTGAGTTACATCGACACCTTTGAGCCTCTACCGGGATTGGCGGTGCCGGCATTCATCGAGGATGATTACGGCATTGTAGGCATTGCCTCAGCGGGAGGCTACGATCAACGTTGTGTGATCTTCTCATACGCCCTTGCCGAGCTGTCCGATGCGAAAGCATCCACGCGCCTGGATTTTCTCCAGGCGGTCACAGACTTCTATGAGGCTGATGAAGCTACGCTGGCGGTCAATCTTTCCAGCTTCACTGCCACCTGGCAAAACGCTGCGATGCTGACCTGGCAAACAGCTTCTGAAACCGATCTGGCAGGCTGGAACGTATATCGGGGCACTACTGATCTATTGGCTGATGCGATCAGGCTGAATCCGGTGAGTTTGCCTCCTGCTGCGCAAGCGTCCCAGGGCGCTGATTACAGCTTTACCGATGCCGGTGCTCAGCGGGGAAACACGTATTACTATTGGCTGGAAGCCTTGTACTATGAAGGTATTAGCGATTACTTTGGCCACTACGCTCTCACCATTCCAGTCATTGAGGAGGAAGGTCCTCCAGCCATCATCCTGCCCACAGCGTTGTTGCCAGCCTTCCCCAATCCCTTCAACGCGATGCTGAATATCCCGTACCGGATCGCTGAAGCCGGCAGAGTGGAGATCGACATCTATGACCTGAAAGGCAGGAAGATCCACACTCAATCCGCAGCTCACCCCGAAGCCGGGAAGTACCATCTGAACTGGAATACTGCGCTTCCTCGGCGTTACGAGATGCCTTCGGGAGTATATCTGATCCGGATGACCAAGGACGGGAGGCGGTATCACAGCAAAGCGATCCTGCTAAAATGAGGGCAAAAAAATGGTGGGTGATACTGGATTCGAACCAGTGACCTCTACGATGTGAACGTAGCGCTCTAACCAGCTGAGCTAATCACCCACTGAAGCAGTGGTGGTGGGAGATACTGGATTCGAACCAGTGACCTCTACGATGTCAACGTAGCGCTCTAACCAACTGAGCTAATCACCCACTATGCGTGCAGCTTTTTTGAGGCTGCATATTCTGTCAATAAGAATCGAGGTATGAAGGAAGCACCCGGAGAATTAGGGTCACTCGGAAGTGACGTGTCGAATCCAGTTCACCGTTCACCATTCACCATTCACTGTTCACTGTTCACCCTTCAGCTCCCAGAGCGCTATGAGTGCCTGAAGTGCGTTCATATCACAGCGGATCAGGGCCTGGTCCTTTTTCACAAAGCTTGGGTAGTGCAGATCATGCCTTAGGTATCTGGAAACGGTTTCCCCTGCATATTGGCGGAAGTTTTGATAAGGGGCAAAGCGCCCATAGCGCACATTGCGCAATTCGCCATAAGCAATGCGCAGGATTTTATCGATCACCCGCTGAGTGAAGGGTGGATTTACAAAGACTGGAACCGGGATCCTGAGATGCTTTTCTGCGTAATGCAGCCACAGCTTGCGCCCCAGTCGCAGGTTTAGGGGTATAGCAGCCCAGTAATCCATCAAGCGTTGATCCCAGAGGGGAATCCGCCAGTCGTAGCCAAAAAACTCATAAACCCGCAGGGAATTAACGATGAACTTCGCCTGGCGCTCTTGCAAATCCCAGTATTCAAAGAAGTCTGCCGCACGCTCCGCACTCATGCTTTCCGGTGCATTGATTATGCTCTGGATCCTGGCCCGGAAGGTCTCTGTATCGGCTGACTCATGATCGGGCCAAAGGCGGTAATGCTTCGCCATTATACTCGCGATCAATTCATCCCGGCTAAAGCTGCCCGACCTGCCAAAGGCAGCATTTAAGTGACTGCCCTGCAAGAAGTCCGCGGAATGCCCCGGGATGAATACGCTGTCAGAGGGGATTAGCTTCTTTTCCCGCATATCCCTTACTGCTGCCCAATCCTGAACGTGGACGCTGGAACTGGCATTCACGGAGCACTTGTAATAGCTCCTGCGCAGATCGCTGAAGAAAGCCTCATACCAGCTCTTGTGGCTGTGCTCAAAGAACATCCAGGGTAGCTGCAGATGCTTTGCCACCCTCTGCGAGATCAGGGTTTCCAGATGGCGGGGGGAGTCGTAAGTAAAGGTGATGATGCGGTCGTATTTTAGCTCGCTGAAGAGTGCTGCCAGCAGCCTGGAATCGTAGCCTCCGCTCAGTGGTATCACCACGGGGCGTCCATCCAGCGAGCTTATGGTATCCTTTATAATGGCCAGATGCAGCGCGTGTTGCTGCTCGATAAGCTCGGGAATGCTGACCTTGGCTATCGAATTATGTTCGTAGCGATAGTATTGCGCCAGTTCTGCTGCCTGTCCCGGGATCAACCGCAGATAATACCCCGCCGGAATCTGTTTCAAAAGAGGATGCAAGGTATCGGATCCGGTTACATAGCCGGTAATCAGGAATTCCGCCAGCAGTTCCGGGGGAGAGCCCTTTACAGCCTCCAGGGTCATGCGGGCAAGGCTCTCGCTCTTGTCGCTCAAATCACCTGCCGCGTTGTAGAAAAGGGGAATGCTACGCAGTTTATCCACCGCAGCAAGCTTCAGATCCGGCCGCTGGATGATCACGGCAAAACAGCCATTTGCTTCCTTCAGGCACCTTGAGAAGTCCCTTTCGTCCGCGCAGGCAGCGAAGTGATCCGCCAGATCCTTACCCCGCAAACAGCCCCTCTGGGGATGATGCAAGTATCCTGCTACCCGCACTCCGCCGTGATCGCTGAAGCTAGCTTCCTTCATGAGTGTGCGCCCTTGATCAGCCGGCTTAGGATCTGCAGATCAGCTCTCCTCGGCTTCAGGAGACTGCCGAAGCTGAAGGACTCACTGTACCGCATCAGACATAGGTAGTACACGCCGTACAGGATGTAGGACAGCGTGGAGGCAAAAGCGGCTCCGCGGCTGCCCCAAAGCGGGATAAAGAGGACGTTTAGCATGATGTTTAAGGCCAGGCAGAGGAAGGTGATGCGCAGGTGCACCATGGGTCTGCCGGAACTGAAGAACCAGGGAGACAATATCTTGGGCACGCAGGCAAAGAGCACTCCCGGCAGCAGGATCAACATGAGACCAGTAGCTTCTGCATACGGAGCCCCATAGACTAGGGGGATCAGAAATGAGCCCAATACGCCGAGGGGAAACAGCCCCACACATACGATCATGCTCACACGCATGGTTTTGCTTAGGATGCTCCTTGCATCGTCCTGCTGCTGAAGATTGTACAATCTGCCGCTAAGCGCGCTATTGATCGATACCGGAAAGAGGAAGAGCAATTCGGCGATTGTGACGGCTACCGTGTAAACACCCAGTTCACCAGTCCCGAGCATGTTCTTGATCATGATCTGATCCGCCCGGTAATGCAGATAGGCAAACAGAGCTGCCGACCATGCCACTATGCCATACCCCAGCTCCGCCTTCAGCACTGCCATGGAGATCAACGGCAGGTATCTTTCGCGTACTTCCCGGAGGATCAAAATACTCCAGAGGAAGGCAGCCATTACGGTAACCATGAAAAATGGCCATGGACCCAGCCCGCCAAACAGCCAGAGCAACAGGATCAGTCCGGATTTGAGGAAAAAGACCAGTAAGCCGATGTTGTTGCTGCGGATGATCTTTTCATCGCCCATCATCCAGGATTGATGATGCCCCAGGAAAAGTGTGGCAGATAGCATCAGGATCCCCCCCAGGACGTAGAGAGTGCTGTAGGCTTGTAAAAAGAGTCCCATCTGGTGTAGGGATAGCACCACAATGCCCAGGCAGAGGGAGATCAGAGCAAGCACATTTAGATTTGTGCTAAAGATGGCACCCCGCTCAAAGCCACTCTTCTTTTGAAAATAGGCTACGGCATTGGTGATGCCAAAGTGTCCGAAAGTGCCCAGGAGCGTGAAGATAAGCACGATGTAAGCTATGTATCCCTGTCCCGAAGGTCCCAAAGCGCGGGCTACGATCACTCCCGTCAGCACACCAAATACGATCTTCAGCAGCTGAGTGAGGATATTATGGCCGATGTTTCTGGAGTAGGACATTCTAAGTTCCAGAGTATTGGGGGGTTCGAGTTTTCAGGTTTTGGGGCTGGGGCTTGTGCTGCATCCGGCGGCTAAGCATTCAAATCTCCCTGCTGCTCATATCAAGCCATCTGCGAGAGCACAAAAGCGGGAACATCGCGCCTAAAAGATCTCCGATTGCTCCGTTATCGGACTGAGACCCAGATGCTTATATGCTTTGAAGGTGACCTTGCGACCCTGCGTGGTGCGTTCCAGAAAGCCTTGTTGGACCAGGTAAGGTTCGAAGATTTCCTCGATGGTACCGGCATCTTCGCCAATGGCGGTGGCGATGGTCTTGATGCCCACAGGACCGCCCCGGTAGTTTTCGATGATGGTGCCCAGGATGCGCTTATCCATTTCATCCAGTCCGGCATGATCCACTTGCAGCATGGCCAGAGCAGAAAGCGCGATGGGCAGGGTAATGGTGCCCACACCCTTTATCTGCGCGTAATCCCGCACCCGGCGCAAGAGTCGGTTGGCGATGCGGGGAGTACCCCGGCTACGGCGAGCAAGTTCCTTGATGCCCTCTTCATCAGCAGGGATGGCGAGCAATTGCGCGGAACGCCTGATGATGCGCTCAATGGCAGGCAGATCGTAATAATCCAGGCGCAGCACGATGCCAAAACGATCGCGTAGCGGAGGGGTCAACAGCCCGGCGCGCGTGGTAGCTCCGATCAAAGTAAAGGGCTCGATGGGGATCTTCAGAGTGCGGGAAGAGGGACCGCTATCCAGGATAATCTCCATCTCATAATCTTCCATCGCGGGGTAAATGTATTCCTCGATCACATGGGACAGCCGGTGGATTTCATCGATAAACAGCGCTTCCTGCCGCCCCAGATTGGTCAGGATTCCCGCCAGATCAGAGGGTTTTTCGATCACAGGCCCGCTGGAAACTGTGATATTCACCCCCATTTCGCGGGCAATGATGGAGGCCAGAGTGGTCTTACCCAGGCCGGGCGGGCCGTAAAAGAGTACGTGATCCAGGGCTTCACCCCGCAGCTTGGCAGCTTTTATGCTGATATCCAGCAGTTCCTTGATGTGATCCTGACCGATGAAGTCCTGCAGGGTCTTCGGACGCAAAGCGCGGTCAAAATCGCTATCCTCGCTTTGCACCACCGGATTGTTGATGCGTTCCAGCATGGCTTATTTTTTCTTTACAGCGGGGGGTATTACGATCTCACTATCCAGCTTCTTGATCAGGGCAGTACCTTCGGGCACCGTCAATTGCCAGCCTTTGCTTTCGCCGCTGGCCTTGTGTGTGATCACGAGGTGCAGGATATCTCCCTCCTCCCAGTGACGCTTGAAATTGCCCAATTGTACGGAGGCAACAGCGGTGATGGGAAACACACCTTCTTTCCCGATGCTTTTGAGGGCTATAGTGTGTACGGGATGGGTCTCGGTGGATATGACTTCGTCCGGATTGGCTTCCATCCAGGCGCGCAGGATATATTCTTTGGCGCTGGTTTTGCTGTCCTTTTGGGTTAGTGTGGGCACAGAACCATCTTCCAATACCAGTTTCTGGATATAAACCCGGGGTAGGGTCAACTGCGCAAAGAGCGGTAGCGCGGCGAGGATGAGGAGGGCGATGATAAGTCTTTTCATTATATAACTCCTAAAATATCAATGTAGTAAGCCTAGTAGCTTGCGGATCTGCAGGTGCCACACCATCCAGGCTGCTTCCCAAACGATGTGACGGCTCATTTTGGATACGCCATTGAGGCGCTCGGTAAAGACGATCGGGACTTCCAGTATGCGAAAGCCCTTTACCCAGGCGCGGAAGTTCATCTCGATCTGAAAGGCATAGCCGTCGGAGAGTATTTTATCCAGATTGATGCTTTCCAATACCTTGCGCCGGAAACACTTGAAGCCCCCGGTGGGATCTTTCACCGGCATCCCGGTAATGGCACGCACGTACTTCGAGGCAAAATAGCTGATCAGCAGGCGTTTGATCGGCCAATTCACGATGTTTACCCCGTTGCAATAACGCGAACCGATCACCAGATCTTTGCTTTGGGCAGCCTCGATCAAGCGGGGAACATCGTCTGGATTGTGCGAGAAATCGGCATCCATCTCCAGGATGAAGTCGTACCCCTTTTCCAGAGCGTACTTAAAGCCCTGCACGTAGGCAGAGCCAAGTCCCATCTTCCCGGGGCGTTCCAGGATGTGAATGCGGGTCTCGGACGCCATCAGGTCTTTCACGATTTGGGCGGTGCCATCCGGAGAATTATCATCCACGATCAACACCTCCAGTTCGGCTTGTTTTTCCAGTACGATGCTGATGATGCGGCTGATGTTTTCCCGTTCATTATACGTAGGGATGATCAGTAATGCTTTCATGTCATTTGTCCAGATTGTTTATCAAGAGTTGAGCTTCCGGTACATCCCGGAATTCCCTGGCGGGATTACCCAGCACGATGATGGCTTCCTTCACGTCCCGCGTAACCACCGCTCCGGCAGCCACAGTGCCATCGGTGGCAATGGTCTTACCCGGTAGAATGGTGGCATGAGCGCCGATGCGGGCGCCGCGCTTCAGAGTAACGCCACGGAAGTGATTGAAGCGTTCTTTATCGCGAGCCATGTAGTTGTCATTGCTGGTAGCCACGCAAGGGGCCACAAAGCAGTAGTCCTCCACCCTGGAATAGGCGGTGATGTATGAATTGGTCTCAAACTTATTGCGATCGCCGATTTCCACGTAATTCTCGATGGTCACATTGCGGCCAATGATATTCAGGCTGCCTATCTTCACGTTTTCACGCACGGTGGCCAAATCCGCGATCAGATTGCGTTCGCCTATCTCACACTGGACGTAGATCACCACATTGGCGCCGATCTGACAGTAGCTGCCGATCCTGGCAGGAACAAGATTATCCGGCACTTTGAAGATGCTGCGCGGCGAAGACAGCGGCTTTTTCCCGATGATCACGTTATCGTCGATGCGCACGCTTTCGCCGATGATGGTACCCTCATGGATCACCACATTATGGCCGATCAGGCAATTCGCGCCGATCTGCACATCTTCCATAATCACAGTATTGAAGCCCAGTTTCACGTTTTCACCCACCCGGGCGCTTGCATGGATATGCTGATTCATTCTACCTCCAGCGTATTTAACCACTTTTTTCTCGACAAGGAAATAGGCAAGCAAAAAATAGACCCATTAATGGGAAAGGAGTATGCCCAGTGCAGGATTTGATCGACAGACACATGCATGAGCTCGCCCTGGCAGGGAAAAGCCAGCGGACAGTGCGCGGTTATCGCATTGATCTGGAGCAGTTTATGCGCTTCTTGAGCGGGCGTTTCGGCAGCGTCGAGCCCTCCCGCATCAACAAAGTCCAGATCCGCGCCTTTCTGCAATGGCTTTCCGAAAAAAAGGATTGCAACCGCACCATTGCCCGAAAAATGGCAGCGCTACAATCCTGGTTCACCTTTCTCAAGATCAATGGCCTGCGGGAGGACAATCCTATGAAGAAACTCCGTCGCCCCAAGTTCGAAAAAAAGCTGCCCCATTTCTTCAGTGAAGCTGAGATGACCACTCTGATCCGCATCCCCGATACCAGTACGATCTTTGGAGTTCGCAATCGCGCCATGTTTGAAGTATTGTACAGTTGCGGCCTGCGTCTGGAAGAGCTGGCGAATCTGCATCTCAGCGATATCGACCATCGCAAGGGCCTGGTGAAAGTAACTGGAAAGGGTAACAAGCAACGCATCGTTCCCATCGGCAAACCTGCCCTCGAGGCCACCCAGGAGTACCTGAAAGTGCGCCCAAAGCTGGCTACGGTAAAGAGTACTTCCCGGGTATTCCTCACCCGTAGCGGCAAGGATTTTGATACCCAACAGCTGAAGATCATCCTCGGGAGATACATAGGTCTCATAGCGCGCGAAAAGGGCTACTCCGCCCACAGCATCAGGCACTCATTCGCCACTCACCTGCTGGATCACGGCGCGAGCCTGGAGGCGATTCAAGCCCTTCTGGGGCATAGTAACCTTGCCACTACAGAAA
>JAEWNJ010000131.1 GCA_023392795.1 Candidatus Cloacimonadota bacterium
TTCTGAGGGGGAAGCTCGGGCAGATGCTCTCTCACCAGCGGCACCTGCGAGGCAGCAGTAACGATATAGACATCGGCGATGGAGATCAGACCGCTGAGGCGATCCACGGTGAGTTGCAGCATTGAGCGGCTTCCGGAGATTTGTAAGAACTGCTTGGGCGCTTTCGCTCTGCTGGCAGGCCAAAAGCGGGTGCCGGATCCTCCGGCCATAATGAGGGCTATCACACTGTCACTCCTTGTTATTGGCTAATTACCTGCACATCTTTGGGATAGTCGTATTTCCACACTGAGGGCGGGATCGCCGCGTCGCGCTTGATGTTGCTAAAGAGATAGGTAACCGTGTTGCCTGCCGGATCGGCGTATTTAAGGCTGTTCACGATCCCGGTTTTGCTATCGATAACAGCCTGCATATCTTTGATCATGGGGTCTTTTTGGGGGATCAGCTTCACTGTGCAGAGGTGCTTTTCCTGCTTCACGATGCTCACCTTGCTCCTGGTCCAGTAATGCTGCAGGATTTCCACCGGGTTCATCTTGCCAAATTCCGGCTGCATATTGGAGCGCAGCAGGGTGTTGGACGAGGCATCATAGAGTTCGGCTTTGCCACTTTGAATCTGCAAGCGCTGCACCGAGGGTTTGCTAAAGCTCATCAGCATGCGCCCCGGCGTAAAGTAAAGCTTTCCGCTGTACACGATGCTGCGCTTCAATTGTGTATAATAGTTAGTCTGCTGCACATTGGCCTGAAAACTGCTTAGATTCTGATAACGCAGCTTCACCTTGTCGTGCAGTTCCGAAGTTGTAATCGCGTAAAGTACGCCAAACAGACTCAGGATCAAGATTATGCTAATCTTCTTCATTTACCACTCCTAAACGGATCAAGTCGTCCCGATTTGCCAATACATCGCGGGATTTGCTGCCCAAATGAGGCCCCACGATCCCTGCCTGTTCCAAGAGATCCACCAGACGGCCGGCCCGGGCATAACCAATCTTGAAATGACGCTGCAGCATGGAAACCGATGCCGTGTTTGATCTTACCACCACTTTGGCTGCTTCGGGGAAGAGATCATCGTCCCACTCAAAGAAGCTGCTGCCCTGAGTGTCATGGCTTACCTGCACACTGAAATCCTGCTTTGGCTTCGGTTGCATCGCCAGATAATCATTTACCCGGGCGATCTCATGATCAGATACATAAGCTCCGTGAATGCGCTCCGGCGAAGCTTTGCCCGGAGGCAGGAACAGCATGTCGCCATTGCCCAAAAGCCGCTCCGCTCCTATCATATCCAGGATCACGCGGCTGTCCACGCGGGACGAAACCTGAAAGGCAATGCGGGCAGGGAAATTTGCCTTGATGATGCCGGTGATTACCTTGATCGAAGGACGCTGCGTAGCCAGGATCAGATGGATGCCCACCGCGCGCGCCATCTGTGCCAAACGTGTGATAGGCAGCTCGATGTCTTTGCCGCTGGTCATGATCAGATCGGCAAATTCATCCACCACAATCACGATGTAGGGCAGAGGCTCCAGATCGGAATCGATCTGACATTTCTCGTTGTATCCGATGATTTCGCGCACCCGCGCCACTTGCAGCAGCTCATAACGCCGCTCCATCTCTTTCACCGCCCAATACATGGTTTCCAGCGCCGTATCCGGATCGGTGACCACCTGTCCGATCAAGTGGGGGAGATCATTGTAACCCGCCAGTTCCACGCGTTTTGGATCGATCAGGATCAACCTCAGGTCGTCGGGCGTTGTCCGCATGATCAAACTCATCAGGATGGTATTGATGCACACTGATTTACCGCTACCGGTAGCTCCGGCGATGAGTAAATGCGGCATCTTTGCCAGATCAGCCACGATCGCCTTGCCGGCAATGTCCTTACCCAGCCCGAAGGCCAGCTTGGACTTATGCTTGCGCATATCCTCGCAGAGCAGCAGATCCCTCAGATAGATCATATCCCGGGTCAGATTGGGGATCTCGATGCCGATCAATCCCCGGCCCGGAATCGGGGCTTGCACGCGGATAGACTTCGCTTTGATCGCCAGGGCCAGATCATCGGCGAGGGAGGCGAACTTGCTCACCTTCACGCCTTTGGCGGGCTCCAATTCATACTGCGTGATGATGGGGCCGATATTCACATTGCGCACTTCCGCTTCGATATTGAATTCTGCCAGTTTATTCTGCAATACCGCGCTTGTTTCCAATATCTGGGCCTCGATCTCCTTGCGATCTTTGTCCGAAAGCTTTACCGGACTCTCCAAAAAGTCTTCGATGGAGGGCATGCTATATTCCCGGTCATCGTCGTCCGGATCAATGTCGATGGGTGCCGTAGGGGTCTTTTTGGCAGGAGATGCAGGTGCATCCGGGGTTTGTTTGATCACAGGTTGATTGGCCTGAGCCTGACTCACGTGATCCTGAATCACCGGTTTTGGCTCTGCGGCAGGGATTTCTTCGGTGATCGTTTCCTTGCTGATGCTGGGTTGCGGACTCTTTTGCTTTGCTTCATTATGCCGCGCCAGGTCTTCCCAAGCGCCTTGCAGCCAGGCTTTAATCCTGCTAAAATCAAAGATCAGGATAGCCGACAATACCATGCTGCCGATCAGGATAATTCTTGCCCCGGTGCCCTTGAACAGGGCATACAGGATGTTCCACAACGCTCGCGGCAGGATACTCTGCGAGTAGCCCTCCAGATTGGCGGAGAGCAGAGCCTGGAAAAAGAACAGCACAATTACAAAGAGATAGCCCTTCTGCTTTGATGCCAGTGCATTGGGATCGGCAAAATAGCGGAATGACACCGCTCCAATGATCAGAAATCCGATCAGCGACAGCCAGTAACCGAAGATGTAGATAAATACATAGGCAAACAGCGTACCAAAGACCCCGATCGGATTGTCGATTTGCGCGCCCTGGCTGCCAAACCAGGTGAAGATATTGCCATTTTCGCGCAGATTTGCCATATCGTTGCTAATGCTGCTATAGCCCATCAGCAGGGATACTATCACCAAAAGCGAGAGCAGGGATATGCCCGCGCTGATCAGCCGTTTATGCAGATCGGTAAGCCCGGAAGACTTGCTTCTGGAGCTCTTTCTTGCTTTCTTCGCTTTTGCTGGGGGCATACTGCAAACCTCTAAACGTTGAAGCGGATGTTCAAAATGTCACCGTCTTTCACCGGGTATTCTTTTCCTTCCAGCTTAAATAGCCCCTTTTCGCGCAAGGCTTTTTCCGATCCATGAGCCATCAAATCGCTATAATTGAAACATTCCGCTCTGATGAACCCCCGGGCCAGATCACTGTGGATTTTCCCCGCGGCAGTAACGGCATTGGTACCCTTTTCGATGGTCCAGGCACGCACCTCGTCCTCACCCACGGTAAAGAAACTCTGCAGACCCAATAGGTCGTAACACAGCATGGTCAGGCGATCCCGGATCGACGTCTCGATGCCCATATCCGCCATGAACATCGCTGCCTCTTCGGGTTCCAAAACACTCAGTTCCTGCTCAAACTTCCCCGCGATAAGCTCTGCCATGAAGCCCTGAGCGCGAATGGCATGCAGCAGCTCTTCCTGCTGAGTGTATCCGCTCTCTGAGGTGTTTAGCAGCATCAATAGCGGCTTGGCGCTGAAAAACTGAAAACCGCGCACGGATTTCTCTTCTTCTTCTGCCAGATCCAGATCCCGGATGCTGCTACCTTCCTGCAGATGCGCGATAATCCGGCGCAAGGCCTTTTCCTCGATCTGAATCGCCGGCGTCTTCACTCCGCGTTTATAGCCCAATTCTATCTTCTCAATGCGCTTTTCGGCGATCACCAGATCGGTGAGGATCATCTCATCGATAAAATGGCTGAGAACCTTCAGCGGAGAATCATCGCCATAAAGCTGATCCAATTCACTATCCTCAAAGGCGCGCAGGATCAGCACAAACGCTTCACAACTCTTGATCCCGGAATAGATCGCCGATTCCGGATTCTCGCCTTCTTTGGCAAAAATCCCGGGGTAATCGTGGAACTCCACATTGGCATAGATGGTCTTTTTGGGCTTGTATAGCTCACTGAGGCGGGTGATGCGTTCATCGGTGACCTGTACGATGCCGATATTGGCCTCATCGGCGGGCGGAGCGTACTTGTCAGTGGGATGATCTGTCCCCGTCAGAGCATTGAATACTGTAGTTTTGCCGCTTTTGGGCGGTCCGATCAGTGCTATCTTCATTATCTATCCTGTTCTTTTTGCTGTTTATCCGTCTTTTTCCGGTCGTCTTTTTGCCATAGGCCAGCGTCGTAATACAAAGAAGTGATCTCAGCCCGGGATAGCGGACGCCACCGGCCCACGGGAAGATCCTTTAGCTGCAGGGATCCGAATTGCAAACGCCTCAAACTCACCACCTTCGCGCCCACGGCTTCGATCATCTGGCGAATCTGACGTTTGCGTCCCTCTCTTATTACCAGCTTTAGCTGCATTTCCTTTTCACTTTCGCTTTTCACATACACTCCGGCGCTCTGAGTGACGCCACCTTCGATCACCACGCCTTCGCGGAGTTGCCGGATGGCCGCGCGGCTTAGCTTGCGATCCACTACCACGCGGTAGCTCTTTTCCACCTTGTGGCTGGGGTGAGTGAGCTGCTTGATCAATACTCCGTCATTGGTGAAGAGCAACAAACCTTCGCTGTTTTTATCCAATCTGCCGGCGTAGGGGAGAGTCGCAAAATGCTCCGGGAGCAAGTCATACACAGTTTTACGGCTGTATTCATCCTTGGCGGAGACTACATAACCCAGGGGCTTATTCAGCACCAGGTAGAGCTTCTTTTCCTCGCGGTGCAAGGCCTTTCCCTCGTATTTCACCTCATCCCGGGACGGATCTATCTTGCATGCCAGGTCACGACATGTCTCAGAATTTACGCTGATCAACCCAGAGGTGATCAATTCCTCCACTTTCCGCCGGCTGCCCAATCCGCAATCCGCCAGGAAGCGATTGAGCCGGTATTCCTTACCAGGCTTCGAGGGTGCTTTGGATGACGGTTTTGAAGACGTTGTTGATGATTTCACCTAGTGCTTCCTCTTTTGTGCTAAAACGCGCTGTGCTGCCTTCGGCAACGCTGTAGAGCTCGCTGACGCGTAAGCTTTTGTTTTCATATAAAACTTCGTTATTCACCAGATCGGTGAAGACAACATTCAAGTTCAATACCAATTGGTAATCCTGCACCTGATTGGCGCTGTCATAGCTGTAAATACGCTCCTCAAAAGAGATTATCTCTCCTTCGAGTGAGCAGTCCGGATCCTGGGTAACCTGTTTCAAGCGGCCATCATTGCGGATCGTCATCGAGAGATCATTTAGCGCCTTCTCGGCCAGGGCAAACTCCGAACTGCGGTTCGTAAAAGGCTCCACCCGAATTTTTTTTAAATGCGGGTAAGCATTTGAATAAACCGAATAGTAGCAGCTACTGAGCAGGAGCAAAATCAGGGTGATGTAAATAATTTTCTTGACCATAATGCCATATCCCAAAAAATCTCGTATCCTTGTCAAGATAAACCTTGGCATCAAAGCTTAAAATACCTAAAAATAGTTCCTAATACAGGAGGAAACAATGGCCAAGAAATTCATCTCGAAAGCCGAAGCAGCAAAGAAACTTAAGGTTTCTGACCGCGTGATACAGGAGATGATCAATTCGAAAATCTTCGAAACCAAAGTCGTGGGAAAAAACGAGAAAATCGATGAGGATTCGCTGAACGAATGGCTGGAAAACCTCAATGAAGACGATGAAAAAATGCTGGCGCTAAAGCGTGTAATCTGCCACTTTGAAGAATACATGCGCCAGGAAAACATCTTTTTGGATTTTCATGCCGATAACAAATACGACGCCATCCGCATCCTCAGCGAGCATGCCAAAGATCTGAAGCTGGTGCGCGACGCCCGCTGGCTCTACGAAGTGGTGGTAGCCCGTGAAGAATTGATCTCCACCGCCATCGGCAACGGCGTTGCCCTGCTGCACCCGCGCCATCTGCACCCATCCAAGATCAAATCCCCCTCCATCCTCTTTGGCCGTTCCGACGACGGCGTGGATTTTGATGCACCGGACAACAAACCGGTGAATATCTTCTTTATGTTGCTCTTGCACAACGACAAACAGCATCTTTTCTCACTCTCCTACATCTCCAAGCTGGTACAGAATCCCGAAGTATTAGAGATGTTCCTGAAAGCCACAAATAAGGACGAGATCCACACAGCTCTCACAGTGATCCAGGGATAAGGTAATGCCGTCAGTACGCATAATCCTGGGCAGTAAAAGCGATCTGGACGCCTGTAAACCCGTCAGCCTGGTGCTGGACGATTTTGGGGTGGAATATGACTTTCACATTAGCAGCGCGCATCGCAATCCAGATAACACCGCGCTACTAGCGAAAAATGCCGAAGCCGAAGGAATAAAGGTGATCATCGCCTGTGCGGGAATGGCTGCCCATCTCCCCGGCGTGATCGCCTCGCATACTGTCCTGCCCGTGATCGGTGTTCCAATCCAGTCAGGTGCTTTGGCGGGCGTGGATGCACTCTATTCCATCGCGCAAATGCCCCCCGGCGTCCCCGTGGCCTCAGTCGCCATCAACGG
>JAEWNJ010000134.1 GCA_023392795.1 Candidatus Cloacimonadota bacterium
TATTAAATGCAATAGATTAGATCCATTTGGGAGGAAAGTATGAAAACTGGTGGTTGCCGCTATGGAACCCATCGTGTAATTGAACCTAAAGGTGTATTGCCTCAGCCTGCGCGCGTGCTCAACAACGACATGAGCGAAATCTGGGACAATGAGCTGCTGATCGATGTGATCCGGCTCAATGTGGACAGCGCGTCCTTTCACCAAATCAAGAACAAATTGATCGCGCAGGGGCACAGCGATATGGAGCAAGCCTTTGCCGAGCATGCCATTGACCTTACCACCCGTACCGGTAAGCACAAAAACGAAGATACCGGCAGCGGCGGAATGCTGATCGGCAGAGTGGCGGCGATCGGGCCAAACTTTGAGATGAAGGACAAGATTCAGGTGGGCGACAAGGTAGCCAGCCTGGTTTCGCTATCCCTCACCCCCCTCAAGATCAACAAGGTAAAGCGCGTACTCCTGGATAAAGACCAGGTGGAAATCGAAGGCCAGGCCATCCTTTTCTCCAGCGGCATTTATGCCAAACTTCCCGATGATATGGACGAAAACCTGGCGCTCTCCGTGCTCGACGTGGCTGGCGCTCCCGCGCAAGTGGAACGTCTGGTAAAACCCGGCGACACAGTGGTGATTCTGGGTGCCAATGGCAAAAGCGGTATTCTGTGCAACGCCGTGGCCAGAGAACGCGCCGGAGTATCGGGCAAAGTGATCGGCATCGTACGCAATGAAAACTACATCCCCACCTGTATAGAAACCGGCTGTCATGAAGTAATCATCGCCAATGCCACCGATGCCATCACCATCCAGCGCGAAGTATCCCGTCTCACCGATGGGAAAATGGCGGACGTGGTGATCAATGTGGTAAACATCGAAGATACCGAGCTTCCCACCATCATGGCCGCACGCGACCGGGGTCTGGTATATTTCTTCTCCATGGCTACGTCCTTTACCAAAGCTGCTTTGGGCGCGGAAGGGATCGGAGCCGATGTGGATATGATCCTGGGCAATGGCTACGCTGCGCATCATGCTGCGATCTCCATCGATTTGCTGCGTAGAAATCCTGTATTGATGAAGCTCTTTAAGGAACGTTACACGGACTAAAGGAAGTACATAAATGAGTATCGTAGATATTAAGTCAATCGCTACGGATGAACAGTGGAATGATTGGCACTGGCAGCTAAAGAACCGCATCACTGATGCCGCGACATTGCGCAAATACATCGAGCTGTTGCCCGAAGAAGAAGCGGTATTTGCCGATGAAGCCTTCTCTTTCCGCATGGCGATCACCCCATACTACCTCTCTTTGATCGATCATGCCAATCCCATGGATCCTGTGCGCCTGCAGTCCATTCCCCGCATTCAGGAAAGCTATGTCTCCCTATCTGATATGTCCGACCCTTTGCATGAAGATGGCGATGCACCCATTCCGGGCATGACGCACCGCTATCCGGACCGGGTATTGCTGTTGCTCACTGATCAATGCGCCATGTATTGCCGGCATTGTACCCGCCGCCGTAAAGCGGGCGAGCACGATGCCCCGATGCCCAAGGAAAACGTGGACAGAGCCATCGAATACATCCGCGAACACAAGGAAGTGCGCGACGTGGTGCTATCCGGCGGTGATCCCCTCACTCTGGGCGATGAACGTCTGGACGAGATTTTGAGCAAACTGAGCAAGATCGATCATCTGGATATTGTGCGCCTGGGCACCCGCACCCCTGTGGTATTGCCGATGCGCTTTACTCCGTCCTTGATGGCAGTGCTGAAGAAATATCCCTTCGTGTGGCTCAATACGCATTACAATCACCCTCAGGAGATCAGTGAAACTGCCGTGAAAGCCCTTGCCACCATCGCTGAGACCGGTTTGCCCATGGGCAATCAATCGGTACTATTAAAGGGTATAAACGATCATGTGGATGTGATGAAGGCCCTGGTGCACAAGCTGGTGCGCAATCGGGTACGTCCCTATTACATCTATCAATGCGACCTTTCCGAGGGAATCGGACATTTCCGCACCCCCATCGCCAAGGGTATCGAGATCATCGAATCCCTGCGTGGCCACACCAGCGGACTTTGCGTCCCGACTTATGTGGTGGACGCTCCCGGGGGCGGCGGAAAGATCCCCGTGATGCCAAATTACATCATCTCGCAGATGCCGGGAAGAGTGATCTTGCGCAATTATGAAGGCTTTATCACCAGCTATACCGAGCCCAGTTTTGAGGCTCCCGACGATAGCCAATACCGTGATCTCTGCCCCAAAGAACGCGAAAGCAATGAGGGCGTGATGAGTCTGCTGAAAGGAAAGCATGTATCAATCGGACCCGCGGAAACCAAACGCAACCTGCGCAGAAAACCCTGATATGTTACATGAGCTGATCTCCACCAGGTCCCTGAAAACCATAGCCCTGGTGGGGATCAGCAAAAATTCCGGTAAAACCACCCTTTTAAACGGCATTCTAAAGCTGTATCCCGGTCTGTCATGGGGTGTGATGAGCACAGGTCTGGATGGCGAAAGCAGCGACCGCGTCTTCAAGACCCCCAAGCCGCGGGTTCAGTTACCGCAAGGGGCTCAATTCTGCGCGGATGGCAACACCTTGGAAAGCTTGGGCAGCAGAGTCAGCATTCTCAAAGCCGAGCTTTACAGCGGGCGCAAATTGTGGTTTCTAAAGGCAGAGGAAGCGCTGCAGACAGAGATCACCGGGCCCTCCAGCGTCAGCGATCAGATCCACGCCGCGCGCGAATTGCACCGGATGGGCGCGGCCAAGGTGATCATTGATGGCTCGCTGGATCGTAAATCCATCGCCTTTGAAGATAGCGTACAGGCCATAGTACTTTGCATTGGCGCCAGTTTCGGCACCAAAGAGGAGATTGTGGAAGAGGTCAAACGCCTTGATCTGATGATCTCCATCCCAAAATGTCATTGCAGCAAATACCACTGTGAAAGCCTCAAAGCTGCCGAAACAGTCATGTATGGCAAGAGAGGGCAATGGCAGAAAACTCAGATTGCCTCCCTGATCGGACACGAGGAAGAGATTGGCACCATCCTGGGCGAAGATCCCGATGCTCTTTACATTCCCGGCGCTTACACGAGCATGCTGCATGCCAGACTTTATCCCCTGTTCAAAGAGGCACGAGCGCAGCTCGTCTTCCGCCATCCGCAGTGCCTGTCGCTCAGCTACGGCGAGATATCCCGCCTGCGTCGGGACTGCGAAGTGAGCACCCTGATCCCCTTCAAAGTAAAGCTCTACGCCCTCAATCCCTGGGCGGTGGGCAAGCACCCCATCAATGCAGAGCAATTCAGGAAATACATCCGCACGCAGCGGCCGCTACAGACTTTTATCGACATTATGGAGCTTGATACGTGACACAAGACAGAGATGCTTTAACCGCCTTTGCCGTGAATCTGGGGCTTTTTAGCAATGTGATCCTCGCCGGACTCAAGACGGCGATCGGTATATTCGGACACAGCCCCGCGCTTCTGGCGGACGGCATCAATTCCTCTTCAGATGTGGTATATTACATAGCCGTAAAGATCTTTATGAAGCAGGCAAAGAAACCTGCTGACAGTGAACACCCTTACGGGCATCGACAGCTTGAATCCATAGCTGCCATCGTGGTGGGCGCCTTTATCCTCACCACGGGTATCGCCATCTTCTGGGAGAGCATAAATAAAGTCTATGAACTGATCACCCACACTGAGGTCGGAAGATCCGCCTCGGGCTGGGCTCTGGTGATCGCCATAGCCACTTTCTCTCTGAAGATCTTTCTTTATTACTACACTAAGCGTACCGCTAAAAGGACGCATAACCCTACCCTGAGAGCTCTGACCAACGATCATCTGAATGACATTATGGCATCAGTGGCTGTGATCATCGGCGTGATCATGGGTCGGCTCGGGTATTACTGGATGGATCCCGCTGCCGGAGCCATCGTGGCACTCTACATTATCAAAACCGGCATCGAGATCATCATGGATTCATCATCCGAGCTAATGGACAGTCTGCCCGACGATGAGTTTACCCGGGAACTAAGGGATGTTTCCATGCTCGTGAACGGGGTAAAAGGCATTGAGGAACTGGGGATTCACCGCTTCGGGCCTTACTACACCATCAGTATGACCATAGCCGTGGCCGGAGAACTCAGCATTGATGATGCGCACAAGATCTCGCACGACGTGGAAGAGCGCCTGCTGAAGCACTTTGACAACGGACTGCGCAAGGTGCATATCCATTACCATCCCTTCAGCGCTGCAAATACCACCCAAGGAGTAAACACCATATGAATATCGGAAAACACCTGCTTCTCACCCTCATTCTTCTCAGTCTGGCCACCTTCAGTTTATTCAGTTTGTTTGCTCCTTCAGATAAGCCCTCACAAGGTAAGAATGCTCCCTTGGAAAAGCCGAAAGACCCCTGGATCACCCAGACTGTTCCCGATGGCGGCTCCATCTTTTCTCTCCTGGAAAAGCTCAATCTGCCTGGCCCTGAGATCGGCAAGATCTCCTACCGCTTTGGTGATTACATAGATGTAAGCACAATCCAGCCGGGTGACACTCTGCGCGTACTTTTAAACGCCGAAGGCACCAGGATCAGCAAGATGATGTATGTGCAGGAACCTACTGTACGGCACCACTTTGAGGCTGTGGGCGATTCTCTGGCTTACACCATGGAAGCCCTTCCGGTTTCCAAACGTCCGCGCATCATCACCGGCACTCTGGAGAGTACTCTGGACGCCGCACTGCTCTCCATGGGTCTTTCTCCCACCGACAAACAGAGCATCAACAACGGGCTGGAGGGTGAGATCAATTTTGCACGGGACGCCAGAAAAGGCGATGGCTTCAAGGTCTTCATCGAGGAACGCATCTTTGAAGGAAAAGCCCTGCCCCGCGCCAAGGTGCTATACGTGAGCTACGATGGAAAGCGGACAGGTGCGCACGAACTCTTCCGCTATGAGCAAGATGACGAGAAATCCGTACTAAACGGACTATATAACAAAGAAGGTAAAAGCAATAACACCAGCGGAGTAGGCTTTCCCCTTGCCAGCATTCACGTCAGTTCCAGTTTCGGCCGCCGCCTGCATCCGGTCTCGGGACGCTGGGCGCATCATGACGGGGTGGATTACCGCGGCAGATACGGTACCCCGGTGTATGCGGTCGCAAATGGCACAGTGGTTTCAGCACGGTGGAACGGCGGTTATGGCAAAGAAGTTCGCGTCAAACACCCCAGTGGATATACCACATTATACGCCCATCTTTCGTCAATCGGCGTCAGTAACGGGCAAAGCGTGAAACGCGGTCAGGTGATCGGCAGAGTCGGCTCCACAGGAGTATCCACCGGCGCGCACTTGCATTTTGGGCTGATTTCAAACAACAAATACATCAATCCCACCAATCTCAGGATGGTAGGCGCGGAACGCCTGAGTAAAGCTCAGATGGCTGAGTTTGAACGGCAAAAGGAAAGCATCCGCAATCGGATGCGTGCCTTGGAAAACCCTCCCGCAATCGCCAGACGCTAACTATTCGATGGGCTCCGGAACATCCTCCGGGGCCTTCCCAGCTTCCTCATTCATCTGGAAGAGCTCGGGAAACACCGAGTCGTAATACAGCGCCGTCAGATTTCCCTCGGAGGAATACATCACGTGCAAGGTGCGGGTAGTGGAGAGAAACCAGATCAATTGCTGCGTATCCTCGTCGAAGTGATTGGTTTTCCCATGCATATCCATGATGCGGTCGATTACTATGTGGTCGTTATCCTCGCCGTTGAGGGCGCTATATTTCACAAACCAACCGGCTACCCGCTGGCTTTTTGGCTCCACAAATACCATGATGGCATCGATGAGTTGGTTTACGTCGCTATAATATTTGATGGCATGATGTTCGCTACCCTCGGGGTAGAAGCTGTGGCCCGCCAGAATGGAATCGACCTGAGCCACGGTGTGACCGTAAGCGAGGTTGAACAAACCCTTTTGTGCGTAGAGTCCGGCTCCCGCACACATAACGATGAGTAGTATCAGTAACTTCTTCAATTTCTTTTATCCGCCTTGTATATTCAGGTACTTCGGGTCAGCTTTGTCGTCGCCTCTGATTCGTCAATCAAAATGACTTCACTTCATCAGGGTGACGCGCTTGGAGATGCTCTTGCCGCCACTTTCCAGACGCAGGACATACACTCCGCTGGAGTATCGATCCAGGTTTAGCGTCAGGCTATGGTTCCCCTTTGCATACACGTCATCAGCGAGCACCCTTACAAGCTGTCCTTTTACATTATACAGCTTGAGCTGCACTTTTCCTGCATCCGGAGTGTCAAACGTGATCCGGGTGCTGGGATTGAAGGGGTTGGGATTTGCGCTCAGGGTCAACAGTGGGATGGGGGAAATGGCGTCTTCACTCCCGGTACCACCGCTTACCAGGGTCTGTAGCAGCGTTTGCACACCGGGAACCTCCATGAAGTAGAGCGGGAACCCGAAAAAGTAGGAATCCGGTCCGATCTTGATGGCGGCCTTCAGTCCATTCCCTTCAAAAGTGGTGGGCATTTGGGCATAGTAAAGCGCGGGGAGATTTACCTCAAAGGTATTGATCATGGGCAAAAGTCCGTTCCAGGGAGTGACGAGTTTTTCCTGATCCACGATCAGCTCGGGGTAGCCGTTTCCGCTTAGCCCGCTCAGACACGCCCCGTTGTCGTAATGCACAGTGTAGGGCATATCGCCAAAGATGTTTTGCCAAAAGCTTTCCGAGAGCACGGTGGCACTGCGCCATCCGGAAAAGATCAATCTGCCTCCGCCAAGGATGTAATTTAGCAGCATACTCTCGGCTTCATTCACCATGTTTTGCGCGTAATCGTCGGCATGCCAGACTACGCAGCCAAACTGTCCCAGATCACTGATGGTGGGCAGTCCCTGGCTTGCCACGTCCCACGTGTTATATTCGAATCCACTCAGTGCTGCCGCGTAGAAATCATCCACCATGGCGTCATCGGGTGCGATATTGCTGCCGTTGCCGTCGCGGGTTTCATCCACCACAAGTAGCGGATACTTCAGGCTCAAGCCGTTTGGTGTGGCGGAGATGGGGTCGGATGCACGGCTCAGATAGCCTTCAGCGTCCATCCCTTTGATCATAAACTGATACTCTTCACCGTTGATCAGATCGGTGAGTAGCGCGCTGGTACTTCCTTCCACCACCAGTCCCGATTGGATCCAGGGATCACTGCCCGCCAGCCGATAATACAGATGATAGCTCTGAGCGCCCGGAAAGGCCACCCAACGTAAGCTTACGGACGCGTCGGCTCCGATCGCGGAGAGGATCTGCGGGCGTTCTTCGGTGATCCCGCGCAGAATGGTCCAATGATCATGGTTTGGGCTCACTAGGTCGATGCTTTCTATCGCTTCAAAGTGGTTCAAATGTCCCGCGGGAGTTGCCATCACCAGTACCGAATCAGCAATTGCCCCTTCACCCAATCTGATGGGAAAATCCACGTCAAAGCTGGTGGAGGTGGGAGAGGTGCTGGTGGAATAAACCTTTAGCGCATTGGTCTCAGGATTGTGCATCAGCCGGAAAGAGACAGAGGGAATGCCCCGGCCATATATCCATTGCTGGAAGAATTGCTCCAAATCCAACCCGCTGATCGTTTCTGCCAGCGCCTGAAATTCTGAAGTAACCACATTGCCATCCCGATAGGTGCTAAACCATTGCTGCAATAGCTGGAAGAAATCATCGTCTCCCATCTTCAGGCGTAACATGTGCAATACGCTGGCGGCTTTTTCGTATGACGGGGGTGAGAAGTAGTCGCCAAAGCCGGGATTGTAGATCGCGGGAGGATTGTACGAGCTCTCCCAATTCATGTAATACTGGTGAAAGCTGGAATTTACATAGTCGCATGCGGCCTGCCAGCCATCCACATAATCCACCCAGAGATGTTCACTATATGTGGCAAATCCCTCAGAAAGCCAGACATCCGGGAAATCCAAAAAACTCACCGCATTGCCATACCATTGATGTGCAAGCTCATGCGCGATCGTGAGTTCATGCGTCCCATTGCCATTGATGATGTAATTGCCCAGAGTGGTCTGGGTTTGATGCTCCATAGCCCCAAAGGTGCTCATATTCACGGTGGCATTGCCGTACTTTTCAAAGGGGTATTCTCCGAACAGGCTGCTGTAATAATCGATCATCGAGGGCAGACTCGCCAGATCTGAAAGCGCGTTGTTATACTGCGCCTGAGTTACAAAATTGAGGATGGGAAGTTCGCCATCCAAAGCGGTTTGAGCTATTTCCACATAAGGCCCGGCGGTGATGCAGACCAGATAGGTGGTCATGGGATGATAGCCTTTCCAGATGGTGGTGGCAGTACCATTGCCATTGTCCGTAATGCTCTCTCTCAGCCCGTTTGCAGCCACTTTCCAATCGCTGCGCATGGTCACGGTAAGATCCACGATAGCCTTGTCCCAGGGGTGGTCGTAACATGGCCACCAATAGCGCCCCGCATCAGGATCGGAAATGGTAAAGATGCTATTGGCCTGGAAATACATACCCACATTGTAAGGGGGACCGGAAAGCTGAGGCTGCCCGCCATAAGCTACTCTGGTCTGGAAGGTCTGGCCCGCACCGGCATTCACCGGGATGGTCACCACGCCGTTACTGTGCGTGAAAGTGCTAACGGCTCCATTCACCCACACCTGGCTCACGGTCAAGCCAACCAGTTCATAACTGATGTTGCTCAGATTTGTTTCCGCCAGCACCGTCGCCTTCACTTCGCCGTTGATGTGATTGGGGCTTTGCGTGATATTCACGGTGATTTCATATTTTTGCACATCAAACCCGGTGGCGCTATCCGCTTTGGCGTCAAAATGCGGGACATTTCGCAGCGGATAATTGTACTTGCGGGAGGCAGACGCATCCCAAACCCTGTCCGCAAAAAGACTGCCAAGACAGCAGAGCAAGCAAATCAGAATGAGATAACCATGATGTTTCATGACGAGTTCTCCGAAAAAGATATTCTAATAGAGGTATCAATATGCATTTTTTGTTCCATATCAAGCGTTTTGGGGTTTTGGGGTTTTCAGGTTTTCAGGTTTTGAGGTTTTGAGGTTGTAGGGTTTTGAGGTTTTAAGGTTGTAGGGTTTTGAGGTTTTAAGGTTTTAAGGTTGTAAGGGTCATGATCCGCGTGATCCGCGTAATCCGTGTGCCCCCAATTCTTTTCTAGATCCGCGTGGGGCAAATCAGTCCATTCCTGGTTTCCCTCGCTGTTCTAACCCACTTGCCACCCTCCTGCGTAGCACGTAAGAGGAATGCGGCTGGGTGGTAAGTGGGCGGAAAGCCGCGAAGCCCGTATGAAGTGGGAGCTTCGGTGTCCTGAAATATGACTAAGGGAAGATTAGTTGCCCCTTATTACCATTTGCCAAAAACGGATAACAGGTTACACTATATCTCAGAATGAATAGTAAAGGAGAACCTAATGGAAAATCAAGGAATGCCGCTCCTGGGGGATAAGTTCCCTCAGATGGAAGTAGTGACCACCCGGGGTAAGATTACCTTACCCAACGACATGGCTGGTAAATGGTTTGTGCTGTTTAGCCACCCGGCTGATTTCACCCCTGTCTGTACCACAGAGTTTGTAGCCTTTCAGAAACTTTATGACGAGTTCCGCAAGGTAAATTGCGAACTTATCGGCATGAGCGTGGATCAGGTCTTCTCTCACATCAAGTGGGAAGAATGGATCCAGGAAAACATCGGTGTGGAAATCCAATTTCCGATCATCGCAGATACGGGAATGGTGGCCAACAAGCTTGGTCTGATCCACCCCGGCAAAGGGACAAACACTGTGCGTGCGGTCTTTATCGTGGACGATAAGGGCAATATCCGCATTATATTCTACTATCCTCAAGAGCTGGGTCGCAATATGCAGGAGATCCTGCGTGCCGTGAAGGGGATGCAATATAGCGATGCAAACGCTTGCGCAATGCCGGCTGACTGGCCGAATAACGGCATCATCCAGGACCGCGTGATTATTCCCCCGGCCAATAACGTCGATGCGGCGAATGAACGTAAAGCCAAAGCCAAATCCGGCGAGATGGAATGCTTCGACTGGTGGTTCTGTCACCGCAAGGGATAAACCAGAGAGTATACAAGCAAAGAATTGCGGGATCCTTTTCTGAAAGGGATCCCGCTTTTTTCTCCTCCGTAAAAACATCGCCGCTTGACAAGTATGCAGGATTTTGAGATTGGCTTTGTATATACGACATGAGGAGATAAGTGAATCCTATGCATAGATACATCATCCTGATCCTGTTGGTACTGATGCTGAGCCAGGTTTTGGCTGCAGTGAATGTCGCGGCTAAAATCGGCGAACGGGAGTATAGCGAAAAGGAACTGGCGGATGGTTTTGCCGCTTATCTGGAGTATCAACACATACCCTATACTCTTAACCCGGCTGACAGCTTGAAACTGTACGAGCAGTTCTTTGATGAGCTGGTGGCGATGTACATTTACGACCATGCGATCGAAGATGGCGGGGTGAAGATCCGCGCCAATGATCTGGAGGTGTACATCGAGAAGAATCCCCCTGAGGGCGTGCAGAGCATCCCCGAGCTGAAGACGGATGGCAAATTTGACATAAAGAAGTATCATAAAGCGCTGATGGAACGTCCCAGTTTCCGCCAAGAAGTTCTGGATTACAGCCGGGATGTATTCACTTATCACGTGCTTCTGGATGGCATCCGCTCGAGGGCAAAGGTGGATGAGGACAGTTTGCGCACGGCGTGGCTGCGTTCCGGTACCACCGCTGATGCCAGCATCGTATACTTCGATTATAGCCGTTATCGGGAGCTGAAGGCAGATGACGCGGCGGTGAGAGCGCTGTATGATGAGATCAAGGACCGCGAGTATAAAAAGACCAACGGCCGGAACTTGCGCTTTGTGCGCTTTGGCGCCGCCACATCCCGTGCCACAGGAAGTCCCGAGGCCCTGGCTAAGGCGGGGAAAGACAGTAAGGCGCTGGCGGAACGGGCCCGGCAGATTGGTCTCAGGGCTGCGGCTGCGGAAATGGGTTTTGAGCTTCTGGAAAGCAAGATGTTTTCCCCCACGGATCCCTTTATTCGGGGCATCGGCAGAGAAGGAGAGCTGATCCGCATGACCTTTGCAGCATCTCCTGGAACGGTCTTTGACCCCTACACGGGTATGATGGGCGACATTCTGGTGTGTGAAGTGGCGGGTATTGCCGATAGCTATTATGAGGATTATGACAGCATCCAGTCGATTCTGCAACTAAAGGCAGATACCCTGCTGAGGGCAGAGAAAAACCGTGAATACGTAGCTGAATTTATCCGAAAACACAAGGTGGAGGATTATCTGGCCGCCGCGATCAGAGACAGCATCCGGATCGTCGAGCAAAGCGGGATCGGCATCAAGTCCTCCTATCCACCCATTGGCGAGGTGGAAGCACTGAACCGCGCCATATTAAGTACGCCCCGTGGCGAGTACACTCCCCTGATCGAGGATCATGGCCGCTTTTTCCTGGCGCGGGTGAATGAGGTTCACCGGCGTACGAATGCAGACTGGGAAGCAGCCAAAGAGGATATCATCAAAAGCGCGCTGCGAGAGGCTCAGGCCAGGTATCTGGACGAGTGGTATTTGCAGGAAAGGGCAAAGCTGGATATCCTGTTGCCCGCGGCACTGCGCCAGAGAAATTGACCTCTGGTCCCGGGTTTGTAAGCGACATTCCTTTCCCCACCCCAAAAAAAGACTTTACTAAAAAGCCACTTTCAAACAGATGGTAGACTACTGTAAAAGGTGGAGGAAATATGCTTAAGCTTTTTGGGCGCAAAATGCTCATAATAGTGCTTTTGGCACTTGTCGGCAGCCTGTTTGCCGAGGGTGAAACGATATACGAAATCCGGGTGGAAGGAACGCGAAATATAGCTCCAGAGCTGGTGATCTCCGCTATGAGCGTGCGCGTTGGTGACGCCCTGGTAACCGATAATGTATCCAAATCCATCAAAAACCTGCACCGCATGGGTGTATTTTCCGACATCAAAGTGGAATCGGAGCCGTATCGCACGGGAATCAACCTCATCGTGACAGTGGTGGAAAATCCCGCGGTAAGCTCGGTAAGCTATCAGGGATTCAAGGTGATCAAGAAGGAAAAAGCGGAAGAGATTACTGGATTGAGAACAGGATCTTACTGGAGCGGCAACACCAAGCATGAGCTCCTGCGCAAACTGAAAGCTGAGTATGCCGCCAAAGGTTTTGGCAATGCCCAGATCGAGATCCTGGAACAGCTGCAGGAAGAGAACCGGATTGCCATCACTCTCCGTGCCACAGAAGGCAAAAGAATAGCCATCAAGCAGATAACCTTCCTGGGTAATGAAAGCTTTGAGGATAAACAACTGATCCGCCGGATGAAGACCAAACCCTCCAGTTTCCTGCGTTCCGGCCGTTTCGACGAAGAGAAGTTTGAGGCTGATCTGGTGTCGCTGGCCAATTTCTACAAAAAGAATGGTTACATCGACGTGGTGGTGGGTCCGCACGAGATGCAGCAGCTTTCAGACCGGCATTATGAATTGGTGATCCAGATCACCGAAGGGACAAAATACACCTTTGGCGAGATTACGATCACTGGAAATGAGCATTTTGAGAGCGAGACGATACGGGAGAGCTTCACCCTGAAAGGTGGAGACACTTTCGATTCCGAAAAGTATGATGCCCAATTGGCCAAAGTGTATGCTCTATACTTTGATGAAGGCTTTATCTACGCCGATATCAGAAGTGAATATGAAAAAACCGGCGATCTGCTGAATGTAAAGCTGAGTATCCAGGAGAATACCCGGGCTAAAATCCGCCAGGTTCACTTGACGGGAAACCGCAAGACCAAGGAAAAAGTGCTGCGTCGTCAGCTGGAGATCGCTCCCGGGGATTATTACCGGCAATCCCAGGTAATCCGCAGCCAGCAGAACATCTATAACCTGGGCTTCTTTGAGCCCGACATCAAGCTGGATTACCGCCGCATCAATAACAACGGCGACATCGACCTCTCCATTGATGTACTGGATAAATCCAGCGGAGTAGCCAATGGTGGAGTGGGCTACAACTCCGTGGACAAGTTTGTGGGGCAGCTCTCGGTATCCCAAAACAATCTCTTTGGAAATAACTGGAGCAGCGGTGTCACCTGGGAGTTTGGCGGCAGCACTCAGAACTTCGAATTCAACTTTACCAATCCCAATTTATACGATTCAGACATGCTGTTGGGCACGAACCTATATTACACTAAAAAGAATTGGAGCTCCTTTTACTACGAGATTTACACTCGTGGCGCCAGTGTTCGCTTGGGGCAATCCATCCCCCTGGTGGACCGCAGCCGCGGCTCGATCGGATACTCTTTCTACAGCAAGAAATACAACATCACAAACCAGAACGCCATTTTGGCAGACAGTACGGCAAACAGTACTCTGATCGAATTGGACGGACTGGGCTGGCGTTATACCTCCGCGGGTAACTTCACCCTCAGCCGGGACACCCGCGACAACATCTTTTTCCCCACCAAGGGCTCGCAGATCACGCTATTCTCAGAGCTGGCGGGAGGTCCCTTTATGGGGGATTTTGACTACTTCAAGCAGATCGCGCAGGTAAACTGGTATAGCGAGGCTTTTGGCAAGCTGACTCTGCGCAGTAAATGGCGCTTCTCTTACATAACACCCTACGGGGATTCTGAAGATGCTCCTCCGGATGAAAAGTTCTACTTGGGTGGAACGGGGGCAGACGGCATCCGTGGTTACCCCGACCGCTCCATCGGCCCCGTTGGTGGCGGCACCAGAGCGATCATCTTTTCCGGTGAAGTCGGATATCCCATCGCCGGAGATCAGATCATTGGCCTGGCCTTCTTTGACGCGGGCGATAGCTACAACCACCTGAGGGATTTCAATTTCCTCGAGCTCAAGAAAGGCCTGGGTGCGGGCATTCGGATCCGCAGCCCCTTTGGCCTGATCGGTTTTGACTATGCCTATGGCGTGGAAGATCGAAGCTGGGAACCGCATTTGCAGTTTGGCACCACCTTCTAGACCATGAAATACAAGCATCTCTTCGGGCCAGTCACCTCGCGCCGACTGGGTAAATCCCTCGGTATAGACCTGGTCCCGTTCAAGTATTGCCCTCTAAACTGCGTGTATTGCGAAGTGCAGAGCACCACGCATCTGCAGACCAAACGGGAGGAGTTTTTCCCCACGGCTGAGATTCTGGAAGAATTGGACAGCTTTATGCAGGACGCTCCCGAGCTGGATTACATCACCTTTTCCGGCGCTGGCGAACCTACCTTGAATAGCAGCATCAGAGCCATCATCGAGCATGTGAAGGACAAGTATCCGGCTTACAAACTGGCGCTCTTGACCAATGGAGTGCTATTGAACGATGACGCGGTACTTGACGAGGTTCTACCCTGCGATCTGATCCTGCCCTCGCTGGATGCGGCCACGCAAAAAGCATATGAGATGGTAAATCGTCCCAAACCGGGGCTCAGGATTGAGGAACTCATCAGTGGTCTGATCAAGCTCAGAACGCGTTATTCGGGGCAGATCTGGCTGGAGGTTTTCATCATCCCGGGGATCAACAATGATGAGATTGAATTGAATGCCTTGCGGGAAGCCATCTCCAGGATTCGCCCGAATGTTGTTCAGCTAAACTCTCTGGATCGTCCCGGCGCGGAAGATTGGGTGGAGCCTGCCACAGCCCGGGATCTGAAAAAAGTGAAGGACTACCTGGCGCAAGGCATGGATATCCCCATCGAGATCATCGCCAAGATCAAATACAATTCCGGGGTGGCAGCTCTGGACGCGGAAGTGGTTCACCTGATCCAGGCCACCATCAGCCGCCGGCCATCCACAGCGGAGGATCTGTCAAACATGCTGGGGATTCATATCAACGAGATCATGAAGATCTTACGCGAATTGGGACATGATGGGAAGCTGCAGGTGGAACGCATGACCCGGGGAGTGTTTTATACATGGAAATCCTGACACCAAACACCGCCATTATTACTGCGGCGGGATCGGGACTGCGCCTGGCTGGCGATGTGAAAAAGCAATTTCGGATGCTGGCGGGAATACCCATCATCATCCGCACTTTGAGTCCGTTTTTCAGTTCGGAAATCATCTCAAACATCATCGTGACTGCTCCGGAAGCTGATCTGGCCTACACCGAGGATCTCATCTGCCAGTATTTTGAGCCTATGAGCAAGCCCTTTTTGGTGATGCCAGGTGGAGTGGAGCGGCAGGACAGCATCTTTGGGGCACTGCAAAACTGCCCCCCCGATACCGGACTGATCTTTGTACACGACGCCGTACGCCCTTTCATCACGCTTGATCTGATATGTGAATTGCACGATATCGCACTGCAAGCGGGGGCAGTGGTTCCCGCCGCCAGGATCAAGAATACCATCAAAAGCGTGGAAGGTGAGCACGTGGCTTCAACCCTCTCGCGCGACTGCCTGATTCAGGTATTCACGCCGCAGGTCTTTGATTTCAAGCTACTCATGAAGAGCTATGAAAAGGCCTATCAGGATGGATATGTGAGCACGGACGATTCCGCCCTTGTGGAGCATTACGGGCACAAAGTGCGCTATCAACTCAGTTCTGATCTGAATATCAAGATTACTGATGAGTGGGATTACACCCTGGCACACCTCCTAATCGAAAACAACATCATATGATAAAGGTACGATCATGAAAAAGAAGCTTTTAGAGAAACTTAAGGATTTTAAACTCAGCATCCCCCTGCCGCTTCCCGGTTTGGGCTGCGGAGTGTTGGGTATGGCCTTGCCCCGTGTTTCCATCAATCTCGGCGCTTATGCCGCCAAGCTGCTCAAAGCTCTGGAATACCGTGGTTACGACAGCACCGGCGCTGCTTTCCTGGGCGAGGATAAGACCAGGATCACGCTGCTCAAGGATGTTGGCGCACCTTCCACCCTGGTCAAGACCCTGAGCATCGAAAAGCAGAGCGGGCAGATCTTTTGCGGGCAGGTACGCTGGGCTACCTTCGGCTTTGTAAACAAGGTGAATGCCCAGCCTCACGAAGTGAAATGCAAGCGTCATCTCTTTGGGGCGCACAACGGGAACATCACAAACACCCGCGAATTGAAGGTTTTTCTCACCAAGGAAGGACATACCGTGCTTTCCGATAATGATGGTGAAATGCTGGTGCACAGTGTGGAGCATTACTTCGATATCGAAATGACGCGTGCCGGCAACCCCAATGATCACGAAGAGCGCAAAGCTTGCATGCGCAGAGCCATCATCCGCACTGCAGAAAAGATGAATGGATCTTACGCTGCCGTCATTGTGGATCCGGAAACCAAGTGTTCCTGGGCGATCAAAGCCGGATCCAGCCTCTATTTTGGCGTGGGAGAAGTGGAGGATATGCCCTTCGCTTTGGCTTCCAGCGATCTCACCGCGGTATTGCGCTTTACCAAGATGCTGGTGAACTTGCGGGAAGGTGAATTTGTGGAATACACTTCGGATTACTACCAGGTGTATGCGATGAAGAATCTGAAGTTCAAACGCCTAAATCAAGCCGACGAATTGTATGCTACCGGAGATACAATCCCCACCCGCGCAGTATATTCCAAGCTCAGAGCCGAGGATGTGGAACTGCTGCCGGATTTTCAGTATTTCATGGAACAGGAAATCTATGCCCAGAGTGAATCCACCGGAAAGCTGATCAAGCTATTCCAGGGTGGCTCAAACACCGGCAAACGCATGTTGAAGGTAATCGATCAAGCTGGCGTGAGAGATCTCATGACCAGTAGCATGCTGGAAATCCTGGGTGAAAACCATGTGGAAGATAAGAAAAGCCGCTTTGATAAGCTCTGCGAAGCGCAGGCCATTCAGGATTTCTTAAGACTCGCGCAGGATAGTTACACCGCCATCTTCGATGTGGCGGTGAAAGAGGATTTTGACAAGAAGTACTTCTTTTCGAACGAGAAAAACATCTTTATCGAGCTGATGGGAACCGAGTTTGACCGCCATCGGCTCATCATTGCCAAAGCCTTGGACAGCCTTTCCGAAGAGATTTCCGTAGCGGAGTTTGAACGCAGCGTTCAGGATTTCCTTGCTCTGATCAAGAATACCATTGCCAACAACCGCAATGCTTATTCCATCGCTTGTGGCACCTCATTTCATGCCACCAAGATCGCGGCGCTCTTTTTCAATGAAATCGCTCGCATCGAATTGATCCCCATTCTGCCCGGCGATTTCAGGGGCGAATACTCTAACTGCATCAAGGATAAAGACCTCATCATCGGCGTCTCTCAAAGCGGGGAAACCAAAGACCTGATCGATATCTTCAACGACATCGATTCCGCTGATCTGGACGTGCGCAAGGTAGTGCTGGTGAACAATATGAATAGCACTCTGGGGCAGGAAAAGAGCGATGTGGCAATTCCCATCCTCTGCGGTCCCGAGATCGCCGTTCCCGCCACCAAGAGCTTCATGAACCAGATCACACTTTTTTATTATCTCGCCATCCGCATTGCCGATATGAAGCTGAAAGAACTGGATACAAACCTTGATCCCGCAGAACGCAAGGCCTGTGAGGATATGCTAACCCGCCGCTTTAAATCCTTGAGCGACATTCCCATGCTGCTCAAAGAAACCGTGCTTAAAACTGATGACATGATCGACAACATGGCGGCCAAGATCTATATGGAACCATCCCTGCACATCCTCGCCACCAAGATCAGCGGGGTGGCCATGGAAGGCGCCCTGAAGATTCGCGAGACGGTGCTGAACCATGCCGAAGGGCGTGAGGCCAGCGAATTCAAGCATGGACCCAACACCATCCTGGGCAAGAATACCGTCTTTGGCGTAAAGCATGTGCGCAGTTTCGTCCGCGCGTTCAGCAAGATGATCGACGACATTGATGAACAAGCCGATGCCCGAGGAATCCCCCAAAAAGAACAGAAGGATCTGTTGAAAGCATTGGCGGACTACGTGTTTACCCACAATCTACCCTTCAATCTTTCCGCGGCTGGTACCCAGCTCTTCAAGGAGACCGTGCAGGATCAGGATTTCTTTGAACCCCTGTATCGCAATTATCCTCTCATCTACGTCACCGGCCCTGATCCCCGCGATGTGAATCTTACCATTTCCCAGATCAACACACATAAGATACGCGGTGCCAATACTTACGTGATTGCCGAAGAGAATGATAACCTGCTGAAGAATACATCCCTGAATCCCAATGAAGGAGCCTATTACGGCTGGTCATATATCATGCTGCCCAAAACGGGGGATAGCCTGATGACCTGCTTCAGTGCTACCATCGTATTACAGTTGCTTGCCCTCAGAATGAGCATCCGCAAGATGAAGAAGCTCGATCTGCTGGGCGTGAAAGATCACGGCGTACATCCGGACGTACCCAAGAACGTCTCCAAATCTATCACGGTGGATTGATCCCATGCGCATAGGCTTTGGATATGATGTTCACCGCATGGTTCCGGATCGTAAACTGATCCTGGGAGGAGTGGAGATTCCCTTTGACAAAGGGCTCTTGGGGCATTCAGACGCGGATGTCCTGATCCACAGTATTTGTGACGCTTTGCTTGGAGCTCTGGCTCTGGGCGATATCGGACGGCATTTTGCCGATAGTGATCCCACTTTCAAGGATATCGATTCCCGCATCCTGCTGCGTAAGTGTTACGCCATGGTACGTGAACGTAACTACACTCTGGCCAATCTGGATGCCACCATTTGCGCCGCCGCGCCCAAACTAGCCGGGCACATCGATGCCATGCGCGATCACCTGGCGGAGGATATGGACTGCGCAGTGGACCAGATATCGATCAAAGCCACCACAGAGGAAGGCTTGGGAATATCCGGCTGCGGCGAAGGCATGAGCGCTACAGTGGTGATTCTCATCATGCCTGAGGAGGTTGGATGAAAGCTCTGGCCGTGATCGGTTACCATCACACAGGCAAGACATCCGTGGTGACGGCATTGGTGGAATCCCTTACCGCCAAAGGTCTGCGCGTAGCCACCATCAAGGATATCCACAGCGAGAAGTATCGAGCAGACATAGAAGGGAAGAACAGCGCCCTGCATATTGCGGCCGGCAGCGTTCAAACCTTCGCCCGCGGACTGTTTGACAGCGCCATGATCTATCCCAAACCCCTGCCCCTGGAAGAGATTCTGCCCAAAATGGATGCCGATTTCCTGATCGTGGAAGGCATGAAAGACGCCGCATTACCCAAGATTGTCTGTGCCGCCCAGATCGCGGAACTGGATGAATTGATCGACGACAGCACCATAGCCTGTGCCGGAGTAATCTCAGATGCTGTCAGAAGCCATAGCAAGCTGCGGATTTACAACGCGCAACGCGATATAGAGGAACTAAGCAGCCTTGTCCTGGATAAAGTCTATGAGGTTTTGCCCATGGCTGATCCAGAATGCTGCAGCCGCTGTGGCAGTACTTGTAAACAGATGGCGATGGACATCGTGCAAGGCCGTCGCCGGCGCGATGAATGCGTGATGGATTCCCAGCATAGCATCACTCTCGAGGTAGGGGGGCGGCAGATCGCCATCGTTCCCTTTGTGCAGGACATTTTGAAGGATACCATCCTGGCGGTCCTGAAGAACCTGAAAGATACCGATACCAGCAAAGACATTCGCATCCACATCCGGCCATGACTCATCAGGAATTCTTTTGCGAGAGAGATCCCAAAGCTTTTCCCTTGTGGCAGGAAGCCATAGTCGGCATCGCCGGAGCCGGGGGTTTGGGCTCGAATATCGCCATGCTGTTAGCCCGCGCTGGAGTGGGCAAGCTGATCGTGAGCGATTATGACCAGGTAACGGTCTCAAATCTGAACCGGCAGGCTTTCAACCTGGATCAGGTGGGCCTGGCAAAAGTGGATGCCCTGGAGCAAAACATTCATCGGATCAATCCTTACATTGATCTGGAGATGCACAACCTGCGCCTGGATGAAGAGAATATCCCCGGGATATATCACAGCGTGGATATCATGATCGAAGCCTTTGATACCGCCAGCGCTAAAGCCATGCTGATCGAGTGTTTCACCCGGCATTTTCCCGCCACAGAACTCATCTGCGCCTCCGGTCTGGCCGGTTATGGACGAGGCGAGGACATTAGAATCGCGCAAACCGGGAAGCTCTTCATCGTAGGAGATCAGACTTCGGAACTGAGCCCGGGAATTGCCCCGATCTCCACGCGAGTGATGATTGTTGCAGCACAGCAGGCAAACCTGGCTCTGGAGAGATTAGTATGCCTAAAGAGCTTACGATAAACGGACACAAACGCCCCTGGCAGGAAGGCATGACGGTGCAGGACGCGCTGAATATGATGAATTACACCTTCCGCATGCTGGTGGTGAAGATAAACGGTGAATTGATCGCCCGCAAGGATTATGCCCTCACTCCCATCCCCGAAGGGGCGGACGTGAAGGTGATTCATCTGATTAGCGGAGGTTGAGCATTTTATGGAGCTGGAGGCTCAGCTTTACTTTTAGCCCGTCTTCCAGGATCCATGAGGCCAGGGTTTCCGCACTCAAAAGGCTGGGAACTGGGGAAAAATGCACGGTTCCGGGGCTGATCTGATGCTCGCTGAGGAAGGCTTTGGCGAAGGCATAATCCGGGTAATTGGTTAGCACAAACTTCAGCTCATCCAGTTCACTCATGCACAGCAGGTTGTGCTTCATAAAGCTATCTCCCATACCGCTGCCGGGGCATTTTACGTCCACGATTTTCACTACGTCCGGAGGAACTTCACTCAAGTCCAGAGAACCGTTTGTTTCCAGCAGTACCCGGTAGCCCTGCTCCAGCAATGTCTCCATCAGAGGGATCGATGCTTCTTGCCACAGCGGTTCGCCGCCCGTCAGCTCCACCAGTTTGCAGGGGTATTGCGCGATCTCTTTGAGGATGCTGGCGATGCTGCGCGGATTTCCCTTGGCGTGAGAATACTGCGTATCGCACCATGCGCAACGTAAGTTACAGCCCGCAAGACGGATGAAGATGCAAGGCATGCCCTGAAAGGTAGATTCGCCCTGCAGACTATAAAAGATCTCGCAGATATCCAGCTTAATCATTAGAAGGGCAGGAAGGGGAAATCCTTGTGATAACCGAGAGCGTTATCGATCTGATCGTTGATCTCCATGGGATCTCCGATCACGAACTTTTCCCGGTTTCCGGTGCGGAAGATGGTGTATTCATTGTCCCCTGTATCCAGTAAATCCAGATACTCGCTGTCGCCATAGCGTGGGACGCCATCCACGATCAGGAGCTTTATCCCCATCATTTCCATCGCCAACAGGTTTTCAAAGGGATCGCTTTCCATCTGATCCAGGATCAGGAGATTGCGGGGATTGGCTGGGTTCAGCGTCGCGTAGGCGGGGTCCAGATACAGGGCCTTCGCTGCGTTCACTGTTACCATCCGATACAGTTCTTTGAGCGGAATCTGGGGGAAATGCTCCCGAATCACCTCAAACTCGGCGATCAGGCTAATCTCCCCGCTCATCGTGGAATCGGTGCCGATTACCACGTTGGCATTGGCAACCATTGCACTGGCGATGTCAAAGGTCTTGCCGATAAGATAATAGTTTGAGCCGGGGCACCAACACACGCTGGCTCCCACCTTGGCGATGGTCTCTATCTCTTTCTTGCTGAAGGCGATGCCATGGATCATCAAGGTATTGGCATGCAGCAGTCCCCGCTTTTCCAGCAGGGCAAATTCTCCGTGAGTAACCTCGTCCGTGCCTTCGCCGAGGTGAATGATGAAGGGCATCCTGCCCTGAGTGAGCGCCATTTCTTCTTCCGGAGTGCCGCCGCCCCACCAGTTTCCCAGAGTGATGGAATGGCACTGACGGAAGCGCTTGGGTACGATGATCGGCATGGGGTCATAATAAGCGTCTTGCTGATTCGGTCCGTGATCGTGCACGATGCCACAGCCGGAAAAGAGGTTCTTGTAAGCCCCCAGCTTGGCCACACTATGTGCCGTAGGTTGCAATAGATCGAAGCTGCCGTCGTTCAGCCAGTATTGATTGCGTTCGCGGAAGCTGAAGGATTGCTTCATGTCTTCCACCCAGATGTGCGAATTGGGATAGGGGCGCTTGTCCCCGGCTTTGGGCACCCAATTACCCACCAAATGGTCGTGGGAATTGATCAGGGGCACATAGGCAATGCCATCGGGTAAATTCAGGTCTGGGCCTTCTCCGGGCAAATCCAGCTGCAGATTGCTTCTTACATCATCCGGATTGATGACCCCGTGCCCAGCGATGATCTTCATGCCCTTACTTCTTTGATCCTTTTAGTGAGTTTTGGTACCACTTCAAAGAGGTCGCCCACGATTCCCAGATCCGCCACCTTGAAGATGGGGGCATCAGGATCTTTATTCACGGCGATGATGTAATCCGCGCTGCTCATACCTGCCAGATGCTGAATCGCTCCGGAAATCCCAATGGCGATGTACACGCTAGGCTTCACCGTTTTCCCGGTTTGACCCACCTGATGCGAATAGGCAATCCATTCAGAATCCACCGCTGCTCGGGATGCGCCCACTGCGCCATCCAGGGCTTCCGCCAGTTCTTCGATCATGGCGAAGTTCTTGGCGTCCTTGATTCCGCGTCCTCCGGAAACGATCACATTGGCGTCGGTGATGTTCACCAGATTTGTCTTCTCTTTGTCAAAGCTGATGAAGCTGGTGACGTCCTCTTCCAATTCAAAGTTGAATTCTTCATGCAATACTATGCCGTTGCGGGTATCATCGCGGACAATGGGATTCATCACTTTATGGCGCACCGTGGCCATTTGGGGACGGTGATTTGCCGTGATGATGGTAGCCATGATGTTTCCCCCAAAAGCGGGACGGGTCTGCATCAGATTTCCCGTATCGGGATCGATCTCCAGCCCGGTGCAATCCGCGGTCAATCCCGTATGTAGATCGATGGCTACGCGGGGGATAAAGCTGCGTCCCACCACTGTAGCACCTGCCAGGATGATGGCGGGTTTGTATTTCTCAGCCAGGTGGCTAAGCGCTTCGCTGTATCTTTCATCGCGAAAGTGTTGTAACGCGGGATCATCGATCTGGATCACCTGATCAGCGCCATAGGCAAAGAGTTCCTCGGCGATGCCGTTCAGATTGTAGCCCAGGAGAACGGCGCTGAGTTCGCAGGACAATTGATCGGCCAATTCGCGGCCCTTGCCCAGGAGTTCATGCACCACCTGTGCCACCACGCCGTCACGCTGTTCGGCATACACCCAGATTCCGTTATACTGGCTTTTATCCAGGACACTTTGTGCGGCTTTACGGATCACGATGGCGTCAAATGGGCAAGCCTGCACGCACGCCCCACACAATACACATTTATCTATGTCAATTTCAGCGAGTTTGGCCTCTACTTTGATCGCGTCATAAGCGCATGCTTTCAGACACGCTCCACAGCCAACGCACTTTTCACTAATAACTTCAATCATTCTCGTCTCCTGAATTATACGGTATTGCGATGCCTTTTCTTGTCAAGCTGATTTTCCTTTGATCTTCCGCTTACACATCCTGTTCCGATCTGTACCAATTCACATTGCGGATGATGTACATGGCCAAGGAAAGCAGGATAAAGAGACTGATACTGCCGATCAGGAGTGCGTTGTCTTGCAGCCTGAGCAGGATGTACAGAAATATGTACAGGAAACTGAGCAGCGCGCCCACTTGCAGGGCGAACTTCCGGGTCTTCAGGATGCTGAAGCAATACAGACTGATCTGCAATATCACGCCCGTGGCGGCTATCAGATATGCATATCCAAAGGCGATATGCTCCGAAATGGAAAGTAGCAGAAGGTAAAAGACCAATAGTCCGCATCCCACCATCAGGTACTGGATGGGGTGGATCTTCTGATTGGCCATGATCTCGGCAAAGAAGAAGGTCATAAAGGTTAGGATCAGGAACAGCACGGCATACTTCAGGGCACGTGTGGTTTGTTGATAAGAATCCACCATGATCAGGAAGTTCACCCCCAAGTTTGAGAGCTGCAGCATGGGCTCGTCTCCGCTCCAGTTCTTCTTGATGCCGCTATTGAGATTATTGCTGCGCCAGCTTGCGGTGAAGCCTTTGGCATCCACATTGCGCTGATCTGGTAGCATATCCCCGATGAAGCTGGGAGAAGGCCAGTCACCTTTCAGATGAACACTTTCCTGCAGAGCGGAGCTGGCAAAATTGAGCTGCTGGGTACCGGTGATGCTAAAGCGCATCTTTACTGACGTGGCGTTGGCATTTGAGTCCAGGGGAAGCTTGGCTGCCAGCTTGAATTCCGTCTGCTTTTCCACCTTGGATTCCCCACGATATCCGGAAAAGGTCCCTTTCAAATCCGGTACTTCCGGCAAACTGGATACCGATAGCACTCCTTCTGCACGATTGAAGACCAGAGGCATGCCGTTGATCGTGCCATCGATCTCTTTCAATCCCCGCTGATCGTCCAGATCGAAGGAGAGCAGTGCCTCATCCCAACGCAGAGGAAGCTCCGCGAAAGCGGGATTATCGGGTACGCAGGCGCTAAAATCTGCCGCCAGATCGAGCTCCGCTTTGTATCCTGTAACCCTGAAGATGCCGCGTTTATGCGTTACGGTACTGATATCACCGTTTATCTTCAGACTGTCCGCTGCGAAATGCAGATACCGGGTGGTTTCCACGCTACTGAGCTTGTTGTTCTCATCCACAGATTTCACAAATACACTGTAGGGCACGCTGATAAAGGGGCCGCTAACTATCTGCGATGCACCCCACTTTCCGGCGATCTCGCTGACCACGCTTTCTTTACGATGGTAGCGTTCCCGGATGATGGAACTGATCCAGGCTACGGGTATCAAGAGGAGTAAGATGATAAAGGCGATGAGGGCGAGCTTTAGTAGCTGCCGGTTATTTTCCGCGTTCGGATGCTTGATCACTTGGTTGCCGTTCATGAGTTACCTCCAGCATGGGGCAAGGTCTTTTATTACGGATTATGAGATCAACACGTTTCTGAACCCGATGCCCTTGTCAACGAAAAAAGCACTGGCAATCTCCCATCCCCCACTGATTGACTATTTAGCCATTGTCAACAACCTGAGCCCTGAAGGGACGTCTCAAAAGCTCGGAGGAGGCTTATCATCAAACGAGACAATGCCGTGCCAATATGGCCCGGATCCGCAGGGAAATGGGGTGGAAGGCGGACGATAATCTCTCTGGGTTGGTTTATCGGGTAAACAATTACGAGTTTTATCTTGACATATACCCCTGATAGAGTATCCGAGGCATACCACATACAGGGACGGTCAATATGGATTATAATTTTACCATCAGATTTGGAAGAGAGCGTTTCCCGGAGTATCCGAGAGTCCTTACTTTAGCCTCCAAGTTCGGGATGTATCTCCCTGCCAAAGAGGGCGAAGCTTATCACGTGATCAAGACCGGGAATAGCGAGGTCATGGCCAAATATGAGGTGTTTGATGAACTGATGAATACGATCTCTGATTGGGCGTCGGTTCGCTTGCTGCATGACGGTCTGGAGTACATGCCGGATGAATTCGCGCTGGATGAAAAGGCTGCGATCGTCACATGTTATCACAAGTATCTCCGATCAGAGAGCAAGGACACATATTGCGACATGAAAAGGCCTTCCTGCTGGGGCTGCCGGATGCTCGACGGCATTGTACTGCACCACGAGAAAGCCCCCTTCTCCAAGGCTGAAAAGTATTGGTATCAATTTGGATCGTTTGATGATAACAATACCTGGCGCATCCACAGGGAAGAGCTGATCAAGGCCCTGGAAGAGATCGTTTATAGAAAGAACATCCACTTCTGTCCCATATTCGAATACAAGTTTTTCCGCAGATACATAGCCGTCCTTCCTGTGCTGATCCACTTGCCCGATCCCACTCACTGGGAGATCCTGTATCGCAACGATTCCCAGATCAGCATGAAAAACTGGGAGCCGCTGAGCATCATGCACATCAATCCCGACTTGGAATCCACAGATGGATCCGGCAGCCAGACAGATGGCAGCACTCCGGTCAAAGTGAAGGACGAGAATGCTTCCGACAGCCGATATCTCAGAAATATACCTGTGACTTCCTTTGCCGATATTGGCGGGGTGGACGATATCGTCCAAAACATCAGAGTGATGATCGAATTGCCGCTCAAAAGGCCAAAACTCTTTGAACAATTGGGCGTAAAGCCTTACCGCGGGATACTGCTCTGGGGCGATCCCGGAAACGGCAAAACCCTGATCGCCAAAGCTATAGCTCATGAAGTGAAAGCTCACTTTATTCCTGTGTCCGGGCCCGATATCCTCAATAAAGAATTTGGCAAATCCGAACAAAACCTGCGCGACATCTTTGAAGAAGCTAAGACCTATCAGCCCGCCGTGATCTTCATCGATGAGATCGATTCCATCGCCCAAACCCGGTTATCCGGCGAATCCTCGAAGTGGTATGCCACTCTGGTAAACCAGCTTCTGGCGCTCATGGACGGGATTGGTGACTTTGGCAATGTAACGGTGCTGGCTTCTACAAATAGACCGGACCTGCTGGATGCCGCGCTGCTGCGTCCGGGGCGTTTCGACTATAAACTGGAGATCAAGAAGCCCAATCTGCCCGGCTGTAAGAAAGTGCTGGAGATCGCCACCCGGGATATGCCCCTGGCTGACGACGTGGATCTCTTTGCCTATGCAGAATCCGTGGCGGGATACTCCGCCGCCGAGATCACCTTCCTGGCCAAGGAAGCAGCGATGGTTCGGCTGCGTAAAACCCTGGAAGCTAAAGAAATCGACATGGATACAAATGATGATGCCGACTACTCCTTCATCAAAATCACCATGGCTGACTTCCGCGCTGCCCTGCATATCCTGAAATGGAACCGGAGCTACGTAAACATCACCTATTCTCTGAAAGACAAGAAGCTCACCTAATACAGTTTCCCCTTTGAAATGACATAATCTACCCGGGAATGGGGCTTCAGCCTCATTCAATACTGGGCTGGGCATGGATCGAGGCCGAAGGCCGGAAAAGCAAGCAGCCAAAGCTGCTAATGCAGACGAGGACTTCTGCAATCCAAATCCTCGCTCCTTTCCGGGCACCTGTACCTCATAACTATACTTCGCAGGGATATCTCCACACCTACGATAACTTGAAAACTTGAAAACCTGAAAACTTGAAAACTCCAAAACCCAAAACCTACCACTAGCGGTAAAACGAAACAGGGGCTAACCGCAGGAAAGCCCCTAATGGGTTGAAGGGGGAAAAGAAAACCCGGCACCGCAGTACCGGGTTTGTACAATCTATTTGGATGGATTACTTCATCAGGATCATCTTGCGGGACTGGCTATATTTCCCCGCGATCAGGCGGTAGAAATAGATGCCTGAGGATACGGAGCGGCCGCGGCTGTCCCTGCCATCCCAGATCAATTGATGTTTACCTGCCATCATATTCGCTTTGGCGAGCTGACGCACCAATTGACCCCTGGTATTGTAGATATTCAGGGTGGCGTGTCCAGCTTCGGCCAGCGAGAATTGGATGGTGGTGGTGGGGTTGAAGGGATTGGGGAAGTTCGAGCCCAAAGCGGTTACCAGACCGGGGCTAACGGGATCGTCACCGCTCACGTAGGGGAAAGGCGCGTAAATGATGTTTGACGGGCTGCCTTCCACATTCATGAACACCGGTGCCACGTAGAAACGGTAGGCGCCTTCGAGTTCGAAGGTCTCGGAGTATGTGGTCTCAGTATTTTCCACCACCATTTCATAGGGGCCGGAATCGAATCTGCGATATACGCGATAGGCGGTGATGGGCAATACGGGATCGATCGGCGCTGCCCAGGACATAGTGAAGAGACCGCTATCGTTGTCAACGGAGAAAACCAGCTCTGTAACAGCAGGTAAATCGATGAGTGTAAACTCTGTTGCCACCACTGGGTTATCTATGCTGATATGAATGTTATTCTGTGTAGAATTCTGGTGGTTTGGCATGGTAGCCGTTACCGAGTGGGTTCCTTTTGCCAGATAGAGGGTGAATTGGCCTTCGCTATCGGCATGAGTGCTGAAGCGTTGGTTTGAGGTAAGCGTGGCAGAGGAAGGATCGGCGCCGGAACTGGGATAGACGGTTCCGTGCAGGAATCCGGTTTTCAGGTTCACTCCGCTCAGTTGGAAATCATCTATGAACCAGCCGGGAGCGGTGATATCGCCATTGGAGCCCAGCCGGAAGCGGAACATCACTTCCTGATTGGCATATGTGCCCAGATCAAAGGAAGCGTTCACCCAGGCGGCGCTGTTGCCGGTCCAGCCGGGTTGACTGCCCAGTCCGTCCACGCTGGCGTTGGGATAACCGCCTGCGGGAGTGATGATGTCCCAATGCTGGCCGCCATCGGTGGAGATGGAGACGTTTACGCCGTCATAGACGTCTTCAGTGTAGTAGTAATGTTTGAAGCTGAGGTTGCTATTTTCTGAGAGCGTATATGCTGGCGTCACAAGCTGATAGGAGGCATTGTTGGGATAGTGACCCACCAGGCTTGCCGCCCACACTTTTTCACCGCTGAAGGCGCTAACGGTGGCGGGAATGCCCCAGGCCCATCCCATTTCGGAGATGAAGCCGCCGTTATCCAGCTCAAAGTTATTTTGGATATCGGGCAGATTGAAGGGGATATTCAGATCCAGAATGACAGCCTGGCCATTATCGGGGGTTGCCTCAAAGTGCAGCGGAATAAAGGCTCCCGCGCCGCTGACGGCGGAGAAATCCAGATTGAATACTGCTTGCATAATCTGATTTGCGGGGATATTCGAAATCGTACTGGCTGGATTCATGATCTGCAGATTCGGGAAATCCGATGAGAGATTCATACTGATGTTTCTGGCTTCCACTGCGCTGTCGTTCTTGAGATTGATGATCAATTGGATCTGCTCGCCGGCATCGATCACACCGTTGAAATTGCCATTGAAGTCATTGATCATAAAGGAATGATATTGCAGCTTGTTGGCTTCCACGCGCAGACTGAACATGCGGTTCCAGCTCACTTCACCGGCTGTGACCGCGAGGCCGAAATTGATGATGTGATCCGACGGGCAATCGGGGGATACCACAAATTCAAACGGGCTGCGGTTCACGCCGCCATCTCCCGGTTCCAGATCGAAATAGGGGGATGCCGCATTGACCAGAGTGATATAGGGATCATCGGTGCTTAGCACAGTGCTGATGCCAGCTGCGATCACGTTTCCGGAGTTCTGCAGTTTCACGCCCAGTTTCACGGTTTCACCGGGTTCTACCACGCTGTTATTGTCGCTCACGTAGGTTTCTTCGATGAGCAGATTGGCAGCCTCGTAATAGGTAGGCACATTGGTGATATACAGCGCTTTACCGCTGGAAAGCTGCGCAGCGGCAGTGGGATAAACGTTATTGAATGAATACTCCAATCCGCGCAAACCGGTGTGATCTTCGATGCCGATGGTGGCGTAGTTTCCGTGATTGCTACCGGATTGGGAATCCACGTTGTTAAAGGTGTGATAGAGGAACTTGATGGGGCCATCACCCAGAGAGGTGCTGTAAGTGGCCTGATCATAGAGGATCACCTGGAAGGTCTCCATGGAAGTTCCGTTCTTACCGTTCTTGAGGTTGTACCATTCGATGATGAAGGAATGGTTGTTGCGGTCAAAATAGGTATAGATCCCCCCGCCGGTGTGAGTGGCCAGATCATCCCAGAAGGGAGCGATCATCGGGCTGGGGCCCATGGCGCCGGGCAGACGGAAGTTTCTAAATTCACCATTTTCGGTAACGCCCATGGCAATGTAACCATTGGAGCAGACAGTGATCTGATCGTAGAGACGGCCATAGAACTGGAAGGGGAAGGGCAGGCTGACCACGGCGGTGGATTGCGCGCCCACCTGATCGCCCTCGTCGCCCGAGCTGTAGCTATCGGAAACCGGTACAGGAGTGCCAAGACCGTCCAATTGAGGCGCGATCTCAAACCAGTCGTACACGGCTGCTTCGGGATAATCAGTATCAGTCCAGTCATAGATCACATAGCCGTAAGCATCAGGACCCAAAGGATCGGTGGAGCTTACCGCGCCTACAGTGAGGCTGAAGGGAACGATCTGTTCAAAACCTTCATCATTGTAAATGCGCACCGATAGGGGCATCACCATGCCGGGAAGGGTTTCCGGGCGCAGCCACACCGTGAAGAGATCGGAATTTAACGTGCTCACGGTTTGACCCATCGGTAGGGCGCCGATGTAGGCTATATTATCGGTGAGGGAGATCAGATCGTTTTCCGTGTATAATCTGGCGTAGGCATTGATGATGTCTGCCTGGCCATTATTGATAAAGCTGAGCGAGAGATTGGCGGTTTCACCGGGATCCAGCACTTCTTCTGCTCCATCCACCACATTGAGTTCTACAAATTCGATCATCGCTGCTTGCACTTCCACCAGTTCCGATACCACATAGTCGTTTCCGGCGTTGTCGCTCAGATTCAGATGCAGGCGCAACAAGGTGTCGTGCGGGGTGTTTGGCGCTACTTCGATCACGATGGGGCTGAGATTGTTGCCGGATGATTCGCCAAAGATGTCGGGGTAAGAGATGTTGCCCTGTACGATATTGATCCAGGGACTGTCGCTGGTAACGGTTCCGGTGACGCCGGATAAAGTGGTGCTACCGGTATTGAGCAGGCCAAAATAGATTTCCAGGCTCTCACCAGCGGTGGCGATGCCATCGCCATTGCCGTCGGAGGCTCCCACAGTGTCGTCATCCACGATGATGGCAGCAGGCACCAGGGTGTCCACATCCACGATCTCGATATCGCTCATTAGAGGCTTGAAATTGTGTTTGCTTACCGTCAGTTTAGCTGTCCCGGCAGTCATGGTGGCGGGAAGGATCAGTACCACGTTGCCTTCCGCATCGGTATAGCCGCGCGAGAGGATTGTGTCACCCAGGGAGAGTACCACCGATGCACCGTCCGCGGGCAGGTTTTCCCCATCGGTTACGGCAACGTCCAGCAGGGTAAGCCCTAGCGGAATATTGGGATAGGTGGTCATCTGGAAATGGTTTGGAATGCCGGTATATACTTCCATGGTGGGATCGCCCATCAGGTTGCACCAGTGAGTGAACTTCTCCACATTAATAGGCGAAGAAACACCAAAGATATCGTACATATAGAGCTTTCCATGCAGCATCGCTTCGCCCATGGTGCGCATTCCGTGCGCGTAGATTCCGTCAAAGATACCGCCGTGCAGCACGTTGTTAAAAGTGGTATGCGTGGAGGATGTGCTCATGCCGATGGCGGTCACAGTTCCCTTGGGAGCTGCAGTGGAGCCATAACGGATCATCTGTTCTGTTTCACCCGTACCGCCGGAATAGTTACCGGTCGCACAGGTGATGGTGACAGCGTGCGGCAGCTTAAAGCCATTGAAGATGGAGGATTCCGAGGGCGGCGAGAAATCGATGTAGCCGCGGAAGCTGTAGAATCCGATGCCTTGATTGAAGGCAGTATTGATGGTATTTACAAAAGCAGAAAATTCCGAGCCGTAGGCTTCGGTAAAGGTGGCATCGGGATTCACTTCCTGCGCCATTTCCTTGATGTATTTGCTGATGTACATGGTGGAGATTCCGGAGGGAGCGTTATCACCCACCAAAAGCAAGTGATTCAGCCAACTGGCTGTGTCCAGATCCATATCGCGTTCGTAAAGATATATCTTGTTTAGTACGACCAGGAATTGGTTTACATTTTCCACCGAGATGCGGCCGATGAAGACATCACCGAGCATATCTCCTGTATTCATAAAGGTATAGGGATAGTCCGATCCCCCGCTATTGTTCGTAAACGCAGGGATGGTGAAGCTACCACCAGTATCGCCGATCAGGATCACGTAGTCGGGGCGGGTATCAGGATTGTTATACTGGTTGCGGATATAGGTCTGAATGCTGCTGGTGGAGCTGCCTGCCTGAGCCGAGGTGGTATTGGCCACTGTCACGTCCGCGCCCTTCTGCCGCTTCCAGAGCACATAGCTATTCAGAGCGGTCAAAAAAGTATTGTCAGTGGTATTGCCATGAATGATCAGATAGCGGGGCGGAGTATTCGCATACACCGCATCGCGGTACTCGTCATAGTTTTGGATCAGGGCGCTGTAGATATTGTCAAAGCTGGGGGATATCCTGGATACCGGCGCGTCAAGTTCATTGATGCCCGGTTCATTGGTGTAATTCACTCTCAGCTGGATGTTTTGATGGATTGTAAGTTCCTGAGTGCCTGCGTGGTAGCTAAAGGGATTGATCTGGATGGTCACCAGCCGGAAATCACGCAGGATCACGGGATCGCTATATTCAAGAGCAGCGGAGGGGTAATTTTCTCCGCTGCTATAAAAGGCTTCGTTCTTGATAAATGCTTTGGGGCTGTCCAATTCCTGACCTTGTTGCAGAGGGTAGGCATTGAACTGGCTGAGGTAGCTCTGTTCTGAGCTGAGGACTTCGATGTTCACCCCACCTTGATAGGGGATGGCGATGGTGGTGGTGATAACGGGCAAATCCGGCATTCCGCTTTGCATCAATGAGCCGGAGCCGGGTAGATTGATCTTGTGATAGACCGCATCTCCCTGGATTTCTTCGAGCACTTCAAATTCGGGCAAAGTGAAACCGAGTTCCATATGCTGGGCATTTTGGCTTTTGATCTCAAAAGCTGTTTTGTATGAAGTGGGTGCATAATCTGCACCTGTGGCAACCGCAAGCCCGCATAACAGGCTCAACATCAGTAGCAGTGCTAGTTTCTTCATGGCTTATCCTCAACTGGGTTTAGAGTTTTGTAGTCCAAATGCAAGTATCATTCCGAAATCGCATTAAAGATTGTAGTACAACATCATCTCATGCGGATGGGGGCGGTTCTGAACCGCTTCATACTCCGCCATTTTCATCTTGATATGGCTCTGGATGAGATCCTCGTTAAACACCCCACCTTCCAGGAGGAAGGCATGGTCGTCCTTGAGGGCTTGCATCGCTTCCGCCAGGTTTGCAGGAATCGAGAGCAGGCTGGCTTTTTTCTCTTCACTCCAGGCAAAGACGTTGTCGTCAAAGGGTCCGAGATTGTGCTTTGCGGGGTCGATCTTGTTCTTGATCCCGTCCAGTCCCGCCATCAACACCGCGCTCATGGCGAGGTAGGGATTGCAGGTGGCATCACCGGTGCGAAATTCGAAGCGTTTGCTTTCCGGGGTATTTGCATATTTGGGGATCCGGATGGCGGCGGAGCGATTTGCCAGGCCGTAGAAGAGCTTGACGGGGGCTTCAAAACCGGGAGTAAGGCGCTTGAAGCTATTGGTGGAGGGATTGGTGAAGGCGATCAGCGCGCGTCCGTGATAGAGGATACCGCCGATGAACCAGATGGCTTCTTTGGAGAGATCAGCATAGCCGCCCTTTTTGTAGAATATATTCTTGCCTTTCTTGTGCAGCATCATGTGAAAGTGCATACCGTTTCCGGCGTGGTTGTATACCGGCTTGGGCATAAAGGTGGCGGTGAGACCGTGATCCAGGGCGGTTCTGCGGATGATGTCCTTCATTACCATGGTGTCGTCACAGATCTTGGGGAAATGTAGCAATTCGGTCTCAATCTCCTGTTGGGAAGATAGCCCCACCTCGTGGTGATGATAGCGAACTTTAATGCCCATTTCTTCCATGATGTCCACCATTTCCTGGCGGATTTCGTAGAAACGGTCAAAGGGAGTATCGGCGTGGTAACCCTTCACGTCCTGACGGCTGACGCCATCCAGATCGTCGTAATCTTCGGGCAGAGAATCCTTGCATTCGCTGGAGCTGATATTGTATCCGCTGGAAAAGCTATCGCTATAGAATTGGGCGGTATCAAAGAGGTGATACTCCAATTCCGGAATCCAGGTGCTGGCATCGGCGATGCCGGTATTCACCATGTATTCATGTGCGCGATTGGCCACGCTGCGGGGATCTTTGGCGATTCCGATCCGGGTCTCGGCGTCGCAGATCGTGCAGATCATTCTCAGAGTGGGAACTTCGTAAAAGGGATCGATCTGAGCGGTTTCGATATCCGGCATCAACACCATGTCGCCGCTTTCCACGCTGCGCATTCCGGGGATCGATGATCCGTCGAAGGGAATTCCGCGCTGCAGTACGTTTTCGATTCTGCGGGAGGGGAAAGTGATGTGATACCACTTGCCGTCCAGGCCGCAATACTTCAGGTCGATGGCCTGGATTTCATTTTTGTCGATGAGTTGTTGCAGGGTCTTGAGGTCCATTGTTTTCTCCATATGTTTTTTTTGTTTATTTAAGAGGGGGGATTGCTACCTACAGCATGCCCAGAATGTGCATCACAAATTGCACCGGAGGCAGCACGATCTTTCCGATCAGATTGAGGCCCAGCAGGTTTGAGATTATGATGATGGCAAAGAGCCAGATCATGCCCTTGCGTTCCTGCGCGGTCCATTTGAAATAGGCTTCGTCGGTGAGTACCATGCCCAGCACCTTGGAACCGTCCAGAGGCGGCACCGGGATCAGATTGAAGAATGCCAGCAGCAGATTGAGGAATACCACATAGTACAAAATGCTCTGCACTATGGGGGGTACAAAGTGAAAGATGATGGCCATCACGATGGCGATCAGGATGTTGGAAAGCGGTCCGGCCAGAGCAGTGAGGCCGCTGTCGCGCTTGAAACTGCGGAAGTTGTAGGGATTGAAAGGCACCGGCTTGGCATAGCCATAGATGAATCCGGCAGTGAAATATAGGATCAGGGGCAGGATCACCGTGCCAAAAGGATCCACGTGTTTCAGGGGGTTAAAGCTTAGTCTGCCGGCGCGTTTGGCGCTGTCGTCGCCCAGAGCATAAGCTGCCCAGGCATGGCTGACTTCGTGGATGATGATGCTATAAAACACTATGCCGATGATCGCGGCATTGATGCCGATACGGATCAGAGTATAGCTGAACTGGTTCATGTCACCTTGATCCTGGCAAACTTACGCTTTCCGGCCCGGACGATCATTCCGTTTTGGGGCTCCATCTCCGCGTCCCAGGCGCTTACCTTTTCGCCGTCGATGCTAACTCCGCCACCCATGATCAGGCGTTTGGCTTCGCCATTTGTGGCGCATAGTCCGGCGGTTACCAGGAGGTTCACTACCTTTAGAGAGCCTGCGGCCATCTCAAATTCGGGGATGTCCTCCGGGATCTCGCCCTTGGAAAAAAGGTTCTCAAAGCCCTCCTGCGCCTTTTGCGCTTCGTTTTCGCCATGATAGAGGGCAACGATCTCCCAGGCCAGGCGCTTCTTCAAAATCATGGGATTCATGCCCGAAGCCAGCTTGTCCTGCACTTCTTTGAGCTGAGTGGGCGTATATGAAGTGGCATAACTAAAATAGTTTAAGATCAGCGAATCGGGGATGGACATCACTTTGCCATACTTCTGGTCGGGCGGATCAAAGACGGCGATGTAGTTATTCAGCGATTTTCCCATCTTGTTTACGCCATCGGTGCCCAAAAGGATGGGGGAGAGCACGGCAACCTGTTGATCCATGCCATAATAGCGCTGCATATCACGGCCGCAGAGGATATTGAATTTCTGCTCTGTGGCACCGAGCTCCACATCGCTCTGAATGGCGACGGAATCATAAGCCTGCAGCACAGGATACATGATTTCGTGCATACCCAGGGAAAGCCCCTGCTCATAACGATTGCGGAAGGTGTCATGCGCCATAAACTGCGCCAAAGTGAACTTCCCCAACATCTTCAGCACGTCGCTGAGACCCATGCCGCCAAACCATTCGCTCTGATAGCGGATTTCGGTCTGTTCCGGCTTGAGGATGGTGAAGAGCTGTTCCATATATTTAGCGCTGTTGATCTTGATCTGTTCGTGCGTAAGCGGGGGACGGGATTCGTCGCGTCCGGTGGGATCGCCGATCTGGGCGGTAAAATCGCCGATGATGATCACTCCGGTGTGTCCCAGATCCTGAAAATCACGCATCTTGCGGATGGGCACCAGATGCCCGATGTGTATATCATATCCTGTGGGATCGATGCCGTATTTCACCCGCAGCGGTTTTCCGGTCTTGGTGCTTTTTTCCAGCTTCGCTTTCAGTTCGCTCAGCGGGATAATCTCCTCCACGCTTTTGGATATTAGTTCAAGTTCTTTTTCATGTGCCATCTATGTCATCCTGTCATAATTTATGGGTTCGTGCAGTTTCTAAAAAGCCGTGTTATTTGTCAAGCTATCATTGTTTTAATTTGTAAGGTTTTAGAGTTGCCGGATTGGTGCTATCCTGAAAACTGGGGGTACACATTGAGCAATTGCACCCGGTTCTTACCTTCTTGAACTTCATTCTCCTGTGCTTAGCCTCCCATACACCGGTCATACGAGTGTACGACCGGTGTATGACCGGTGTATGGGAGGCGTATCACCGTCAAGATAGCAAGAATGCAGCAGCCTGGGAGTTGACATATTCTTGTGATCACGCAAGTTGTTGAGTACCAATATACCCTTTATGGGCGACACAAAACCAGCATGGGGTAACCCCAAAGGCCTGAAAGGGCGACATCATTGCCCCTGAGTTCTTACTGCGTTAGAACTATCCCAATCCCTTCAATCCTACTGCCACCATTGCCTATAGCCTGCCGGAAGCCTCGAAAGTACGGCTTGACATTTACAACGTCAAAGGACAATTGGTAAAGACCCTGGTCAATGGTGATATGCCTGCCGGAATGCACAGTGTGGTGTGGAATGGCAGAGATAGTAATAATGCTGCTGTGGCCAGCGGAGTATATTTCTACCGCGTTAGCAGCCCGAAGGCAACTCAGACCAAGAGAATGCTCTTGATGAAATAGGCTCTACGAGCGAAATAGGTGCCTGCGGCACGAAATGTGTCCTGCGGACGAGATGTGGATGTACCGGCGCTCGCCGTAGCGCCGAATGTGTAAACGTCTTCCAGACGTTTACATGCGGCAGGATGCCGCATCTACCTTATCGCTTGCAGCGCGTAAGTTAAGTACCGGGGAAGGTTTTTACCACCTTCCCCGGTGCGAAAAAAGGAAAGAGGAAATGCGTATTTGTTTATTGATCCTGATGACAGTCCTGCCCTGCCTGGCTTTTAGTGCTACGCTGAACGTAAAGCAGGACGGAACCGGGGACTACACCGTTATCCAGACTGCCATAGATGCGGCTAATCCGGGTGATACGGTGCTGGTATATCCCGGCAGGTACTTCGAGAACCTGACGATTCAAACGAGCAACATCACTTTAACGAGTCTGGAAGCTTTTACCGGAAATTCGGCGTATATCGATTCTACGATCATAGATGGGAACCAAACAGGCCGGTGTATCAGGGCAATGCAGGAAGATATTATTATCAGGGGATTCAGTATCACTCGAGGATTATCAATAGGTGCAGGTGGAGGTATCAGTATCAGTGAAGCCACAACTGTAGCTAACTGCAAAGTATTCGAAAATGAAGCCAAAACCGGTGGGGGGATTAACATAGTTGGCTCGCCGGCTGCTCTGAGCGGAGTGGAGGTCTTTGATAACTATGCCATGCAACAAGGGGGAGGAGTGTATGCTTCATATGCAACCGGGG
>JAEWNJ010000013.1 GCA_023392795.1 Candidatus Cloacimonadota bacterium
TCTCTGATAACATCCTGGTATCCAGGCTCACACCGTTCATCTCCATGGTTCCGAGCACCCTGATCAGGGGGATCTCGATGTCGTAAAACACGCTTTTCGCCATACTATGTTCGATCAGGGGATGATAGACCAGATACAGCCGGAAGGTGGCCCAAGCGTCTTCCGCGGCATAAAAACAGGCATCTTCCACGCTCACCAGATCAAAGGTGATCTGATTCTTGCCCTTGCCGATCAGATCAGAAATCGGCAGCATGTTGTAGCTCAATTCCCGCGCGGCGCAATCGTCCAAAGAGAAGTTATAATCCCCGGCGTTCAAAATATATGCAGCGATCATGGTATCGAAAATCAGATTGTCCAGGATCAGCTTATGACGGTTAAACACTATCAGATCGTACTTTATGTTGTGCCCAATCAGAAGTTTGCCGGAGAGTGCATCGCGCAGTTTAGCCAGAGTTTCCCCCAGAGGGAGATTATCCGCCAATTGGTGCCCAAAGGGCAGATAGTAGGCGCGTTCGGCATTGAAACACAGCGAGATACCAACAAGTGAGGCCTGAACGGGGTCGGTCGAATCGGTCTCACAATCGATGGCGATCAGATCATGGTGGACAATTTCGTTCAGCAGGGAGGGAAGGCTTTCTTTACTTACCAGGACAGCCTCAAATTCTTTTGTCTGAACCACTTCCGTAGTAACTTCTTTCGGCATTTCTTCCTCCTGAGGGGGCAGATCAAAGATATCTTCCTGGATCGCTTCTTCCACCGGGGGCGAGGCATTGCCTTTCAGAGCGGGATAACGAGCCTCAATCCGGCGCAGCAGACTGATCAATTCATAGTCTTTGAGGATACTTAGCGCGTTCCCCAGATCATTGGTGTTGAAATGCAGCTCATCCATGGCGGGGAGTTCCAGATCGGCATCGCGCACAATCGTTGCCAGGTGCTTGGACATAAAAGCATTATCCCGGTTTTCTGCCAGTTTCCCCCGGTATTTGGGATTCACGTTGTCCAGATCGGCATAGATCGCTTCCAGATCGGGATAGTCATGCAGCAAGGCCTCAGCCGCCTTGGGTCCGATGCCTTTCACTCCGGGGATGTTATCTGAACTGTCCCCCACCAGTGCCAGATAATCGACGAATTGGGATGACTTTACCTGATATTTGGCGTAAATGCCGGGAGCATCTAAAGTGATATCCTTCATGGGATCATAGAGCGTCACTCCATCCTCCACGAGCTGGCAATAATCCTTGTCACTGGTCACATACACGATCTCAAAATCACCTTTGAAGCGTTCCCCCATGGTGCCCAGGGCGTCGTCTGCCTCATAACCGTCTTTGCCGATCTGGGGCACTCTGCAGAGCTTGAAAAACTCTATGATGGGCGCAATCTGATATTGCATGTCCTCTGGCATGGGCGGGCGGTTTGCCTTGTACTCGCGATAATCCTGATGCCGGAAGGTGGGTGCTTTGCGATCGAAGGCAATGGCTACATATTCGGCCTGCATTTTCTCAACCAGGGTCAGGAATGAATTGATCACTCCGAAGATGGCAGAGGTGTTCTCGTTGCGGCTGTTGAGTAGGGGATTGCGGATAAAAGCGAAATAGGCTCGGTACAACAGCGCTGTTCCGTCGATCAGGTATAGTTTTGGCTTCATGCTCACCACCTTGGCAGTCTTTTAGTTATGTATTTCGGGGCCGGTCTTTTGTGTCAAGCGCTTTTCGCCTTGCCCGGCTGCTTCCTTCCTTCTGGTTCATAGTCATGTCATACACCTCTCGAACACCGGTCATACGAAGGTACGAGTATTGTTCGACCGGTGTACCACATGCGTAGCACCCAGAAGATAGCAGGGAAAGGATGTATCACAATGAGATGATTTGTAAGGAGATAGATGAAGTACCCCACAAGTAAGGGGCTATAAATGAGTCCAATATCGTGTTTATCTTGAAATGACATAATCCATGCCCACCCACCACCCAATATTGTATGGGGCTGAAGCCCCATGCCCCTTTTGATTATGTCATTTCAAAGTGGAAACTGCCTAACAAAGAGTGAAAGAATAAAAGAAGCGGATGCCATCCGGGCCAGGATCTCTGAAGGCGCCGGGATGAGCATGCCTATGGCCAATGCCTTTTGGGGAGATTGTTTTGGAGCCCCCACGGATGAATTCTGTACCCAATGGATGGTGATCAGTCCGATAGAATAGATCGCCTCAATCACGCTTCAGTCAAATTGACATCCAATGGTCGTTTGTGCCGGTTCCAAAGGGTGGCAGAACTATGGTTCAGGAATTGGCACGAATCTGCCCAATCTAACAATTGCATGCTTGACATTTTTGTCTGGATTCAGATCAATGCGCATAGAGGTTAATCCATGAAAGCTTTAGTAATTACAATAACGTTAATGGTTCTACTGCTTCCGGCAGTGTGCCAAACCAATACTGAGGAGGGAAAGATAATGCAACAAGTACACCAGGAACTAGCCGTAAACCTTTTTAACCAGAGCTGGGACGTCCTGCTGAAAGCGGATCGGTCTCGCAAGGATGAGGACGTGCTCTTGAACATGGTCCACGCTTCGCTGTATCATTGGCGGATGATCGGACAGCCAATCAATATCCTGCGTGGAGAATGGATGATCGCGCATGTCTATACTCTTTTGGGGCACAAAGATGCCGCCTTGTATCACGCGGAAAACGTGATGACGCTTAAGGACGAGATCAATCCACAGGATTGGGATCTGGCCTATTGCTATGAAGCCATGGCCCGCGTGATGGCTCTGCAGGGAGATAAGGCTGCTTTTGCCAAGTATCACGATCAAGCGCTCAAAGCGGGTGAAGCCATCAAGGACGAGGGTGCGCGCAAGCAATTTGACAGCGATATGAACGATGAGTACTGGTTTGGGATGAAATAGCGGTAAAGTGTCACAGAATACTCCTGATTCTTATCAATTGGACAAGTGATGCTACCGCGTTGTCTACAAATGGGATATGTGGGAACATCATTTCTGGGTTGGACTTGGACTCCATCCGGGAGATTGCCTCAGACTATGGCAAGAGCAGGCAACTGGTCTTTAAACCGAAACCGCCGATTTGAAAAAATAAGTGAGAACGCGTACTGAATGATTCCCGCTATCTGCAATCCACACAAAGCCCTTGACTTATTTATAGCCACAAACATACTGTTAAAAACAAGATTGCTGGAGCCAAAATGAAAGAAATATACCGTTGTCCCTGGGTAAGCCCCGACCCCTTGATGATAAAGTATCACGATGAGGAATGGGGCGTACCCCTGCACGATGACCGCAAACTATTTGAATTTCTGGTGCTGGATGCCTTTCAGGCCGGGCTTAGCTGGAGCTGCATCATCAATAAACGTGAGAACCTGCGCCGGGCTTTTGATAATTTCGATCCGCAGAAAATCGCCAAATATGGCGAAGATAAGATCGCAGCATTGCTGCATGACGCCGGTATTATCCGCAATAAAAGCAAGATAACATGCACCATTACCAATGCCAGGCTCTTTCTGGAGGTGCAAAAAGAGTATGGCAGCTTTGATAAATACATCTGGCAATTCACCGGCGGACAAACCCTGCAACCTCATAGAAAGCAGCTTACCGACGTTCCTGCCACTTCGCCGGAGTCCGATGCCATGAGTGCTGCCCTTAAAAAGCTGGGCTTCAAGTTTGTGGGCAGCACCATCTGTTATGCCTTTATGCAGGCGGCAGGAATGGTGAATGATCATGTGGAGGGATGCTTCAGGTTTCAGGATTGAGAAAATAAGTCTGGATTCAAAAAAAGGGGGAATGCCAGTGTAAATTCTGCTTGACAGTTACTTCATTTGTAAAAATTATGCTTATGCGTTTCGGAAGGCGAAAAGGAAATTATGAAAGTAGCTCATGCATTTATTAACGCATTTGAATCTGCAAGAGTGCAGGATAAGGCTTTGTTCAGGCATTTTGGCTTTAGCACAAGCATTTTCTGGGCAGAGAATCTTGCCACCTCAAACGCACTTCAACAAGTGCCGCAATTGTACAGGCGGTCGCCGTACCGCCTATTCTCAAATGGGCGCTACAGCGAGCGCCCGTACAAACAACGATTTCCAAAGCTCCCTTCAGTTTACACACCGCGGTTGGAGGCCCAAGCTTCACAAGACCTCAGTAGAGATGCCTATGTTTATGATAATAGATAGAGATAACAGTAAAAAAACCGAACACAGTATAATGGAGGAACGATGAACAACAAGCGACTTATAGTACCTATTGTTTCGCTTTTACTAATTTTGTTGGCGTTTAGCTGCGAAAAGGAAAGCACTGCACCAGAAGATCAACCGACGGTAGCCACGCCTGCTTTCAATCCAGCGGGTGGTACTTACTCTTCGGCGCAAAATGTAACGCTCAGTTGTACTACTTCTGGAGCTACGATCCGTTATACTATCGATGGTAGTGAACCCACCTCACGTTCCACTGTTTACAGCAGTCCGATCAGTGTGTTCAACATTACAACCATCAAGGCGAAGGGTTATAAAAAAGGCTGGACGCCAAGCGCTACTGAGAGTGCCACATATACCATAAGTGGTATAACACCGGGAGAAATGATCCTTGTTCCTGGCGGTACCTTTACTATGGGTGATACCAGAGGTGAGGGTTATAGCGATGAGCTCCCCACGCACACTGTAACTTTGAATTCCTTTTATATGGGCACGTCTGAAGTAACTCAGGCAGAATATTCCCAGTATTTAACACCGGTTGAACTCTGGTCGGATGATTCTGGTCTCGGAAGTAATTATCCTGCCTATGATGTCTCCTGGTATGCCATTCTGAAATACTGCAATTTGCGTAGTATGGCAGAGGAGCTTACGCCGGTGTATAGTATCTCCGGCTCTACCAATCCAGCCAATTGGGGTAAGGTCCCAAGCTCTAGTGACAGCACTTGGAATGCAGCGATCTGTAATTGGAGTGCGAATGGTTATCGACTACCTACAGAGGCGGAATGGGAATATGCAGCCCGTGGAGCCACGAACACACCGGATTATCTTTATAGTGGAAGTGATGACATCAATGCCGTGGCTTGGTATAGCGGCAACAACTCACCTTTTGCCAACAAACCCGTCGGCAGCAAAGCTCCCAATGGCTTGGGGCTTTATGATATGAGCGGTAATGTTATGGAATGGTGTTGGGATTGGTATAGCAACAGCTATTACAGCAGCAGTCCCAGCAGCAATCCGACCGGTCCTGCGAGCGGGTCGTACCGTGTGCAGCGGGGCGGTTACTGGAACGGGAGTGCCGATGGCTGCCGGGTTGCGAATCGGAGCAGATTCTACCCGGGCATCGGCTTCGGCCTTTACGGCTTCCGGCTCTGCAGGTCAGTCCCTTAAATTTTAGGTTTCTTACCTTTTTACCCTTTGTATATTCAAGGCGCAGAGATAAAGCTAAGTACTCACGACAAACTGGGGTTGCAGGGGGAATTTTCCCTCTACCCGCCGTTCTTCGAGTCCCATTGGGTTGATGCCAATGCTAATTCCGCTTGACAGATATACCAGCCTCAAATCTGATGCACCTACCACATAAATCAAGGAGTAATGATGTACGCCATCGTTGACATTAAAGGATTTCAGTTTAGGGCTGAAAAAAACGCAGTTCTTCGCGTTCCCTTGCTGAATACGGCAG
>JAEWNJ010000020.1 GCA_023392795.1 Candidatus Cloacimonadota bacterium
ACTAGTTCGCCCAATCCCTTCAGCGAGCTTGCCGTGATCAGTTATCAGCTTGAGGCCAAAAGCGAGGTGGAGATCAAGATCTACAACCTGAAAGGGCAATTGGTGAAGCATCTCTATGCCGGCTCTCAGGACAAGGGAGATCAGGTGCTGGCCTGGGAAGGCTGCGACGACAGGAATCAAGCTCTGCCCTCGGGGGTTTATATCCTGCGCTTACAGGAAAACGGCAAGTATCGGCAACCGCTAAAACTGCTGAAGCTGTAGGGGAAATCCAAAGATTGTCCTTTGTTCCGCCGGATAACCGCTTATCCTTTTTCTGGGCGCGTTATTGCCGCTTTATCCGGGAGTATAAATATGAACCGAATCCTTTTATGTCTGTTCTTGCTTGCCGCGGTCATACTGCCAGCATTTGGGCAGAATTCCTTTACTGCATACCCTTATCTGGCATATTCTGGAGATACCAGGCTGATGGTGGGAGCTTTTAGCTTTTTCAGTCATGATCTGGAATCTGAGAGTGTGAAGCCGGAGGCATTTTCCATCCTCTCCAATACGATATATTCCATGAAGCATCAGTTTCTGTTTGTCTTGATGCCACAGTATCGAACAGAAAACTGGAAGATTGCTGCGTCCATGATCTTTCAGGATTGGCCGGATGCCTACCACGGGATCGGCAATGACAGCGATATGGATGAGGGTGAGGATTATACCTCGAGGCGTTACTCCATCGAAACCCAGATTACCAGAAACCTTACGACCAATCTGAGGCTTTCCCTGAGATCACTGCAAGGCTGGCATAAAGTGCGCGACTACGAGGAAGATGGACTGATGCAAAATGATCAATTGCTCGGCTTTGATCCGGGCTTTTATTCGGGACTGGGGTATGCCGTCGCTTATGATACCTCCGAAGATAACTACTACCCGGAGCATGGAGTAAAACTGGAGATCAGGCAGCTCTTTATGAACGAGGCATGGGGCAGTGACTATGACTACTACGAGTCCCAATATGATCTTAGAGCATACTTAAAAACCTCCGCGGTATCGGTATTGGCACTGCAAAGCGATCTTATCCATCATGGCGGGGATTTGCCATTCTACAATTATCCGGAGCTGGGCGCTCGGTTAAGAGCATACGATGCAAAGCGATACATCGACAAGGCGCGGATCAGTCAACGCCTCGAAAACAGGATATTCCCCTTTAGCGGTAGTTTCACGCGTCGGATAGGCTTCGTTGCCTTCGCAGAAAGCGGACAGGTGGCCCCTGATGTGCGCGATATCAAGCTGAAAGACTGGCATTACTCTGTGGGCGGAGGGTTGCGCTTTTCCATCTTGCCAGATGAAAAGCTGAATCTGAGGGCTGATTTTGGCTTTGGGGATAATTCCACCAACTTCATGGTAAATGCCCGAGAGGTATTTTAGGGGATCATAGTCACTCCGGCGACCATTGTCTCAAGCCTGGAGGACCAGGCGCTGTTCTATCTATTTCATCAATAGCATGCTCTTGCTTAAGACCATCTTAGGTAGGGTAAGGCGGCAGAAATATGTCCCCCTGGGTACATACTTGTTCTCTATGTCCCTCGTGTCCCACTTTATGCTATGTAAGCCTCCAGCCAGGTTCTCATTGATCAGGTTCCTCACCACCTGTCCCTCCAGATTGAGGATATCCAGCTGCACTAAAGTATCTTCTGGCAAGCTGAAAGAGATAGTGGTGCCCCAGCGGAAAGGGTTGGGATGATTTTGTCGCAGAGAGAACTTCAGCGGGGTAATCCTCTTTATATCTTCTGCACTGATATCGAGTTCGAAGAAGGGATATCTGCTTTTCGTTGCGCCATATTGTGCATTCAGTCTTCCTGGCTCCAGCCTGAGAATACCCATGGTGTCCTCTGATCCTTCGACACCTTTATACTTGAAGGCCAGATCCACATCCTCAGCAGTCAGTTCTTCCAGTAGATCGATGTATGCGGATATCTGTTCCAGACTGTCTTCCACAACCACGGCACCTTTCAGCTCGCCACGCACGTATAGGCCTATCTCTCTGATTCCCTTGTTCCATGGCTCGGGCAGGTGGATGTAGAGCGGAACATAATCCTGCTTTTCATCGCAGTTAAAGTAGCTGGGGCTGGCTTTACTCCTGGGAGTGACGGACTGATGTTTGTTCCAGGTAAGATGATGGTTTCTTTGGGTAACCAGCACTAACATATCGCCGTAGTTCAGCGGATAGGATACTCCCTTCATTTCGCCACTTTGGGCATCCCTGATCAGGCACCAGTCCTTGGTTTTGGCCACCAGCACATCGTCCCAGATGTCACCGAGGGCTTTATCAGGGTTTTGGGATTCTAAGAGGAAATAGCCAAGCCAGTTTTGCATGCCGCTGTAAACATCGAAGCTTAAGCTATCCGGAGCTTTATTCCCCTGGATCTTTACCGTCGCCGCTGCGGGATAATCGCTGGTCATGCGCGGCAGGAGGCCAATCTTGTATCCTTGTGCGGACGTAATCCTATGCGTGTGGGTTTGGAGAGTCCAACTATAATCCATCCATCGCAGTTGATCAGCATAGCCATGATTCATCCATGTCATATAGTCGAGATAGGTTGGCATCAGCGAATACTCGTCGTCATAATGAGTATGGGTAAGGGAACCAAGCAGATTACCAATCTTGTTGTTTTGTTCCTGCTCTGTGTCCAGTACCGGAAAGCTGACCCAGTACCAACGATGGGCATCGGGACGATTCTGGAAGCTGCGCTCCCAAGAGACAGGGTGCTGTTCCGTGTCTATGGCGCGGGCGATTGAGCCCATTAGCATGACGGTTATGATCACTATCCGTATAGTATTGTGCATGTTCATCTTCCTATGTGTGGTGCAGGTGTTGCGTCTGCTGTTGTGGCTGCCAAATATATGCTTACGGAAAGATACCTTTCAGTATAGTTACACGGATACTTCGGAGTATCATTGAGTCAAGGACTAATTGCTATGAGGCTGGTGCCTTAAAGCATCTGGAAAATAGTGCTTGACTCCAAAAGCTTTTGCCTTAGATTGTCCGGTAGTTCTTACACAGGCATATAGCGGGTTGATGATCAATATCTTGAAGAAAGCTCACTATGCCCTTTTGGGGGTGAAATGGTTTCGACAGGGAATTGGTGTGGTAGAGATGCATGCCGGAGATGCTATCCACTCCGTTAACAAGTAGCACCGCAAATTAATTGCAAACGAAAACTTACTCTTAGCTGCTTAATCGCGCTAACGTCTGCCTCATTCGTGCCATCGGGATGAGCTCAGGCGTCGAAACAGTATGGCCGCTCGCTGATCGATCGCCGATAAATCAGCGCTAAGACCATCGGCTGGAGTACCTGGGGTCTGATTGTCTTTCACCCAGGCGCTTGAGACCTAAAGACAACTAAGCATGTAGATTCTTTATGGCGCTGTTCTTTGGACGCGGGTTCGATCCCCGCCACCTCCACCAATTTTCAGATTAGAACTGGCAGAATCTGTTACGGAGTACCCTATAATGAACAAAATCTGTTGCCTGCTCCTCCTTCTGGTGCTGAGCCTTATCTTTGCCTGTGGCAAAAACACCACGGAACCCCCTACCGCTAACGAGTTACTACAGGCCAGAGTGACTGCTTTGGTGGACAGTATGTGGCAAAACTATCTTACCCAAAATGATCTCGATGCCGGAGGAGTGTTATTCTACGCTCAACGCGGAGACAATGTGTATTTCTCCAAAGCCAATCTAGCAGGGAACATAGGGAAAAACTCGCTTTTTCGGGCTGCAAGCATTGCCAAGACCTTTACTGCATCTGCCATCATGTTGATGCAGCAGCGGGGTGAGCTGAACATCGATGATTGCATCACTGCTACCATTCCGGGCAAGGAAACTGCCTATCTGCCGGATTCGCCCGATTATGACATTCCTTTTAAAGGACAGATCAGCCTCAGACAGCTATTGGAGCACCGTGCCGGGGTCTTTGATCTGAGTAATTTTGAGATTCCCGCCACAGTGGATGCGCCATATGCCGGAATGAACTGGCTGAACTACGTGGAACAGCAGGATCCAGGACATTTTTTCACTGTGGATGAGATGATCGGAATCCTGGCGCAGCATCAATTGTACCATAACGAACCCGGAGCAGCCCATCAGTATTCCAATACAGGATACATACTGTTGGGAAAGATCATCGAACGGGTCAGCGGAATGAGTTACGAGGATTATGTAAAGAGTGAAATCCTGGAACCAAATGGTCTTGCTGCCACATCATTTCCCCTCGATGTGGCTCAGCACCTTTCAAATCCTCGAATCCCGGGGATGATCTATCTGCCTGAGGGAGCCATCGACATTGACCTATACAATATGTCCTTTGAATTTGCTCAGGGTAATCTGGTAACCAATGCTGCCGATCTGTTGTACTGGCTTAGAAAGTGGCAGACTGGTACTGCAGGATTGGACCTCAGTACCGTGCTCGAAATGCGGGAATCAGATTATCCAGACCAGAATTATGGTCTGGGAACATCCTTCAGTCCGGGCTTCGGCTATGGACATACCGGTGCAATTGCCGGTTACATCACATTGATGTACTACGATCCCGATACAGATTTCTCCTTTGTCCTGCTCTCCAATATGTGGAATATGAAGAGTGATGCGTCATTCGATGACCACGCCTACACGCTGTTCGATATCGCTGCCAAAGCGAAGAAACTGATCACGGCCGAAAATCCCGGCACTGGTAGCCCCGTATCCGAACAAGGTAGTGGGAGAGCTGCCAAAAGGGACATATCTGCCCAGTATGGAAGGTGAGTGCCCGGCCGATGCGCTGGTAACCCAGGTGTTGAGACAGCCCATTATGCCTTAGCTGGATCCTGAGGCTACAAAAAAGCTGGACAGATTGACGCCCTCTGAAAAGCTGGTCCGAAAGGCGGCACCAATGTGCCAATCAACAGGCTAGAGCCTGAATATAACGTTTCATCTGGGAGGATGAATGTCACTAAAACCTGAGGCCAAAACGGCTATCATGGCAGAGTTTAGACTCCATGAATCAGACACTGGTTCCCCGGAAGTTCAGATCGCGATGCTCTCCAAACGCATCAAGGATATCACTGAACATCTGAAAGTGCACGCGAAGGATTTCTCCACGCGTCGGGGACTGTTGAAGCTGATCGGGCAGCGCAGGCGCTTACTGGACTATCTCAAGCGTACGGATATCAATCGTTACCGCGAGATCATCAAAGCGCTTGGCATCAGAAAGTAATTTCTCAGCCAAGATATTAAAGTCATGGAAAAGTGGATGCCGGCGCAAAGCGAGGCTCCACTTTTCCATTTTTGTGAATCAACAATAATGACCAGGGAGTAATCAGCAATAAGCCAAGGGTTGGGGACTGGCGATCAGCCCTTTGCCTATTGCTCATTCTCCCCGGTTAAGTAAGGACCTAGGAGAATACATGCACAATTTTAACATTACCCGCCGTGAAATCGAATTCAACGGCCGCACACTGATCGCCGAAACCGGTAAAATGGCAAAACAAGCCAATGGCGCAGTGTATCTGCAATATGGCGAGACAGCCATATTGGTTACAGCCACAATGAGCAAAGACGCCGCTGAGAATCAGGATTTCTTCCCTCTCACTGTCGATTTTATCGAGAAGATGTATGCCGCTGGCAAGATCCCAGGGGGCTTTTTCAAGCGCGAAGCCAAGCCTTCCACGGATGCCACTCTGCAAGCCCGCGTGATCGATCGCTCTATCCGTCCGCTTTTCCCGGAAGGATTTCGCAATCAGGTACACGTGGTGGTTAACGTCCTGGCCTACGATGGCGAGAACGATCCCGCCAACCTCGGTTTACTGGGCGCTTCGCTGGCTCTCAGCATTTCCGATATTCCTTTCCATGGTCCGGTTGCCGGACTGACGGTTGGCTACATTGACGGTAAGTTTGTGATCAACCCCCTGATCAAAGATCTCAAGGAATTGTCCCGCCTGAATCTCACGGTTGCCGGAAGTGCCACATCTGTGGTGATGATCGAATCTGCCGCGCAAGAACTCTCCGAAGCTGAGATGCTGGATGCGGTTTACTTTGGTCATGATGCCATCAAGGAGCTTTGCAGCATGCAGGATGGCTTTATCGCTGAATGTGGCAAAGAAAAAGTGGAAGTGAAGCTGATCGGGATCCCGGAAGAAATCCTCAGCAGTATGGAAAACGAATATGGCCAAAGAATAGCCGATTCCGCAGTTATCCTCGGCAAACAAGAACGCCAGGATGCCTTTGATGCCGTGGAAGCCGATATGCTGGAAAAGCGTCTGGCAGCCGATGGTGAAGAAGCCTATGCCGAAAATGAAAAGGTCTATAAAGAAGCATTCCACGAATTGATCCGCCGCTATGTGCGCGCTTCAATCCTGGATAAGCACTTCCGCGTGGATGGCCGTGGTTTGGACGATCTTCGCGATATCACTTGCGAGATTGACATTCTACCCCGCGTACACGGTTCTGCCCTCTTTACCCGCGGCGAAACTCAATCTCTGGGCACGCTTACACTGGGTGGAGGAAGCGACGAACAGATCATAGACACTCTGGAAGAGGAATACAAGAAGAGATTCTTCCTGCATTATAACTTCCCGCCTTTCAGTGTTGGTGAAGCAGGACGCATGGGGCCAACTGGTCGTCGCGAACTGGGTCACGGAAACCTGGCAGAACGCGCTTTGACCGCAGTGCTGCCAAGCGCGGAAGAATTCCCTTACACCATGCGCATTGTGGCTGACACTCTGGAATCCAACGGATCATCCTCGCAGGCATCGATCTGCAGTGGCTGTCTCGCGCTAATGGCTGCCGGCGTGCCCATTAAAGCTCCCGTGGCCGGAATCGCCAATGGCCTGATCATGGAAGGCGACAAATACGTTGTCCTTACTGATATTATGGGCCTGGAAGATCATCTGGGCGATATGGATTTCAAATGCGCGGGAACGCGTGAAGGCATCACTGCCATGCAGATGGATATCAAGATCGAAGGCATCACCAAAGATATCATGAGCATCGCTCTGGAAAAGGCAAAACGCGCACGTCTGCAGATCCTGGACATCATGGGCGAGTGCATCAACCAGCCCAGAGAAGAGCTTGCTCCCACCGCACCAAGAATCGAAAGCTTCAAGGTGCCCACCGATAAGATCGGCGAAATCATCGGACCAGCCGGGAAGATGATCAAATCCATTATCGAAAGTTGCCAGGTTGGCATCGACATCCAGGATGACGGAACCGTAAGAATCCTCTCCCCGAATAAGGAAAGCATCGATAAGGCAAAAGCCATCATCAAAGGCATTGCCATCGATCCTCAGCCCGGCGAAGAGTTTGAAGGTCCCGTCACCCGCATCGAACCTTACGGAGTATTCGTGAAGATACTCGGCGGGGCAAAAGAAGGAATGGTTCACGTATCTCAGATGCACACATCCCGCATCGGCCATCCCGAAGATATGGTCAAGCTTGGTGACGTGGTACACGTTAAGGCGCTGGGCATGGAAAAAGGCAAGCTTTCGCTTACCATGAAAGGCGTGGAAGGCAATCCAGAGCCCGATCCCAATGCTCCCGAGCGTCCTGCCGCTCCGCGTCGTGATGATCGCTCACCCCGTGGAGGCAGAGATTTCCGTTCCGGTGGTGGTCCCAGAGATCGCAACCGCAGATAAATAACTAATACACAGTATATTGGGCGCGATTCATGTTTGTGGATCGCGCTCTGGTGTCTTTTTTTAGAGGTACAAGATGGACTACAAGATTGCCGATCTGAAGCTAGCTGATTTCGGACGCAAAGAGATAGCTCTGGCAGAGATGGAAATGCCCGGCCTGATCGCATTACGTGAAAGGTACGGCCATGAAAAACCCCTGCTTGGTGCTCGTGTGACGGGCAGCTTACACATGACCATTCAAACAGCCGTGTTGATGCAGACCTTGGTGGATCTGGGCGCTAAATTGCGCTGGGCAAGCTGCAATATCTTCAGCACGCAGGATCACGCCGCGGCAGCAATGGTGGATGCCGGAATCCCGGTCTTTGCCTGGAAGGGTGAGAGCTTGAAGGATTACTGGTGGTGCACATATCAGGCTTTGGTCTGGCCCGATGGCGATTGCGACCTGATCGTGGACGATGGGGGAGACGCCACCCTGATGATCCATGAAGGATATCGCTTGGAAGATTTGTATCGTGAAAGCGGCATTCTTCCGCAGGCAGATTCGGATAATGAGGAGTTTCGTCTGGTGCAGGAACTGCTGATCGATCGGCTGGAAAGCGATCCCCAACGTTGGCATCGGATAGCTGCTAACTTGAAAGGCGTCAGCGAAGAAACCACCACAGGAGTTCATCGTCTGTATCAAATGATGGAAAAGGGTTTGCTGCTGTTCCCCGCCATCAATGTGAATGACAGCGTCACCAAGAGCAAGTTTGACAATCTCTATGGCTGCCGCGAATCTCTGGCCGACGGCATCAAACGCGGCACTGACATCATGGTGGCCGGTAAGACCGTGATGGTCTGTGGTTATGGAGATGTGGGCAAAGGCTGCGCGCAATCCATGCGGGGCTTTGGTGCTCGCGTGGTGGTCAGCGAGATAGATCCAATCTGTGCCCTGCAAGCGGCGATGGAAGGCTTTGAAGTGAACACTCTGGACAACATGGTGGAGACCGCTGATATCTTTGTGACGGCCACAGGGAACTGCGACGTGATCAGAGTGGATCACATCATGAAGATGAAGCAAAATGCCATTGTCTGCAATATCGGGCATTTCGACAACGAGATCCAAGTGAATAAACTCTACAATCTGGAGGGTGTGAAGAAGGTCAATATCAAACCACAGGTAGATTTGATCGAGCTTCCCAATGAGAGAGCGATCATCCTGCTTTCGGAAGGCCGCTTGGTAAACCTGGGGAACGCTACGGGCCATCCATCATTCGTAATGAGCTGTTCTTTTACCAATCAGGTGCTGGCGCAGATGGATCTCTGGCAGCATCCGCATGAACTGGGTGTTTACACACTCCCAAAAATCCTTGATGAGGAAGTGGCCAGATTGCATCTGGACAAACTGGGAGTAGAGCTGACGCACCTTAGCGTAAGGCAGGCGGAATACATTGGAGTCCCGGTGGAAGGACCCTACAAACCGGAGCAATATCGGTACTGATGAGGCTGGCTGGATTTGGCAACACATAAACCGGTGATCATCAATGAACTCTTTGGGGAACTGAAAGTTCCCGAGGACGAGAGCTTTCGCTGGGTAGTGATTCATTGCAAACCACGCTGTGAAAAGCGCCTGGCTGATTATCTGGGTAAACGCCTGATCCAGTATTATCTGCCCCAGATCAAACATAAGCGAGTGTATCAAAGACGAAAGGTAGTTACCACGCTTCCGATGTTCCCAGGTTACATCTTTGCCATTATTGGCCCGCTGGACCGGGAAAAGATCGCCATATCGGGGCTGATTGTACGCTTCATCCGTGTGGGTAACCAGAATCAGCTTTTGCAGGAACTGGGAAGGATATGTGGTGTAACGAGGCAGGAAGTGGATTTGGCTCCCGCCCTGTGGCTTTCCAAAGGTTTGGAAGTGGAGATCACTGAGGGGGCTTTGAAAGGGACTCGCGGAGTTGTGGAAAGTCACGATAAGATCTCAGAAGTGCGTCTGCAGGTGGAGATCCTGAGACAGGCAGTGTTGATGACCGTGGATCCCAAACACGTGAGAATCATCGGAGAATATGAAATCATCGAGGATGAACAATGAAGATACTAATCACAGGAGCAGCAGGATTTATCGCTTCGCACGTGGCGGATGCCTTTGTGGAAGCGGGTCACGACGTAGTGATCGTGGATAATTTTAGAACCGGATACCCCAAGAACCTCAATCCCAAAGCCAGATTCTACGAGCTGGATATATGTGATCCCCGTCTGGAATACATCTTTGCCAAGGAAAAGCCAGATGTGGTGGATCATCATGCCGCGCAGATATCGGTACCATTATCGGTGGAAGACCCTCTCACCGATGCCGAAATCAACGTGAAAGGCTTGATAAACATCCTGGAGAACTGTGTAAAGCATCAGGTAAAAAAGGTGATCTACATCTCATCCGGCGGAGCGATGTATGGCGAAGCCACAGAGTATCCCACATCAGAAACCTACAATCCCAAACCCTTATCGGTATATGCCATCAATAAAATGGTGGGAGAAAACTACCTATACTTCTACCAAAAAACTTACGGGCTGGATTATACCGTGCTGCGCTACGCCAATGTGTTTGGTCCGCGTCAGGTATCGCATGGTGAAGCCGGAGTGGTTTCCATCTTTGTGGAAAAGCTACTGGCCGAGGAAACTCCTACTTTGAATGTTTATCCCGAAGAACCGGATGGCATGATCAGGGACTATGTATATGTAAAAGACGTGGTGGCGGCAAACCTGGCAGCACTGAATAAAGGGTCTGGTGAGGCCTTTAATATCGGCACCTGCATCGAAACCAGTACCAGAGCCCTATTCAATGAAATATGCCGGCAGATGCGACTGCAGATTGAGCCCAAAAAAGGTGCTGCCCGCAAGGGTGATCTTCGCCGCTCATTGCTCAAAATCGATAAGGCAAAAGAGGAACTGGGGTGGGAACCCCGCTACACTCTGGCAGAGGGCATTTCGGAAGTAATCTACTACTTTAAACTTCAGGAGAAATAGATGAAACTCGCAGTAATCGGATCCGGATACGTTGGTCTAACCAGCGGCGCATGTTTCGCCGATATGGGGAACACAGTTATTTGTGTGGACAAGGATTCTCGCAAGATCGACATGCTGAACAAGGGAGAGATCCCGATCTTTGAGCCCGGTCTTGAGAACATGGTACACCGCAATATGGAAGCTGGGCGCATCACCTTTACTACAGACCTGAAGTCTGCTGTGCAAGAAGCCCTGATCATCTTTATCGCTGTGGGCACTCCTCCCGATGAGGATGGTAGCGCAGACCTCTCTTATGTACTGTCTGCGGCAGCGGAGATTGCCACACATATGGACGGCTACAAGGTGATAGTGGATAAATCCACTGTACCCGTAGGAACGGCTGATCTGGTAAAAGCCCAGGTGCAGCAAAAGCTGGATGAACGTGGAGCAAAGATCGAGTTTGACGTGGTTTCCAATCCCGAGTTTCTGAAGGAGGGCGCCGCTATCGAAGACTTTATGAAGCCCGATCGCGTGGTGATCGGTACCGATAGCGACAAAGCCGCGCAGATCATGCACAAACTATATGCGCCATTCTGCCGCACGCACGACCGTGTCATCGTGATGAGCATCCGGTCGGCAGAGATGACCAAATACGCGGCAAACGCGCTATTGGCAACAAAGATCTCCTTCATCAACGAGATATCCAGACTCTGCGACGCCTATGGAGCGGATGTGGAAGAAGTCCGCAACGGCATCGGCAGCGACAGCCGCATAGGCTACAAGTTTATCTATCCTGGCGTTGGCTATGGCGGCAGCTGTTTCCCAAAGGACATCAAAGCCTTGATTCACATGGCTGGAAAGGTGGGATACGACAGCCGCATCCTCAAAGCGGTGGAAGACGTGAACAAGGATCAGAAGATGATGCTGATCGACAAAGTAAAACAGCATTTTGGTGATGACCTTGCCGGTAAATGCTTTGCCATCTGGGGCCTGGCCTTCAAACCTCAGACCGATGACATGCGCGAAGCCCCATCCATTGTAATGATAAACGCATTAACCGCGCTCGGGGCAAAGGTGAGAGCTTACGATCCCATCGCCATGCAGGAAGCCCGGCGGATCATGGGTGCAAATAATAGCCTGACCTTATGTGACGATGAATACAGTGCGCTTGAGGGCGCGGACGCCATGCTGTTGATTACTGAATGGCGCCAATTCCGCTATCCCGATTTCATCAGGATGAAAGAATTGCTCAATACTCCGGTGATTTTCGATGGCCGCAATCAATATGATCCCGCGCAGGTTCGTGAATTGGGCTTCAGCTACTATGGAGTTGGCAGACCCTAAGAAAGCACCAACCAAGCACTAAGAACTGATACTGCGCATCAACTGCACGATTTGCCGGGGATTATCCACCAGGTAATCGGGATTCTTGCTGGCCAGCAGATCGACGGTATGAAAACCCCAGGACACAGATATGATCCTGATCCCACATTTGTGCGCGGCAATGATATCGCGGATTTCATCACCCACGTAGATCACGTTATCTGGCTTCAAACCGTGTTTTTTCATCTGTTTTCGGATGCTGCTGTGCTTGTTCAGGATGCCGGATGTTCCCTCCACCCATTCAAAAAAGTTCAGATCATGCTGCTCAATGAAGTGATTCAGGTTTTCCCTGCTGTTGGAGCTCAACAACGCCATTCTATGCCCCAGATTCTTCAAATCCCGCAGCATATCATGAATGCCTTCAAAGGGGTGAAGATCGTGGATCATGTGGCGGTATTCCACCAGGGCGAGGGGGATGGCCTGGGGCAGTTTGTAAAAAGGGATCTTCAAGGTTTTTAGCGCTTTAGGGATACTCATCGTACGAATAAGATCAAACTCTTCGCGACTGATGGAATCGATGCCAAATCTGGGGGCCAGACTATTGGCAATCTGCATACCCAAATCCATCGAATCGGCGATGGTTCCATCAAAATCAAAAAGCAGAAAGGGGATCAACGCCTTCTCCTGGCTATGATGAATGAGTAAGCTTCCTTCTTGGTGATCCCGAAACGTGCTGCCAACATATCAGCCAATTCCTTGCTGTGAACATCTTTGAATGCCAGAAGCATGGCCTCGGCTTCGGGATTGGGGAAAGGCTCTTCACAGAGTTCGGCACCGTCCAGGACAATTACAAACTCCCCTTTTTCCGTGATGGGAAAGTCTGCGACAATCTCTGATAAAGAACCACGAATGCACTCTTCATAGAGCTTGCTGATTTCGCGACTGATCGATACCCGCCGATCGCCCAAGGCAGAGCATAGGGCCTCCAGAGTAGCTTTTAGATGATGAACGCTTTCATAGATGATGCTGGGGTAGGGGTAGCTTTTCAGTTGCTCCCATATAGCTTCGCGTTCTTTGTTTTTCACAGGCAGAAAACCTAAGAATTGAAACTTGCCTTCGCCCAGACCTGCTACAGAAAAGGCGGGAATCAAAGCAGTGGGACCGGGCAGTGCGACTATCTCGATATTTCTTTCTATCGCGGAGCGAATGATGGCCAGGGCTGGATCAGAAATGGCGGGGGAGCCGGCATCTGATACTATCACAAGGTCTTCGCCGCTTTCCAGATGGGTGAAGAGCTGGTCTTCCCGGCTACGTTCGTTGAACTTATGAAAGCTGATGAGTTTGGGAACGGGAATGTGATGTTCGGACAATAAAAAGGCAGTTTTTCGAGTGTCCTCGCAGGCGATCAGTTTGGCAGAAGCGAGTACATCAAGCGCACGAAGGGTGATATCTCTGAGGTTGCCGATGGGCACCGGGACCAGAAATATCACCCCTTTACGCATTAAGAGTTATTTGATGAGCCCAAGCTCTTTACCGATCTTGATGAATGCGGCAATGGTTCTATCCAGATCTTCATGGCTATGCGCGGCGGAAAGCTGTACGCGGATGCGAGCTTTGCCTTTGGGTACCACGGGATACACAAAGCCGATCACGTAAACACCTTCTTTGAGCAGCATATCAGCCATCTTGATGGCCAGAGGAGCATCATAGAGCATCACGGGAACGATGGCAGTGTTGCCTTCCACGATGTCAAAACCGGCTTCGATCATCTTGCTGCGGAAGTACTTGGCGTTGTCCCAAACCTTGTCGCGCAGCTCGGTATTGGCAGAAAGCAGCTCCAACACTTTCATGGTAGCGCCGACGATGGCAGGGGCCAGAGTGTTTGAGAAGAGGTAAGGACGGCTGCGTTGACGCAGGAGTTCGATGATTTCTTTACGGCCGCTGGTGCATCCACCGTTTCCGCCACCCATGGCTTTACCAAAGGTAGTGGTTATGATGTCCACGCGATCCATCACGCCAAATTGCTCGGGAGTGCCACGTCCGGTTTTACCAATGTAACCTGTGGCATGGCTATCGTCCACCATCACCAAAGCATCGTATTTATCAGCAAGATCGCAGATCTGATCGAGCTTGGCCATATCTCCATCCATGGAGAAAACACCATCGGTGCAGATCAGGCGATACTTCAAATTCTGAGATGCCTTGAGGGCTTCTTCCAGCTCCTGCATGTTAGCATGTTTGTAACGATAACGTTGAGCTTTGCAAAGACGTACGCCGTCGATGATGGAGGCATGGTTCAGTTCATCGGAGATCAGAGCTGAATCTTCACCCAAGAGGGGCTCGAAAACGCCACCATTGGCATCAAAGCAAGCAGCATAGAGAATTGTATCCTCGGTACCGAGAAACTTGGAGACCGCGGCTTCGAGATCTTTGTGGATCTGTTGGGTTCCGCAGATAAAACGCACGGAAGCCAGGCCGTAGCCCCATTTGTTCATGATTTCCTGGGAAGCTTTGATCACTTCGGGGTGATTGCCCAAGCCCAGGTAGTTATTGGCACAAAAGTTCAGAGCTTTCACTCCGCCGGTTACGCCAATCTCAGCGCCCTGTGGGGTGGTAAGAATGCGTTCATTCTTGTAAAGGCCTTGTTCCTTGAGCTCGGTGAAGAGCTGCTGCAGGTCGGTTTTCATCTTGTTGTAAGCCATTGATTCTCCTTATTCGGAATGTTAGTTTTTTACACACGATTTGAAGAGCTGCAATTCAGTCAACTAGTTTTTGGGGCAGGACATCCTAGTTCAGGCTCGAAGCCTTACAAAAATGTGGATACTTAACGTATGCATTACCCACTTAGTTTGAAAGTGATCCTGATTAATCATCACCAACCGGTTCTATGAACTTCCTATCTTGAGCTTCATACGCATTTCGTGAGCCGGTCGTACACCGGTCATACGATTGTACGACCGGTGTACGACCGGTGTATGAGTGGCGTATCAACTACAAGATAGAAAGGGGTAAATCACTAAAGAATTGAGAATTGAGAATTGAGAATTGGCTGCGCACACTGATAGATAGAGGGTTTTTGGCATAGGGCAGTGTGACTCTGTCGAAACAACTCAGTTTTGATTAGCCTTGATTGTGATCATAGAGTCCTGGATAATGTCAGATAATGCGTAGAGTTTTGCCTAGCGGCACATGTAAGAGCCTCGAAGAGGTCAAAAAGCTCATTTATGACGTCAAAAAATCCCGCAGAAAAAGAAGCGCGTCTTATTCTGCGCTTCGGAAATAGACCGGTGGTGTAGTT